>NZ_JXXU01000013.1 GCF_000967495.1 Vibrio neptunius | reverse complement strand
TTCGTGCGCATACCTTCGTGGACAGTCACTCAAACGAGTCGTACTTTTGGGACAGTCACTCAAATGTATGTGATGTTTGAACGGAGCACCTTTGGGGACAGTCACCCAAATGTATGTGATGTTTGAACAGCACAACAACTAGAAAAGGTTGGTTGTGTATCGTGTTTCGTCACCCACAATAAGAAAGTCTTCATATGCGTTTCGGCTTTCTGAGCTGGCAGCGTTCGGAGTGACTCGTCGAGTAACTTCAGAACTAGGATCAGTTCACAACTCGACATTGAAACAAGCCACTCACCAGTGACGTATGCCCATTCTTACGTGAACTCTTCGAAAGGTTTGTGTTGAACACCTATACTTATTCAAGTAATTGAATTATTAATATTAATTGTTTATTTGAGAATAGCGATTTCAGCCGAGGGAATGGTAATGACAAGAATGCGCAGTGTCTTATTAGGGACAATGATTGCGAGCTTAAGCTCGATCGGTTATGCCAAAGTTATCGAAACGACTAGTTTAGTTGGTTTTGGCGAGGCGAAATACCCAAGCAACTTTACTCACTTTGATTATGTCAACCCTGACGCCCCGAAATTTGGCAAAATGACTTATGGTCGAGTCGGGACGTACGATAACTTCAACCGATTCGCTTCCAGAGGTGTCGCCGCTGCTGCAACAGGAGAGTTGTATGACACGCTCATGTTTTCTCCCAGTGATGAAATCGATGCCTACTACCCTCTGATCGCAGAGAGAGTGAGATACTCGGATGACTACACCTGGCTAGAGGTGGACATTAACCCCAAGGCACGTTTCCACGATGGCGAGTCAATCACTGCGCACGATGTCGCTTTCACGTTTGATAAATTTATGACCGAAGGTGTACCGCAGTATCGCGTTTACTATAAGGATATTAAATCGGTCACGGCAAAAGACGATCTGACTGTTCGTATTGAAATGGCAACGCCTAATCGCGAAAAGATGTTCAGCTTTGCCCAAACGACCCGTGTATTGCCAGAACATTTTTGGAAAGATAAGAAATTTTCAGAACCTCTTACTACTCCTCCAGTTGGTAGCTCAGCATATAAAATTGCTGATTATAAATCTGGCCAGAGTGTGACTTATTCGCTAGTAGAGGACTATTGGGCTAAAGATCTGCCAGTAAACGTCGGTCGTAATAATTTCAAGGAAGTACAATACGATTACTACCGCGACGACACTGTCATGCTGGAAGCGTTCAAAGCCGGTGAATTTGATTTTCGTCTGGAAAACTCAGCGAAGTTTTGGGCCAACTCGTACTCAGGCGTGAATTTTGATAAGGGGTATATCACCAAACAAGAAATACCTCATCAGAAGCCAGAAAACACACAAGCTTTTGTTTTTAATACACAAAGTGAAGTGTTCAAAGATGCTAGAGTCCGTGAGGCTCTGACGTATGCAATGGACTTCGAGTGGATGAACAAAAACATGTTCTATGGTCAGTACACTCGCACTCGCAGTTACTTCCAGAATACCGACTATGAGGCGAAGGGCGTACCGAGCGATCAGGAGTTGAAGGTTTTAGAGCCATTTAAAGACGAGGTTCCACGTCGTGTGTTTACAGAAGAGTTTCAGCCTCCGGTTACCGATGGTTCGGGGCGTATTCGTGCCCAGATGCGTACAGCGTTTAGGTTGCTAAAAGAAGCAGGTTGGGAGCTGAAAAACAAAGTACTCACCAATACTAAAACGGGTCAACCGTTTAGCTTTGAACTTTTGATCTATAGCCCAACTACTGAGCGTATAGCGATTCCAGTACAAAAAAATATGAAGCGTTTAGGCATTGATATGAAAATACGTTCTGTCGATACCACTCAATATATTAAACGACGAAATGATCGTGATTTCGACATGGTTTCTTCAGCATTTTTTGCAAACCCTTATCCGAGTCCAAGCTTGAAGATTGTTTGGAACTCTGATTACATAGATTCTTCTTACAACAAGGCTGGTGTTATTGACCCAGTGGTCGATAGCTTGACGATGCAGATATCGAAAAAGCAGCAAGACCCAGACGCATTGCTTTCTTTAGGGCGTGCTCTCGACCGAGTGTTGCAGTGGAACTTTTACATCATTCCACAATGGCACGTGAGTGAGTATCGTGTTGCGATGTGGGACAAATTCGAGCGTCCTGACAACATGCCGAGATATGACTTAGGTATTGATACTTGGTGGATATCAAAGGATAAAGCTGCCAAGTTACCTGAAAAACGACGTTAGCAGAGGGATAGATGGCAGCCTATATATTTCGTCGCTTATTCTTGGTGATCCCCACGCTGTGGGCGATCATCACCATCAACTTCTTCATTATTCAGATTGCACCGGGAGGACCGGTGGAGCAGGCTATTGCCCAGTTAGAAGGGCATAGCTCTGGCATTATGGAACGTTTTGCTGGTGGCGGCAGTGAAGTTGACCTCGATGTAGGCAGTGACGCTAACTCGACGGGTTATAAAGGCTCACGAGGTCTGGATCCAGAAGTCGTTGAGGAGATAAAAAAGCAGTTTGGTTTTGATAAGCCTCTGCATGAGCGTTACTTTGATATGCTCAAAAACTACGCCACATTCAACTTTGGCGAAAGCTTGTTCAAAGGCGGTAATGTGATTGATTTAATTGTCGAGCGCTTACCTGTCTCTATTTCATTGGGCTTGTGGAGCACGCTGATCATTTACTTGATTTCCATTCCTTTGGGTATCATGAAGGCCATCCACCATGGCTCTCGATTTGACGTTTGGTCAAGTGCTGTCGTGATTGTTGGCTATGCGATCCCAGGTTTCCTGTTCGCCATCATCTTGATCATCTTGTTTGCGAGTGGCAACTACTTGAGCTGGTTCCCGCTTCGGGGACTGGTATCCAGCAACTTTGAGCAGCTCGTTTGGTATGAGCAAATCATCGATTATTTTTGGCATTTGACGTTACCGATACTGGCGATGGTTATTGGTGGATTCGCAACATTGAGCATGTTGACCAAGAACTCTTTTCTCGATGAGATAAACAAACAATACGTTGTAACGGCACGAGCGAAAGGTTTGGATGAAAGAAGTATTCTCTACAAACATGTGTTTCGTAATGCGATGTTGATCATCATTGCTGGTTTCCCTGCGGCGTTCATCAGCATCTTTTTCACCGGTTCTATGTTGATTGAAGTCATGTTCTCACTTGAAGGCATTGGATTGCTCGGGTTTGAGTCAACGATCCAACGAGATTATCCAGTGGTGTTTAGTTCTTTATATATTATGACGCTGCTTGGCTTGATTCTGAGCATCATCTCTGATTTAACCTACACCTGGGTTGACCCAAGAATAGATTTTGAGGCGCGTTAATGCTGACAAAAAAAAGACGCAATCCGTTAAATGAAGCGCGCTGGCTAAGGTTTCGAGCAAACAAACGTGGTTACTGGTCACTGTGGATTTTTATGACGTTATTTTTAACCAGTTTGTTTGCTGAGCTGATCGCCAATGACAAGCCTTTGCTTGTGAAGTATCAAGGAGGTTGGTATTACCCAGTCATCACTCAATATGCGGAAACTGAGTTTGGAGGGGAGTTTGAAACGGAAGCGGATTACACCGACCCCTATGTTGTTGAGCTGATCGAAGAAGAGGGGCACATCATTTGGCCTTTGATTCGTTTTAGCTATGATACGATCAATTTCAACATCTCTAGCTCGGTGCCGTCTGCGCCCGATAGCGTCAATCTGCTTGGCACTGACGACAAAGGGCGGGATGTCCTAGCACGAATCATCTATGGATTCAGGATCTCTGTGTTGTTTGGTTTTGTGCTGACCATCATTTCCAGTGTGATTGGAGTGATTGTTGGTGCTACCCAAGGTTACTACGGTGGTTGGCTCGATTTGTTAGGTCAGCGCTTTATCGAAGTTTGGTCCGGAATGCCGACCCTTTTCTTGTTGATTATTCTGTCTAGTTTCGTTGAACCCAATTTCTGGTGGTTGCTCGGCATTATGGTTTTGTTTAGCTGGATGAGTCTAGTTGGGGTTGTCAGAGCAGAGTTTTTGCGTTGTCGAAACTTCGATTATGTTAGAGCCGCGCAGGCAATGGGCGTCAGTGATAGACGTATTATGAGACGCCATATGTTACCCAATGCGATGGTCGCCTCTTTGACTATGATGCCTTTCATTCTTTCCGGTTCCGTAACCACCCTCACTTCTCTTGATTTTCTGGGTTTTGGTTTGCCTGCGGGTTCGCCTTCATTGGGTGAATTATTGGCTCAGGGGAAAGCGAATTTACAAGCACCATGGTTAGGTTTTTCAGCCTTCTTTGTATTGTCGCTAATGCTAACCTTGCTTGTATTTGTCGGTGAAGCGGTTCGCGACGCCTTTGACCCTCATCATCAAGGGAGATAACCATGACCAAACCAGTATTAACAATAGACGGCTTATCTGTAGGGTTTGGTCGTGGAAAAGCGATCGAGCGAGTGACCAATCAGGTGTCATTGTCGATCAACAAAGGCGAGACGCTTGCATTGGTTGGAGAGAGTGGCTCGGGTAAGTCTGTGACCGCTAATTCAGTGTTGAAATTACTTCCCAATGGTTCATCCCATTATTTGGAGGGCAGCATCCATTTTGATGGCATCGACATGCTGAGCTGCTCGCAGAGGCAATTAAGGGGAATTCGCGGTGGTAGGATCGGAATGATCTTTCAGGAACCTATGGTATCGCTTAACCCTTTGCATAAAGTGGGCAAGCAGTTAGTCGAAACACTCTCGATTCATCGTGGTGTGCGGCAAAAGCAAGCCGAAATTTTAGCTGTCGAGTGGTTGGCTAAAGTTGGCATACGCTACCCAGATGTAAAGATTAATGCCTATCCACATGAGTTATCTGGCGGTGAAAGACAGAGAGTGATGATTGCCATGGCTCTTATCAATGAGCCTGAGTTATTGATTGCAGATGAGCCAACAACCGCACTGGATGTCTCTGTGCAGGCGCAGATTTTGGACCTGCTAAAAGAGCTGCAACAAGAGTTAGGCATGGCGATGTTATTTATTACCCACGATTTAAGTATTGTTCGGCGCATCGCAGACCGTGTAGCCGTCATGCAAAATGGTGAGCTGGTAGAAGAAGCGGACTGCCAGTCACTCTTTGCCATGCCAACACACCCCTATACCCAAAAGTTAATAAACTCAGACCCTAGAGGTTTGCCCGTTGAAGTCTCCGCTGATGCCAGCAACCTGTTATCTGTCGCCAATCTTAGAGTATGGTTCCCAATTACGGGTGGCCTGTTTAAACGTGTGGTATCGCATATAAAAGCCGTGACTGACATGAAGTTTGATTTAAAACGTGGTCATTCGATTGGTTTGGTTGGTGAAAGTGGATCTGGTAAGTCAACAACGGGAATGGCGATTCTGCGTCTTGTTCATTCCCAAGGTTCGATTTCTTATCAGCAGCATGAACTGCAAGGCTTAGATCGTAAAGAGATGCTACCGTACCGCAGTAAAATGCAGGTGGTGTTTCAGGATCCGTTTTCAGCTCTGAACCCGAGAATGTCTGTGGCCCAGGTGATCGGTGAGGGGCTGCGTGTTCATTATGATTATGATGACCCCACGGTCGACAAGATGATATGCGAAGTGATGGAGGAAGTTGACCTCGATCCTGAGACTCGCCATCGTTATCCTAATGAATTCTCAGGAGGTCAGCGCCAGCGTATCGCGATAGCACGGGCGTTAATTTTAAAGCCTGAATTTATTTTACTGGATGAGCCCACATCGTCATTAGATCGCACGGTTCAGGCGCAAGTCCTAGACTTACTGAAATCGCTGCAACAAAAGTATCAGCTGACCTATTTGTTTATCAGCCATGACTTGAATGTGGTCAAGTCGTTATGTCACTACACCATTGTCATGCAGCAAGGCGAAATTGTTGAACAGGGAGAAACCGTGACTCTATTCCAACAGCCACAACAGATCTACACCCAAAAACTGGTAGAACTCTCGAGTTTTTGATGATTGGGTGAAAGAGGCTGCCGTTAGACGGATATGTATTGACTTGCACTAGCGACAGAAAGAGGCTTAGAAAACCAGTAACCTTGGAGGAATGAAGCCCCCATTTCAGTGAAACGTTTCTGCATCTCAGCATTCTCAATACCTTCTACCACAATATCTACATTATGTGATTGGCACAATTGAGTGATAAAGGTCAGGTATTCCATAGTGGCAGGGTTGTCGAGACATCGCCAAGCCATCAACTTGTCGACTTTAATCTGATTTAGGGGGAGGTCAAAAAAGCTATTGAGGGAGCTGTAACCGGATCCGAAATCATCCAAGGAAAGTAAAAAACCATACTGACTCAAACGACTTAACTGAGATATCGCCCCTTTGTTGCCATCGAGAATGATGGTTTCGGTTAATTCCAAGACAATGTTTCTGGTTTCGACGCCATGTTGATCCGCGATTTGCTTGATCCGATCTGGAAACTGATGATTCAACAGTTGTAAAACGGACACGTTAACATTGACTCGAATATTGGTGCGATGAACGGATAAGTATCGCTTGATGAATTGACTCGCTTTAGAAAAGATAAGGTACCCTAGCTCAACGATCAGACCCTTCTTCTCTGCCACTTCAATAAATTCATCCGGGTAAATTTCTCCAATTTTATCGCTTTTCCAACGAACTAATGCTTCGAAGCTGGCGACGCGATTTTTTTTAGCACAGATAATGGGTTGAAACTTTACCGATAGGGTTTGGTTATGAATAGCATTGGCCAGTTCGCGCTCGATATAGAAGTGTCGGTCAACTTTGCTTTTGGTCTCATTACTGTATACGCCAACTCGGTTACGCTTCTTTTCCCCAGCAAATTGACAGGTGCGAGCCGCGATCTTGATGATTTCCTCCGCTGCAAGTCCGATATCAAAGCTGGGGAAAATACCAATACTGATATCGGTACCATACATGTAGCTGCTACTCTGAAGGGATTCGAGATAAGTCTTGGCGATATTTTCGCCCAGTTGGGTAAGTTCATTGGTTGAATATTGCCCTCTAACTAGCACGGCAAAATCATCAGAGCGTACACGATAGATATCAACGAAATCATCCGTGAATGAATTTAACGCTGTGATAAGGTGTGACATCACGTCGCGTAAAATGTGAGGGCCATAAGCGCTGAGATAGGAGCGAATATCGCCAATCTGGATGTAGACTAATGAATGCAAACCAGGCAGTTGGTCAACTAAACCGTCAATATCAATGTTCAACTTCTGGCTGTTTGACAGCCCAGAGGCATTATCTCTAAATGCAGCCTGCTGAACGTAGGTTTCCATCAGTTTTCGATCTGAAATATCACGATGACAACCAATCATAAAACGATTGCCATTGATGGTTTTGGTCACTGCGGTACCCTCAACCCAAACATATTGACCGGCCTTGTTTTTTACTCGGTATTGAGTCGAAATCTTACGATTGTCTTCTTGGATGTGTGCGTCGACTGCATTTTTTAACATGACTTTGTCCAGCGGGTGAACAAGATTGAGCCACGCATCGAGATGGCACTGCCCAGAGGCTATATCATAGTTTTCATAAAACGTCGGATTATAAAAAAAGATTCTATCATCGTCTGTCATATAGAAAAGACCATCATTAAACACGTCGAACATATGCTTAAAGTGGTTATCCATTAGCTGATCAAGTTCGGCTCCGCTCAGAGCAGCGGAGCTTGGTCTTTGTGATGTGTCACTCACAGACTGGCTACTTGAGACAGACGAAGCGTTCGATTGTGACGTTTTGTTCTTGATGTTATGTGACATGTAATTCGACGTACCTAAATCCATCACGCGGAAAGCCTTCCATAAGCTAAAGTTATGAATTTAAAAATATATTCGGTTTAACCTATAGTTTTAACATGAAATATTTGTTGAGCTCCAGCAGTGAGTCAAGTATGAGACAGTAATTTTGAGCTTTTATTGATATGCGTTCATCTTTTGCATTTAAGTACTCTTATTTTAGCTGAGTAATTGGTAAAAATGAGACGTTACCCCTTTGTCTTCAATGAGGCTTTGTTAAATCATCTTAATAGGATGATTAAGAGGACAGCATGAGAAGCAGATTATGAGATGTGAAAGAGAGAACTGTGCGTAAATTTACCAAACCATTTCTTATTTAAATTATATATTTATCAGTTATTTAGAGAGTTGCTGAAATTGTTTGATTTTGACAGAACTCTGATAAAACTATCGTGTTAATCCGCTCCTAGTTTCTATACCCTAACCAACCATTCCTCAAGATGAAAACAGTTGAATAATGTTCGGCCAAATCCAAAACGTGAGCCAAGCGGGCGTACTGATCGCCGACGATTCTCCATTGGTCATAGCTAATCTAAAAATGCTGCTCAGAGAGTCGGGCTTTAGTGACCGTTTGATCTATACGGCCAAGAATGTCGGCTCGATTTATAAAACCCTTCGAGAGATTTCGATCGACTTGTTTATCTGCGACTATCGATTTGGCAAAGTGCTCACAGGTAAACAAATTTTTGAAGAATGCCGCTATCATGGATTGCTTCGTCCTCAATGTGCATTTGTCATGCTCACTAGCGAGACGAATGGAGAAGTGGTGCGTTCAATTCTTGAGGTGGAGCCGGATGAGTATGTGCTTAAGCCATATTCTTTGTATGCCTTCAAGAAGCGTATTTTACGTGTGTACAGGCGTAAGCAAGTGATGTCCTCATTGCTATTGAGTGCACAACAGTGTGATGTTTCGGATCTTGAGGAAACATTCTCTAAAGCGATGAAGTGTTACCCTGAATACGCAACTCATATTCTGCGTATTCAAGGTGATCTATACCTCAGCCAGCGACTGATGCGACAAGCGATAGCGCACTTTCAGGCTTGCCGAGCAAAGCGCAATAGTCAATGGGCAACGACTGGTCATGCAATGGCTTTAATCGAAATGGGGGAGCTAAATCAAGCGCAGTCTGTTCTTGAGCAATGGATTGATGATACGGGTAAACAACCTTCAGTAGTGTCAGATAGTATAGCGCTGTGTTGTTTACTACGAAAAGACCAGCGGGGAGCAAAGCAAGCCCTAGCTCAAGCGCTTAAGTTTTCCAAAGGCAATATGCCTCGTATATTAGCGTATACTCGATTGTGTGAAATCGAAGATAACCTCGAGGAAGCGATGAGTGGTTTTGCATTATACCGTCAGCAAATTGCCAACACTCACCACAACACCTTATCGAGTGCAATCTATGCTTTGCGATTAAAATTGACGGTTGCAAAGGCGCAAGGATGTTCTATCTCAATGTCAGCTCAGAATGAATTGCATAAACTCATGGAGGTCGACTTATCTGAAAATGAGAGACTTGCATTGACGTTGGTCGAGGTACATATTGAATTGCACGATAGCAACTATAAAGTTGCTCGAATTAAGCTAGCTGATTTGCTCAAGAACTATCATCAATTAGATTTGTCATGGCTCCATTACCTGTTGTATCTACTCTACGAGACAGACAATTACCATTGGTTTGATCAAGTAACGAATTGGGTTCTCAATCGCGGGATAGATGAGACACCTTCGCTGGAAGCATGCTCTTTGCAGCTTATGCTGGAGAATCAGATTGAACGTAGTCGAAAACGTAAGTCCACGTTAGATCGTCTTCTATGGCAAGTTGATCAATATGCATTTCAATCAACAGAGAAGGCGATCGGACTCTGCATAGAAGTATTTAAATCTAGGCGTCAATGTGTGCAGGTAGCCAATAAGTTATTGTTACTACTTAACCGAGAAATCCCCAAAAAGATTGGGCCAGAAGAGGTAAAAAAGGCGATCTTTGACTGCCAAGCCGCGATTAGCTACACATCGAGTTTAAGAAAGACGGAACGGCTTGATGCACTGAAGCATCTCAATCTGGCAAAGCAGAAATTCAATCGCACACTGTCGACAGTATAATGTCGTCTTGCCGTGCATCAGGTTAAGTTAAATGGCAGGCCTGTCTCGCCACAAGTCAATCTTGATCTGAGACGGTTATATTCCATTTTCAAAATAGGCTTTGATAATGCTGTCAATCTCACCAGTTTCTTTCAGCTTGTTCAGTGATTGGTTGAATTTTTTGATGAAATCTTTTTTAAAGGGATAACTATCAGGGGCACGGTTGGTAAAACCGAGATAGCCTTGCTCGCTGCTGACTACTGCACCGAGCTTTAGTTGCCAGTCCTGTGGTAATAAGCCCTCATTGGTCATGCGTTTAATTTCCCATAAAATCGACAGCCTATCGTTCATATAGCAGTCAGTTTTCTTCTCATACAGGTTGATGATATTGGGGCGATTCCCCTTGGCTTCTAAAAGAGTGATGTCTCCTGACTTAACGGCATCCCAAAATGTCTGCCCACCAAGCGCGAAGGCCTCATTGACACCCACTGTTAACCCTAGATAATCCTGGGGCCACTCAGTTAAAGCGCGTTCTTTTGTCCTGTCTGGGTGACAAAATACGACCACTTGCTCATCAAGAATAGGTTTGGAATATGGAGAAATATAACGGCGTCGATCGGAATAATAATAGGGAGGGTAGAGTGCAAAGCCTTGACCCACTTTAAGCATCTTGAGGCCGCGCTTCCATGGGACAGGGACCAATTCTATATCGTAGTCTGGCATTTGTTCGAAGACTCGACGGAGTATGTCACTGTAGATGCCTTTGGCAACCCCATCCTCACCGTAACTGTAAGGAGGGTAGGAATCGTCTCCATACACCACAACTTTCGTTGGTGGATGATAAGCCATTGTTTGCCATGAAAATAGCAACAGAACAAGTGTCCATTTGAGCAAAGCGAGTACCCTTACGATACGGTTTCTATGTTTAACTTTAGTTTATTTATGAGCAGATAGGCATTAGACTCAGTTTTTTTCCAAGTACCGTTGAAACAAAACATGACAGATGACTACGAAAATGAGCAAGAAATTGAGATCGAAGCAATAGGAATTGAGGTTTCATCTCAGCCAATTGAACTGTATAAGGTATTCAAAATTGCTAACCTTGTTGGCGGAGGTGGTGAAGCGAAACACATTATCTCAGAGGGTTATGTGGCTGTTAATGGAGAACTTGAAACCCGTAAACGTCGTAAAATGTACGATGGTGACTTCTTCGAATTTAACCAAGAGTATTATGTTGTTGTCTGCGATGCCCCAGTGACTGAAGAGCAAGAAGAGGCTGCTAGCCAGCCAGCGCTTAGACCAGATAACAAGAGTAAGCCATCACAAAAGCGCAAAGCCCACAAAGGCAAAAGCGACAAGAAGAAAGAGACCAAGAAAAACGAAATCGGGCGTTCAAATATTGATTTTCTTTAACGCTTAACCCTTCAGCGTGCTCAATTCTGGAGCACGCAAATAAACCACCGATAACCACCTAACTTACAGAAAATATTATATTTTTCCTTTCCATAACAAATGTAAAAAACGTAAAGCACTGATGACATCCTTATAAACGTAAATGATAATAGCTTGCATTTGTGATTATGGAGTCCGAACAATGAAATTGTCTACCGTCGCGCTGACCGCAGGATTATTGGCATTCAACGTCAATGCTAAATTAGTGGAAATTGAACACACACAAGGTGTTACCAAGTTAGAAACCAACCCTAAGAGGGTTGTGGTGATAGGCCTAGGCGCATTAGATACGGTGAAAGCGTTTAATGTCAAACCGGTTGCGATTTCGACTGTTAGTATGTTCCCCGATTATTTGTCCGAATACCGTGACTATGAATTCACTTCTGCGGGGAGTCTTCACGAACCCGATTTTGAAACTATTTATACGCAAAAGCCTGATCTGATCATCATAGGTACACGTGCGGCAGCAAAATACAAAGAGCTGTCTGAAATTGCACCCACCATTGTTTACGCTTCAGATGCCAGTAAAGGCTACTGGGAAAGCACCCAACAGCAATGGCGTAATCTTGGTAAAGTCTTTGAAAAGCAGGATTTTGTAGAGCAAAAAATTGAGCAGTTAGACAAAGAATTCAAATCGATTCAAGCCTCCAACAGCCAAAACGGCTTAGATGCACTCACTGTGATGAGCGCTGGCGGCAATATCACCACTTTCGGTGCGCAGTCACGTTTTTCAGCCATTTACAAAGATTTCGGTTTTCAAGAGACGGTAAAAGGGATCAAAGAGAGCCGCCATGGCGACCTAGTCTCTTACGAGTTTATTCGCGAAACCGATCCCTCAGCTCTGTTAGTAATTGATAAGGATATCCTTATTAACAAAGGTAAAGGCAGTACAGTCAAACGTGATTTCGAAAATGAGTTGGTCAAAGCCACTCAAGCCTACCAAAACAAAAAAATGGCCTACCTAGACATCAATGCTTGGTATTTATCGATTTCAGGTATGCGCGCAACAGAGCAAATGATTGAAGACGTGAAAATCGCCTCTGGTATCAACTGATCCTCTTAACAAGATTTACGCCACCTCAAGCCAAAGTGGCTTGAGGTTTTTTGCGTCGTAAGGGTTTACATTGAAAAAACTGTTATTGGTTCTAATACTCCTGAGCGGATGTTCAATTTTTGTTGGCGTTGGGCAATTGAATGTCGCTGGTTTAATCGCAGGTGATAGGGACAGTTGGCATTTGTTGCTCGCCAGTCGTATCCCTCGACTGGTCGCTGTGCTATTGGCTGGTGCAGGGCTGAGCATTGCTGGCTTGATAATGCAGCAGATCAGCCAGAACAGATTTGCTTCGCCGTCCACCTCTGGGACTATTGAATGTGCGATGCTGGGATATGTACTTAGCTTAGTGGTCTTTGGCAATGGTCAGCAATTGTGGTTGATTTTCACCGTTTCAATGTTGGGCACATTACTGTTTGTACAGTTCATTAACCGCATTCAGTTTAAGAATGCAGTGTTTGTCCCGCTTATTGGAATCATTTTTGGTAACGTGGTCGATTCGCTCGCGACATTTGTCGCCTACAAATACGATGCATTGCAAAACCTCTCGAGTTGGACAGTGGCTAACTTTGCCAACCTGCTACAGGGCGATTACGAGCTGCTTTACATTGCTGTGCCAGTGGCCATTTTCAGCTATCTGTATGCGGCAAGGATTTCGGCGGTGGGGTTAGGGAAAGACTTCGCTGTCAACCTAGGTTTGAACTATCAACAAGTGCTGATTATTGGTGTTTTGCTGGTCTCCGTGATGTCTGCTTCCGTGGTGATGATCGTAGGGATGTTACCTTTCCTTGGCTTGATTGTTCCTAACTTGGTCAGTCGATTTTATGGCGACAACCTGCGTCGCAACATTCCGCTTACTGCGATTATCGGTGCTCTGATCGTCCTTAGCTGTGATCTAGCAAGTCGATTGATTATCTTCCCCTATGAAATTCCAATTTCGACCATTATCAGTATTTTAGGCGGTAGTGTGTTCATCTACTTCATCTTAAAGGGACACAAACATGCAGGATAAGATGAAGCTGATAGGGCTAGTGGCCACTGCGCTGCTGTTTTGCTTTTTGTTTATTGGAATCGGATTAAATGCCGACAACTATCAGTACTTTCTTTCTCGGCGTGTGCCGAAAGTACTGGCAATGATTGTTGCCGGTATCGCGATAGGACAGTCATCGTTGGCTTTTCAGACCATCACGCACAACCGAATTCTCACGCCGAGTATCATGGGTTTCGACGCGCTGTACATGTTTACTCAGGTGCTGGTTGTGGTCATATTTGGTGGTTTAAGCAGCATCGCGATGAATGCGTATTTTAATTTCAGTGTGTCTGTTGTAGTTATGCTGGCTTTTTCCTTGTTGTTGTTCAGTTTCTACTTCAAAGGAGAAACACAGAACTTAATGGTCTTGTTGTTGCTAGGCGTGATATTAGGACAATTGTTTGGCAGCGTTTCCTCCTTCTTTATTATGTTGATGGATCCGAGTGACTTCGCGTCGGTACAAGCCAACATGTTTGCCAGTTTTAACAACATCAGCGTTGAACTTGTCTATTTGTGTACGCCGCTGCTTTTGTTAATTAGTGCACTGTTGTACCGAATGAACCGTTTGCTGGATGTCTTCTGGTTAGATAAAGACAATGCCACTAGCCTCGGGGTTGATGTGAAACGGACGACGCTGTGCGTTTTGCTATTGTCGGCCGCGCTGATCGCTATTTCGACTGCATTGGTGGGGCCGATTATGTTCTTTGGTCTTTTGGTGACTAACTTGACCCGTGAATGGTTCAATAGCTATCAACATAGAGTTTTGTTGCTGGGGGTCTCTCTACTTTCAGTTGTCGCTCTACTCAGTGGTCAGTGGATAGTAGAAAAAGTATTTGGTTTTTCGACGACACTCAGTGTGGTTATCAACTTTGTGGGCGGTATTTACTTCCTCACTATGTTGCTGCGTAACCGAATCATATAGAGGTTTTATGATTAAATTGCAGAATTTGACCAAGTGGTTTGGTCAATCAAAAGTCGTCTCTGATGCCAGTGCCGATTTTGAAAAGGGTAAGGTGACGTCAATCATTGGCCCGAATGGTGCAGGCAAAAGCACCTTACTTTCAATGGCTAGCCGACTGATCACTCAAGATGAAGGGCAAGTGTTCATCGACTGCAAATCTTTAACAGATTGGGATACCAAAGAGTTGGCGAAAAGACTGGCAGTGCTGCGCCAAGCCAACAACATTACAATGCGATTTACCGTGAGGGAAATGGTGTCATTTGGTCGATTTCCATACAGTCAGGGTAAGCTTACGGACGACGATCAACAGGTGATCGAAACATCGATATCTTATCTCGATTTGTTGGACATCCAACATAAGTATCTTGATGAGCTGAGTGGAGGTCAGCGACAACTGGCTTTTATTGCCATGGTGATGGCGCAAGATACAGATTATGTTTTTCTGGATGAACCTCTGAATAACCTCGATATCAAGCACTCATTACAAATTATGCGTAACGTTGGACGCCTCGCACATGAGATGAATAAAGCCGTCGTGGTCGTCATTCATGATATCAATTTTGCTGCGTGTTATTCGGACAATATTATCGCGCTTAAGAAGGGGAAAGTGGTGGCTCAGGGGACGGTTAATCAAGTGATTCAGTCAGACATATTAGAGAAGATTTACGAAACGCCGTTTAACATCATTGAAGTCGATGGTAAAAGGATGTGCACCTATTATTGAAACCAAAGCGCTATCGACAAAACCTTGATTCGATAGCGCAGTTTTTGTCTATTAGCTCAGGCCGCCGATGTGGCCAGCTTCATCCAGATCAAGGTTCATAAAAGCTGGTTTTTCCTGGCAGCCCCTGCATGGTCATGACATCACCACACAGGGCGCAAATGAACCCCGCTCCCGCACATAACTTTAATTCTCTAATAGGGACGTCAAACTGTGAGGGAGTCCCTTTATAGAGCCGTCAGTAGAAATAGAGCGTGGCAAGCCTGCTGCCAAGTGATCAAAGCCATGTTGTTTGAACTCGGCTAACTGTTGCTTGGCTTTGGTAGCGGAAAGGATGATAAGTGTGACTTAGGTTAGATAGCAAAAGAAAGCCCTGCAAAGCAGGGCATTCGTCGTTAAAACCAATCATCCTCGGGGAATAGTTTTCCCTCTGGTGCGTAGGGGTCATCATCGAAAGGTTGTGCGGCTTTGCCCCGCAAACTCTCTAATTGATGCTCAAGCATTTGTACCGTGTCGTAATCACCCTCTGAGCAAGCCACATAGATTTGTTGCTCAATAGCGCGAATGTTATCTCTAATATTCATGCCCACCTCCCGCGTTTGAAAACGCTCGGTTGAACAGTTCTACCTATTCTCAAAACGATTATAGTCAAGTAGCCCAAATTCGACAGGCTGATTTTCTTTGTACCAAGCGTGCACTTGATCGCTGAAAGGCCAGAATTTGTCTGAGCTTCGGCGGATTGCGAATCTATCCAATAACTTAACGTAATCGTTCTCCGAGCGAACATTGTTAATCATGTCGACGAGTTGAGAAATCTCGTTTTCATTTAAGGTCAAATACGCAGCTGGATAACTTCCGATCACTCCTCTCACTAAGGTGAAGTCATCATTTTGATAATCACGATTGGCTTCTTCATCAAACAAGCTGGAGACGTTGGTATGCGCATTATTGTGAAGTAGGGTGAACAGCTGACTGTCCCCGGAATCAGACTCAATCATTAGCATGATGATCTGAGGGAAGTAACTTAATCCATGGCCTTTAATGCCATCAATACTCTGCAACACGGCTTCATTCTCTGGTTTAAAGCCCGTTTGTTCGATCGCGTATCGATTGCTTAGAACAGGAGAAAGTTGGGTTCGTAAAATATCGTACAGTTCGTGTTTGGGATCGCTGGTCTGATAAGGGACCTGAGTCGGTTGGTCAAACGGCTTCACATTGCGTTGCAAGAAGTCGCTCAACTGAGTACTTTGATTTTGGTACCAACTGGACTGTTCGATATGACGGATGTTTCTTGGTAAAAGAGCAACGAAGTTGCTTTCTCCTTCGAGTCTTAAAAAATCCATAAACATTCTCGTCATCAACTGATGACCAAAGTTGCCATAGACATCAAACCCTGCCACCAGCAAATAGTGTATGCGTTCAATCAAAGCGTAATCCAAGACCCAAGCTGTCTTGGGAGGTGAGCCGACTAATCCCTGAACGACCGATGCGCTATCAAAATGGCGGAAAACGGTTAAGGCGGCGTTTGGATTGGTTCCGTTACCTGACCATATGACATCGGTCGTTAAGTGCTTCCCTCCTTTAAACCAGTGATTAATAAAGTCCGACTTAGCTTCAAGGTATCGGGCTTGTTGGCGGGAATAAGACACCCAGCTTGTGATAGGTAAAGTGTTACTCTCCAACTCGCCGGGGAGTTTCAAATTGTCTGCTTGCGAGCGATAGAACTTGTTCACTTCGGGAATGTCTGATTTATCAGGATCAAGGAAGAAGACCCAAAAGCGATCGTTGATAACGTTCAGCGCAAGTTGACCCCGACAAACTGGCCCTTTTATGTAGGCGTTGATGGTGTTTTGTGCGTTGTCCAACATAAATTTGAAGCGAGATTTTACTGGCAGATCGATAAATGCAGTCATTGGATTTGCTGCGATTTCAGGCTCATACCCAGGGAGTTCAGCAACATCGTAAGCCGTGTCAACAAACCACTCTTGCCAATCAACCATCCGCTGACTATTGAGAGCGAAAGGCATATGAGTTTTGTCGACAATCGTCGCTTGCTCAGGAATTAGGCGGTAATAGACACGGTCTACTTCTGGGTCATCGTAGGGTCTACGCGTTACGATTCGTTTAACGGGCTCACCCGGTGGGGTTTGAGAACGAACGAGCGTGAAAAATCGTGGCGCGGTTTCATTAAGGTCTGAGAAGTACAGATGTGACAGGAATAGGTGCTCGTATAGGTAACGCGCGGTGAGCTGCGCTTTGCGAGAACTTCTGTTGAAAAATAGCTCGTACTGGGTGACCAACGCACGTTGCTCTGCAGAGAGAGGAATGGGAGCGCTCATGAGTGCGCCACCTTGGAGCCAGTTGATCAGTGTAGAGTACTCGTTAGACGATAGGTTAGGCATACCATAGGGCATACCCCAGTTTGGGTGCTCCTGAACGTAACTATCGTATTCTTCAACCGTCGGACAAATCTGTTGTCGATCAATCGAAAAATCAAACCCTTCAAGCTGAACTTGTTCTGGTTGAGGGTAGGCTTCTTTTTGCATCAACAACTTAGCCATTAGGCCAGCTTCTATGTTGGCAGTTGGCGTTTGAATGCGTTCATTGAGCACAGGGTGAAAGCCGATTGAACGCCACTGCTCTGTCGTTTCTGCATCTTCCAAAAGCCGAGTGGGTGTCGCTGCGGTTAGACGTGTCCCTTCATAAACCCTCTCTTTGCTGGCACCTCGGTCAATACCAGCCACTGAAGACATTTTAAGTTGGCAAGGAGCATCGTAACAGGCGTGGCAAACCACGCATCGGTTATCGATAATAGGCTTGACGTCGTTTAGGAAAAAATCACTTGATGAAGTAGCGATGTCAGCTTGTCTGTCCCTTGCTTGAGCATCGCCAAACAGTTGGTCGTAGTTGAGGCCTGCATAAGTCGCACAGCCAGCGAAGGCAGTCACTAAGGAGAGAATCAAGAAAACGCGTATATTCATTTGAAAAATAACTGTATTGCCAAGGTTTGATAATTGCAGCAGACGGTGAGAGAATTGGCAAATAAAACGATGTTCAAAATGTGAGAAACTGCTTAAAAGTCGATACAACACGATGACTTAGCGGCGGTTAATGTCAACCCATTGCCTTATAGGTGGCGAAGTTGGAGACATGTTTCACTAATGGATCGTGTCGATTATGCCGCAGTAACATAGCAGACTGAAAAGGGGATATTGAGTTTTTTGAACTCGTAAATCCAACGCCACTGATTATCCTGAATGTGATCTCCTGGACCTTTTACTTCCATCCACTCAAACTTTCCATTCTTGAACAGCACCAAATCTGGCAAGCCATTGCGATAGCATTTAAGGTCTCGTAGCATGATTCGAAACAGTTGGCACAGCAAAGACCTCGGCATGTAGGTGATCGCGTATTCCAGCAACTGGGGAGTGAAGATATTCCAAACAACAAATGGGTTGCTAATACCCACTTTGTCTCGGTAGATTTGCCTAAGATGTGAAAAGCCATCCTTTTCAAGGCGCGCGAATACACTGTCGATAAGAGCCTGACGTTTGAGCGCAAAGTCATGATGGTAGAGATCAAGAGGGCGATATTGATAGCGGTTTAGAAACGCCCCTTCTAATGGACTGAATATGACATCCCAAAAAGCCAAGCCAAACAAGCCGTTGAGTAAAATGTTTTCGGAGTAAAATACCTCATAGCCATTTTGCTCAAAATGCGTTTTTACCATGAGTTCAACTCGCTGTTGCGATAAATCCAATGAGAGGTGATGTTCGGTAAAGACGGGCTTTTTCACTCTTTGAATTCGTTCTCCCTTTAAACGCTGCAAACGTTGGTATAGCTTATTGCCCACCTCTAGCTCTGCAATATTATGCGGTGTATCCAACATTGATGTGACAACGTCACTCATTTCGCCAATCTTGTTTTGCTTATCAAAGATCCTTGCCCGTCTCTCTCGCGAAGGAGGTAATGACGTCTGCTCAAACCAGTGAATAGCCAGATCATACTCGTCTCGACGTTCCAAATCTCGAGCGATGTCGTTGATAAGGTGCTGACGTTTACGTTCTATGTAGTGGTGTTGTACAGGGCTGGCGAGTTGCTCAAGGTGATTAATCAGCGTGTCAACACACTGGCGATCGCCATCTTGGTAGCTTTTTTGTGTTTGCGACAGGGCGAGGAGTTTATCCAGTTGATTGCGTGACGAAAAGAATCGGCGCTCATGGCTAAGTGGATAGTGCTCAAATTGATGTAATCCCAGTTCGTCGAGTACGAATTGGCTGAGATCTTGGTGAGTATTGGCAAAAAAGAGCGTCAACAACACATCAATCACTTGTGGCGATTCTAGCTTAATAATCAAAAAGCCCAATGCGCCATATTGAGAGAAAAAATCAGGGGCTAACGCCTTTGTGATTACTTCCTTCTTGGCTTGTTTATTGGTGATAGAAAATAGCTCGATCACTTCTGGCTTTGTTAGTAGGTGAGTAGCCAGTGTAGAGTTTGATATGTCGGGGTTGAGAGCGATAAATTTCGACATCTCAAGTTCATTGAGCGATGCTTGAACATCGTCAATTTCCTCATACCTGAGTTTGTCGCTTCGAAACCATTCCCCTTTGCGTGAAAGCAGTCTGACCATCAAGCACTGAGCCTGAGTTGATAGGTGGTCGAAGTCTTCCAGCCACTGCATCTCTGCGCCAGAGAGTAAATCAGGATACATGTCGAGCGCGTGATGAATCAGCTTTAAAAAGTTACTTAGGTAGTAATTTGAGGGCAATACAATAGGTTCAGGCATGATTGATGGCGACAAAAAAAGGCTTAACCACAAGGTTAAGCCTTTCAGAGAAGTTTGCAATCGTTAAGCGTTCTTAAGCTTGGCAACCTTGGCTTCGGTAATGGGTTTAGTGATAAACGCCAGTACAATACATACCGCCATCATGATGGCTGAAACCGTATAAGCTAAGCCGTAGCCTTCGTCATTGGTCATTGAGAAACCGACTACAGCGGCGCCGATTGCACCACCAATACCCCAAGCTGTGTAAAGGACACCGTAGTTAGTGCCGTAGTTCTTAAGACCATAGAACTCCGCAGTAAGCGTTGGGAAAACCGCAAGTAAAGTGCCGTAGCCAACAGCGGCGATAGCAGTACCGATGATTAGGGTCAACTCAGTGTTAAAGGTGGCGAACAGAACCATATTGATACCCTGCAACACAAAAGCAAGCAGAAGGGTACGAACGCCACCAATCTTGTCAGCAAGCATACCGGCAGCAACACGACCGCCCGAATTAAACACGGCTAAGATAGAAGCAAGATAGACAGCGTTTGGCAAGTTTGCCTGCACACTAGCAATGGTTGTGATGTTGCCGATGATCATAAGACCAACTGAGGCGGCAAAAGCATACATAATCCACAGTGAATAAAACTGAGGTGTTTTAAGCATGGATTTCCAGGTTAGATCTTCGGTTTTCTTGACCGCTTTAGGTGCCTGTCCCGCTTTTAGTCGAGGCTCTGCAGGCGTGTAACCCGTTGGTGGATTGTTAATGGTCGCCGCAAGAGGAACCGCAATCGCCAATACGCCAGCACCAAGAATCATAAAACTGGTCTGGATGCCCATGCTCTCGATCAATGCAGAAGTGACAGGTGCAAGATAAATCGCGGCAAGGCCAAAACCCGCTGCAATCAAACCGTTTACCATCCCTTTTTTCGAGGAATGGAACCATTTCATTGCTGATGGCGATAGACAAGCGTAGCCGAAACCAATACCTGCACCGGTAATAACGCCAAAGGTCAGGTTCAGCATGAGTGGCGTAGTGGCAAAGCCAGAGGCAATCATGCCAAGGCCTGTTAGAGTTGTACCGAGAATTAGTATCTTACGTGGCCCCATACGATCCTGAAGGATACCTGCAACAAGAAGACAAACAGAGAAAGTGATAGTTGCAATTGCGTATGGTGAAGACGCTTCAGCCGCGCTCCAGCCTGATTCAGTAACAAGGGCTTTGTTAAACACGCTCCAAGCATACAGGATGCCAAGACAAAGGTTGATACAGAATCCCGCCAGCAGGATACGTGTAGCTTTATCAATCTTGCTCATTTTTCTTCTCAATTTCACCTCTGATTGGAGAGGTTAGGTTAACAGTCGATTTCTTCAAATTAAGTTTGCGTTTATCAACGCAAATCGTAATGGGCGCGAATTATAACCAATCTATATGTGATTGGAATCTCTTTTTGTGGCTAATTTAAAATTAATTTTATCTGTTAATGTTATGTGTTTATTGTTGTTTTTACGTGTCTTTTTTGTGGTGTTAGGCAACAACTAATACTTGATGTGAGCGCTTTACAAAGGGAGGAATGTAATGGATTAAACCAATCATTCAAAAGTGAACAAAAAGAGTTAACTTATATTTAACAATAAAAGTCAAAACGCTATAGTTAGTAGGTTATTTAAACAGGAGTTATTAGGATGAAACTCACGATATCAGGGAAGTTACAGCTGAGTTTTCTGTCGCTTGCAGTACTTTTTATCGTTGCCGCACTATTTATATTTCGCAGTGTTAACACTGTAGAAGAGCATACCAAATCATTGTTAGAGTCTGATCTGCCGACGGTTGATACCGGTCGCTCATTACAGCAGTCACTTCAGGCGACCGTCTCTACCCTAAGGGCTTATATGCTTTTAGGGGGGGATGAGGTTATTGGTGCTACCCAACTTGAGCAACTGAATCGCGTTATTACATCAACCGATGAAGCATTGCCCAAATTGGAAAGCTTATTGGACCAATCGTCCTATCAACAAGTGTTGAGCCAATGGGAGGTGGTCAAACAACTGGTCAATGAGATCTCTGAAACCAGTCACTCCGATGAGAACCTTCCTGCCCACTCCTTGTTTATTAACGAAGCCGCGCCAATTGCCGAAGTGGCGCTGGACCAGCTTCAAGGTCTTATCAATGATGAAGCCAGCAACAAAGAGGGGGGCGAGAGAAAGCGCTTATTCCGCCTATATGCAGACAGTTATACCTCGCTTGCCAATGCGCTCTCTTCGATGCGTGATTTTCTTCTTTACGGCAAACAGGAGCATCTCAGCAAGTATCAGGATTTTCTAAAATCTCACGCTAAGTATGTGACAGAAATAGATTCTAAAGTCAGCCTGATGAGCGACAGCGATCAAGGCTTATGGGATCTGTTTAAAGAGATGCAGCAACTCTATTTCCCTCTTGCCGATCAGGTTGTTGAACTAAGAAACGCGAGTAGCTGGAACCTTGTGAATGAAAAAATGGCCAAAGATCTAGTTCCTGCGGTAAGTGAACTCAATGCCAGCTTAGAAACCCTGATTCAACGTCAACAACAGCAAGCGGATCTCAGCGGGCAAGGAATTTTTAGCTCTTTAACCAGTGTAATCTCATTACTCATTGCTTCTTCGGTCATTTTTCTTTTGGCGTCACTGACGGTTTCCACTTACATGGGTAGAAATATAGGTCGGCGGATCCAAGTGGTCTCAAAGCGTGCTCAGCTTATTGCCGCTGGTGATGTATCTCAGCCAGCACTCAGCGTAGAAGGCAGTGATGAGTTATCTAGTTTGACCAACTCAATCAACAAAATGAATGTGGCATTGTTAGATATTGTGCGCGGAGTTAGCCTGAAAGCGCGCACCGTGGGTGACAGTATGACCTCATTACTTGAAGCGAACGTGAACACCTCGAACAAAGTCGATAGTCAAATGTCGACCATGACACTAGTCGGCCAGCAACTTTCTGAAGTGAGTTTATCGGCGGATGAAACAGCAAACCAAGCCAAGCTTTCTGCGAGTAACCTACAAGAATCGAAAAGCCAAATTGAAACGGGTTCACAAGCGTTAGAGCAGAACATGCAGACGGTCACCTCCCTGCATCGGACGATTGAAAGTGCAAGCCAGCAGGTCACTGAACTGAGCAAAGAAAGTGAAGCCATTGGTCGTGTCACGGAAGTGATTGAAGGCTTAGCCGAACAAACGAACTTACTTGCATTGAATGCTGCGATTGAGGCAGCAAGAGCGGGTGAATATGGCCGAGGTTTTGCTGTGGTGGCCGATGAAGTGAGACTTCTAGCGACAAGAACTACTGAATCCACAACCGAAATCAACAACATCGTTCATGCTATCCAAACCTCGACAGCGGGTGTCGTGTCTGAAATTGACAAGAGTAAAATCTTGGCTGAAGAGGGCGCAAATCACACCAAGCAAGCGCACGGAACATTGAGCGCGACGACTGAACAGATTGAAAGCCTTGACTCACAGATGAAAGAACTACTGCATTCTGCAGAGAGCCAATCTGTGGCCACTCAGGAGATTCATGGTTTGATGTCTGAAGTGACAAGTCGCGTCGAAGAAGTGGCTGATATATCCAATTCATCCTCTCAGGTTTCTCAGCAAGTTCGTCAACAGGTAGAGGCGTTGAATGAAGAAATGAGGCACTTTAGGACAGAATAAATATCAGTGCAGCATTTCTTATTGATAGAAAAGTAAATATGTGCGAGCCGCTTCAAAGTTAAATTTTCAAAATCTGCAGATGTGAGACAGATAATCTATACATAATCTCAATGCAATGAAATGTATAGCAATAGAGCTCAAGCAGCCTAGGTTGTTTGAGCTCATTTTATTCTTTGAGGTTAGTTGTGTTACGTGTGTTTGCCGCATGGTGTATGTTGATTTTCTTGACAAATTTCGCCAATGGATCCGAAAAACAGACTCTGATAGTCACCAACTCCAAAGCTTGGAAGCCCTTCTCTTATATCGATGAAGACGGTAAAGCTGCAGGCATATTAGTCGACTACTGGAATGAATATGGTCTAAAGAATCACAAGAACATCGAGTTCTTGTTACTGGACTGGAATGATTCAATTCTAGCGGTTCGATCCGGCAGGGCTGATGTGCATTCTGGCTTGCTTTGGTCTGCAACCCGTGAAGCCTTCCTTGATTACAATGCGTCTATCATGCCCATAGATACACAGCTTTACATTAGCAGTCGACTGATCAGCATGGACGTCAACTCATTCTTACTCGGAAATCATCATCACCTCACTGGGGTAATAAAAGGTGCTTATGAAGAAGAGTTTACTCGCCTTCATTTCCCATCTCTTCAAATATTGGCTTATCGCAATAATGAGGAAATGATAGAAGCTGCCTTCGCCGGTGAAATTGAGGCTTTTGTGGCGGATCTGCAAGTTGCCAACTTCTACCTCCACACCGCCGACCGACGAAATACATTTATAGGAATAAAGCACCTGTATTCTGGCTATTTAAGGCCAGCGGTTGCGGAAGGTAACGACGACCTAAACTTCCAACTATCACAAGGGCTAAACCAGATTAGCAATGAAGAGAAGAAGCGTATTTTTGGCCGCTGGATGTATATCAATACTGTGTATCCTGATTATCTATGGCCATTGGCCGCAGTGGCCATATTGCTGACAGTGGTGGCTTACATCGTTAGCTTACGTTTTTCTGTTAACGCCAAAACACGCGAGCTCGCCAAAGCAAACAGGGAACTAAGGGTTCTCTCTGAGACTGACCCATTAACGGAACTGAGTAATCGCCGACATTTCGTAGAAGAATTTCAGCAAAGACTTGTCGTTCCCGAATCGCTCGCCGTTATGATTTTTGATATCGATGACTTTAAAATTATCAATGATAACTTCGGGCATCAGGTTGGGGACAGGGTCATACAGCAGGTGGCTGAAGCAGTTAGAACCGTGATTAAGAGCGAGCACCTGTTTGGGCGTATAGGAGGTGAAGAGTTTGCGTTGGTTGTTAGTGGGCATTCGTTAGGTAAAATCACCACAATTGCTCATAAAGTTTGTCATTCAGTCAGAAGTGTAGCTATTGAAGACAAGGCGATTACGGTCAGCTTAGGTTGCGCTTACTATCCCTTAACGTCATTCAACATTACACTGTCTGATGCTGATCAGTTAATGTATCGAGCGAAAGCGTTGGGCAAAGATAGAGCGGTGATCCAACAAATCACCGTGCAGGGCAACATGGAACAAAAAGTTGTCAATTGCGATTGAGTTTAGATATAGCGTCGCGTACCAATGTGCAGAACGCGTATTATCTGTTCCTTGGTGCATATTTTGCGTTCAGTACGATTTAGTTCAATAGACAGCTAAGACACCATAGCGATCAAACTCATCCCTTACGTGCGTTTTTTAGTCTATTACTTATATTATGTTATTTGTAATTAAGTGATGAGTGTGATGGGACATCAAGGGATTGCAGGCAAAAAGACGCCAGTTGCACCGTGGCGTCTTTTTGCTTTTACGTTGCTTACGACATTATTTTCAAGCTCTCCAATCATCGCTAACACAGCGGATGCAGAACAACAAACACTCAAGGTTGCTAACTCAAAAGCGTGGAAACCCTTTTCCTACATCAACAATGACGGTGAGCCAGACGGCATTCTCATTGATTTATGGCGTGAATACGGTAAAAGAAATCAAATAAAGATTGAGTTTGTTTTGATGGATTGGAATGAGTCGATACAAGCGGTCAAGAGCAACCAAGCTGATGTGCATGCGGGACTGCTATGGTCGGAGCCACGTGATCAATTCCTCGACTTTGGCGATGCACTGATCAATATAGAAACTCAGCTCTATTATAGCCAGTCCTTGGTTGGCTCTGGCATCGATGAGCTCCTTGACGGTGAAGTGGAGCGCTACGTGGGAGTGGTGAAAGGTGGTTATGAAGAATACTACACACGTAAGGAGTTTCCGAACGCCAACGTCAAAGTCTACTCAAACAACCAAAGACTTATAAACGCCGCGTTTAAGGGAGAAATATCCGCGTTTGTCGCTGACTTACAAGTCGCTAATTTCTATCTCTACTCCTCTGGCGATCCAATGAGTTTTGTACCTGTGAAGTATTTATACTCCGGTGATCTATATCCAGCCGTGGCAGAAGGTAACCTAGCCATGCTTGATAAAGTAAATCTTGGGTTTAAAAAAGTCGGTAAACCGACGCGCGAAACGATTTTACATAAATGGATGCACATCGAAACCGTGTACCCTCAATACTTCTTCGCTACTGTAGCTGGGGTCAGTGGTTTTGTTGTGCTGATGTATATCATTATGCTTAAACGAACCGTTAGATCCAGAACGAGAGCGTTAGAGCTGGCTAACGAGCAACTCACCGTACTGTCTACAACAGACGAGTTGACTGGAATAAGAAACCGTCGCAGCTTTATGGAGGCCATTCGTCAATTAGACACGAAAAGTCACTCGTTAACGGTCATGGTTTTTGATATCGATAACTTTAAATCAGTGAATGACAATTGGGGCCACGCGATAGGGGACGAAGTTATTAGAGAGGTAGCACAATGCATAGCACCGATATTAACGCCTACCATGCTATTTGGCAGAATCGGTGGTGAAGAGTTTGCACTGGTCGTGCGAGAGCTGAGTCAAGAAGCTGCGCTAGAGTTAGCACAGAATATTTGTGTCAAAGTTTCAGCCACTAAAATACAGATTGAGTGTGATAGGCATATCTCAGTGAGCGTTGGGTGTGCATTTTATCCACATGGAAGTGAAAAAGTCGATTTATCCGCTGCAGATAAACTGATGTACAAAGCCAAACAACAAGGAAAAAATAGAGCAGTAATTGAGCTTATCGATTACTGAGCGAAGGTAATTTCAGCGATTTGTCCAATCCTTGCGCACTTGAGCGCAAACTATGTAGAAATTACTTTTCTTTTCAGTCAGATGTGGCATATTGAATGGGTCTTCACGATGATGCGTGCATCGTATAATGGCTATTACCTCAGCCTTCCAAGCTGATGATGCGGGTTCGATTCCCGCTGCACGCTCCAATCCTTAGCATCATATTAAAACTCTCCACCCTGATTTAAATTCCCAGTACTTTCAAACTCTGAGCTTGCTGAATTCCCAACAAAACGAAAGAACGGGACAGAAAAGAACGGGACAGTGAAAAGAACGGGACAGTCACCCCAAGAAATGCCTTAGGAAAGAAAGAGGAAAGAAAGGGACAGACACCCCAAGAAACAGACACCCCAAGAAACACCTTTCGATTGCCAATAAACTAGTCAATTACATCAAAAAACTAGGGTTCTCTTGAAATAGAGAAAGTGGGCTTTTCTAGAAAAACTGTGTGAACTAAAGTCAGCGTATCACGAATTGGAGGACGTATGACTATCGCACGCAGCCAACAAATTAGCTTAGAAGCCACACCGTATTATCATTGTGTTTCGCGCTGTGTACGGCGCTCATTTCTTTGTGGCTATGATGCGACTACCCAAACCAACTACGAACACAGAAGAGGGTGGGTTGAAGCGCGTATAAATGCGGTCGCCAAGGTATTTTGCATTGATGTATGCGCCTACGCGGTGATGAGTAATCATTATCATGTTGTCTTGCATATAAACCGTCGTAAAGCACAAGCGCTAACGGATCAACAGATCATTGAACGTTGGACATCCTTTCATATAGCACCCGCAATGGTCCAAAGAAAAATACGGGGTGACAAACTAACCAAGCCAGAGCAGCACGTCTACCAAGGCATCATTGATACGTGGCGCGAACGATTGTATTCCGTTAGCTGGTTTATGCGCCTGATCAATCAGTTTGTTTCGAATGAAGCCAATAGAGAAGACAACTGCACGGGGCACTTTTGGGAAGGGCGGTTTAAAAGCCAGGCGCTGCTTGATGAGAAAGCGCTCGCTGCCGCCATGGCGTACGTAGACCTTAACCCAGTGCGAGCGGGAATCGCCGATACGCCAGAACACTCAGAGCATACCTCGCTTCAGTTACGCATTAAATCGGTGCGCAACAATCAAGCCTCGCCACCAAACTTATTTCCTTTTTCCGGGTATCCACGACAAGGAAGGCCCGAAGGGTTACCCTTTAGGCTCATAGATTACTTAGAGTTGGTGGATTGGACTAGCCGTCATCTTCGTAAAGATAAGCAATGGGTGACTCCTGAATCCATTCCTCCCATACTTAGCCGACTTGGTTTCGAGAGCCACATTTGGTTTAACACGTGTTTTAACATCGAACGCGGCACCATTGTTGGAAGCGCACAGAGCGTCAATAGCGCGTTGCCAAAATTACAACGTCGACGAGTGTCAGGGTTAATTATCCCTTAGTTACCGCTAATGGTTTCCAATGAACAAACTAAAACTAGTTTGAGGCATGAGTGATGGGAAAGGGTCAGGCGAACCCGCCCCTTTAGGGCGGGTGATTTGCGATGATCAGTTACTTTGGCTTGCTCGTTTGGATTCTTGGTAGGACTTCTTAAAAGGCTTGTAATCTGGGCCTAGACAAATCTTTGCCAACCGGATAGAACGACGCAGCCTCTGGTATCGAGATAAGAGGATAGTCCCCCCTAGTAGCACCCAACCGACAGACATAAGCAGAACCAACAATGGAACTCCAATGAGGTCAAAAACTAGCGCAAAAGACCAATACCCCCAGAAAGTTTCGATAATTAGGCAAAGAGGAGTAAGGCCTAATATTAAGGTACAGACAGGTTCATCCCAACGCATAAATGGAGCATCCCAATATTCTTTCTCAGCTGAATAGTGGTTTTCAATTAACACAAGAGCAGGGCTGCACTCCTTTTTACTTAACCAGTGACTTCCCACAAAGGCAAAATCCACTGTTTCACCCGGTTTGAGCGTGGTGTTTGGGTACAAAGAAGGCAAGCGAAAGCGCAAATTGGGGTCTTCAGGGGGAGTGTTAGCTTCACCGCTAAACCAAACCTGCTTGCCATCACACCCTGCGACAGTTCCTTGTGCCAAAGTGACGATGTGATCTGAGCAATAGCCTCCGGGTCTACCTATTTTCAAATGAGGCCAGTGATGAGTAAGCAAACGCGGAAGGTAATATAGGCCAATAGCTAGGGGCACTAGGGCAGCAAAAAAATCAAAATCGCCATAGAAGGGGTACAACCGAAAAGAAAAAACGAGAGCGAGACCCAGCAGTAATATTATTGTGACATGATCGTTCGCTTTTTCCTCAAATGAAAGTTGGAGGGTTTCATCAGGAGTCAATGCCCTTCGGCCTTTTACCTCTATATTGAGCGCCGAGACCTCGTCACTTGGCATGGCGAAGCTCGCTTCCCACTGTAATTGATACAGCTCTGTTAGTGCTTCACCATTTAAACTCATCAGGTAGGCGGTATTGTTATCGACTAGGATTTCTGCTTGGTTGTCATCGTCAGAAACAGCCTTCTCACGTTTTAAATGTGGATGATGAGCTTTGACATAGTAAACCTCATCAGAATCTATTCTGTAGTATGTTGAACCAGCGTGTCTAAATTTGCCTTTCACTTGATAAACAGAACCAAGTCCAAAGGAACGTTTGTAAACAATATTCAGAGTTTGCTGTTCTTGGATGGTCGCCATTCTGTGTGGGGGCTTTTTAGCGAGCTTCTTCGACGTTGAGCGCCATAGAATCAAGTTCATAAAACTAGTGACAGAAACGAGAGCGATGAACCCCATAACCACAGTAATAATAAACTCGTTCATAGTAGCTCTCGCTGTTGACATTGCGCTAACGCTCGTTGTTTTGTATTCAAATTTGCCTCTTTGTTTTATGATTGTCAGTTTTCTGTTTAAAGCGACAGGAAAACGATATTTTTAGTATGTTTCTATCTCTGAAGAAATAAATCGATTTAAACTTTATCTATACGTCAAGATGTTCACTCACGAACAAGTGATTTGATATATCACCTCAGAAATACGCGAATAAACCCTAATGCTAGAGTTCCTACTGAGTGTAGTGGTCAACAAATTC
>NZ_JXXU01000012.1 GCF_000967495.1 Vibrio neptunius | reverse complement strand
AAGCCCGATCCCGTTTTCCAGCAGCGAAGCGCTCCCGTTATCCATAAGCGCAGCGTTCCATAGGACGCAGTCCGTTCCAGACAACAAAAAGAGGAGCCAATCGGCTCCTCTTATAATTCACTTAGCGTCTCAGCTTATACTGTACCGAAGATCTTATCGCCAGCATCACCAAGACCAGGAACGATGTAGCCTTTGTCGTTTAGCTTCTCATCGATAGCCGCAGTGAACAGTTCAACATCTGGGTGCGCTTTTTCTAGCGCTTCAATACCTTCTGGAGCAGCAACAAGCACAAGAACCTTGATAGACTTACAGCCTTTCTCTTTCAGCAAGTCGATCGTAGCGATCATCGAACCACCAGTCGCTAGCATTGGGTCAACAACCAGAGCAATACGCTCATCCATATTTGAAGCAAGCTTGTTAAAGTATGGTACTGGCTCTAGTGTTTCTTCATCGCGGTAGATACCAACAACACTGATACGTGCGCTTGGCATATGCTCAAGAACACCATCCATCATGCCAAGACCTGCACGCAGGATTGGCACAACCGTTACTTTCTTGCCTTTAATCTGGTCTACTTCTACTGGACCATTCCAACCTTCAATGGTTACTTTCTCAGTTTCAAAGTCTGCAGTGGCTTCGTAAGTCAGTAGGCTACCAACTTCAGTTGCTAGCTCACGAAAGCGCTTAGTGCTGATCTCACCTTCTCTCATTAGACCAAGTTTATGTTTAACAAGAGGGTGTTTTACTTCAACAACTTTCATTTCCATCTCCGGATACATAGGTGATTTTTAAACAAACCTTCGGATTATAAACGATTTCGTTCTCAATTTCTTGTGCTAGGACAAAAGAAAAAACCTACGCAAACGTTTGCTATATTACTTTGTCCACTGTTAGAATAGCGCCGATTTCATATCCAACTTTCAAACTGAGGACTTGCTTGTGAGTGCTGATAACACTTCTCTTAGCTATAAAGACGCTGGCGTAGATATCGATGCTGGTAACGCACTTGTAGACCGAATCAAAGGTGCAGTTAAACGCACTCGTCGCCCTGAAGTAATGGGGGGGATTGGTGGTTTTGGTGCTCTGTGTGAGCTACCAACAAAATACAAGCAGCCAGTACTTGTCTCGGGTACTGACGGTGTTGGGACAAAACTGCGTCTTGCGCTGGATATGAACAAACATGACACCATCGGCATAGATCTTGTCGCAATGTGCGTTAATGACCTGATAGTTCAAGGTGCTGAGCCGCTATTCTTCCTAGACTATTACGCAACAGGCAAACTGGATGTAGACACTGCTGCCGATGTCGTTACTGGTATTGCAGATGGTTGTATTCAAGCTGGCTGTGCCCTAATTGGCGGTGAAACCGCTGAAATGCCGGGCATGTACGAAGGCGAAGATTATGACGTCGCTGGATTTTGTGTCGGTGTGGTAGAGAAAGAAGACGTTATCGACGGCAGCAAAGTCGCGGCAGGTGACGCACTTATCGCGGTAGGTTCAAGTGGTCCTCACTCAAACGGCTACTCACTGATTCGTAAGATCCTCGAAGTATCAGGCGCGGACAAAAACGAAGAATTAGCGGGTCGTACTATTGGCGAGCACTTACTAGAGCCAACAAAAATTTACATTAAGTCTGCGCTAAAAATGATTGAAGCGCACGACATCCATGCTATTTCTCACATTACTGGCGGTGGTTTCTGGGAAAACATTCCTCGCGTACTGCCTGAAGGCACCAAAGCCGTTATCGATGGCAATAGCTGGCAATGGCCAGTGATCTTCAACTGGCTGCAAGAAAAAGGCAATGTGACAACTCATGAAATGTACCGCACATTCAACTGTGGTGTTGGTCTGGTGATTGCGCTGCCAAAAGAACAAGCAAACGCTGCAGTAGCATTGCTTCAAGTAGAAGGCGAGAAAGCATGGGTTATTGGTGAAATCGCCGATGCCAATGCGGATGAAGAACAAGTAGAGATCAAATAAATTATGAAGAGTATTGTTGTTTTAGTTTCAGGAAATGGTTCGAACTTACAGGCGATTATTGATGCTTGTGAAACCAAGATCAGTACTGGCCGAGTGACCGCTGTTTTTTCAAACAAAGCAACAGCTTATGGTTTAGAGCGAGCTAAGAAAGCGGGCGCAGCCGCACACTCTTTGGACCCAAAGTCATTCGATACCCGCGACGCGTTTGATCATGAATTGATGAAGCAGATTGATGAATACAAGCCAGATGTGATTGTACTCGCCGGTTATATGCGCATCTTAAGTGGTGAATTCGTTCGCCACTACAGAGGTCGAATGATCAATATCCACCCTTCTCTACTACCGAAGTACCCGGGTCTGAACACCTACCAGCGAGCCATTCATGCTGGAGATGAAGAACACGGCACCAGTGTTCACTTTGTTACTGAACAGCTGGATGGTGGCCCGGTAATCCTACAAGCTAAAGTGCCTATCTTCGACGAAGACACAGTTGAGACGTTAACCGAACGTGTTCAGACGCAAGAGCATAAAATTTATCCTCTGGTCGTACAGTGGCTAGTTGAAGAACGCCTGATCATGAAGGATGAAAAAGAAGCCTATCTCGATGGTAAGTTGCTGGGTATTCATGGGTACGCCCAAGAATAACATTTAGGAAAACGATATGTGAGAAGGCGAGCTGAATGCTCGCCTTTTTATTATCACGTATTAATCTTCTATTCATCTAACCTGAATTAGTCTGAACAAAACTAAGGAGGTCCAGAATGGATTTGAAAGGTTTATTAAATCAAGCACTAAACTCAGACCTTGTTCGTCAGGGTCAACAAAAAATGCAGCAGCAGTCCGGTTCAAGCACGCTGAAGTCCCTCGGTGCAGGTGCTGTCGGTGGTGGCTTAGTCAACCTACTCATGGGGTCTAAAAAAAGTAAGAAACTTGGCAAAAAAGTCGGTAAAAATGCACTCAAAATTGGCGGTGCGGCAGCTCTAGGCGCACTGGCCTATACCGTTTACAATAATTGGCAAGGAAAACAAAAAACGGCTTCAGTGCGAGAAGATTTTAATGCCAACGATACTATTCATAACGAGCTTATCATCAAAGCTATGATTGCCGCTGCAAAAGCAGATGGTCATGTCGATGCAGAAGAAATGCAGCGCATAGAGTCCACACTGAAAGAAGCAGGTGCGGATACTGGGTTACAAACCATGCTACACAATGAGCTTAACAAACCTCTCGATCCAAGCGAAATTGCTCGGCTCGCTCAGTCACCACAACAAGCTTCAGAGATTTATCTCGCATCTCTAATTGTTGTCGATGAACAAAATTTCATGGAGAAAGCCTATTTGCAGGAGTTAGCCAAGCAGTTACAACTTGCCCCAGAAGTAACTTTCCAGCTTGAACAACAACTGCAAAACTAAGCCAAAGCGAATAAAGATCCAGCAGCTCAGCCTAGAGTTTGAGCCAGAACAAACCGCTACTTTGAGTTTCATTGGCAGCCTGTGTATATTTGAGAGTAGTTCTCATTTAATTATTAGGTTAACAATATGAAAGTATATGATTGCTGCGACTTGGTCCGCGAACTCTACGCGCAAATCGGTAGTGGCGACCAAGCCTATGTACCTAAAGCGATTGCTTGTTCACTACGAGCGTTAAACGATATTGCAGCGGATACTAGCCTATCGCAACATGTAAGAGACAAAGCGGCGTTTGCAGCAGCGAATCTGCTGATTTCAGATTTCGAGGATAAATAATGAACTTGGTGAACTTTGAGACGATGGATCCAATAATGCTAATGAGCATTGTCAACATGAAGCTACGCGATGACTTCGGCGGTGACTTAGACAAGCTTGTTGCTTTCTTTGACATAGATAAATCAGCGCTAGAAACCAAGTTAGCCTCTGCTGGTTTTGATTTCTTACCTGAAGCTGGTCAGTTCCGTTAATCTGCCGTTGATTAGATACAAAAAAACCGCCTCGCTGGCGGTTTTTTATTGAATAACGACTTATTACTCTTCTTCGAAGAAATCATCTTCATCGTCAAGTTCAGCTTGCGCTGCTGCTGCGCGTTTCGCTTCTTCATAGCGTGCTTTCTTTTCAGCGGCTTCTTGAGCTAGACGTTCTTCACGTTCAACACGAATTTTACGTGCTTCACCTTTGCGTTCGTTACGTACCGCTTGGTTTTGAATAAAACCTGCTAGTTCTTTCTCCGCCCATTCTTGCGCTAGAGCTTCAGTTTCAAAGCCTGCTTCTCGCTTAGATACAGATGTTTTACGTGACGTCACTTGGCGAGTAATTTCTGCACACCAACCGTTACGCTTTTCAGTCACACGAATGGCAAATTTTTTGTTGTTCGACATTTTCATTTCCTAAGGGATTCTAATGGGATATTGAGGGATTTAGCCATCCCTTGGCAAGCGCGGTATTAGAGCGCAAAAAGTGGCTGTTTGCCAATAGTTTCTTTAAATGAGGCACTAATTATTTATTGCACCATCCCCAAGAATAAGAAATGGCGTCATCCTCAAGAGTGAGGCACGAGCGAGTTGGGGATCTCTTTAAGCGAATAGAAAATTAACAGAGATTCCCTACTCCCTCATTCTTCGGTCTATGGAATGACTTCCTCACATATCGAGGACGAAGTCCGTTCCCGTAGCAAAGCGTTCCATAGGGCGAAGCCCGTTCCCGCTTCCCGATTCTAAACAAAGAAAGCGCTGGCCTTTCAACCAGCGCTTTACTATTTGCAGTGTAGAGAACGAATCTCGGCTTAATTAGCCCACGTTCTTACGTGCGTTTTGGAACATACGCATCCAAGCACCGTTCTCTCCCCACCCTTCAGGAGACCAAGAGTTCGCGACTGTGCGGAATACACGCTCAGGGTGCGGCATCATGATAGTTACGCGACCATCTTGAGTTGTTAGACCTGTGATGGCGTTTGGCGAACCATTCGGGTTGTTCGGGTATTGCTGAGTCGCATTGCCATGGTTATCCACGTAACGCACTGCTACCGTACCTGATGATTCAATCGCGGCTAGGTGGTCAGCATCACGCACTTCTACGCGGCCTTCACCGTGAGAAACAGCGATTGGCATACGCGAACCAGCCATGCCGTCGAAGAACACAGAATCAGACTTCTGAACTTCTACTAGGCTAAAGCGAGCTTCAAAACGCTCAGATTCGTTACGAACGAAACGAGGCCATAGATCTGCACCTGGAATTAGCTCTTTCAGGTTCGATAGCATCTGACAGCCGTTACATACACCTAGAGAGAAGGTATCTTCGCGTTGGAAGAAGCCTTCAAACTGGTTGCGAGCTTGCTCATTGAACAGGATAGATTTCGCCCAACCTTCACCCGCACCTAGTACGTCACCGTAAGAGAAGCCACCACAAGCCACTAGGCCTTGGTACTCTTCCAGAACGGCTTGACCTGTTAGGATGTCGCTCATGTGAATATCTGTCGCTTCAAAGCCAGCGCGGTCGAATGCTGCTGCCATCTCAACGTGAGAGTTAACACCCTGTTCACGCAGAATTGCCATCTTAGGCTTAGCACCTTTCGCAATGTATGGAGCAGCGATATCTTCGTTCACATCGAAGCTTAGCTTAACGTTCAGACCTGGGTCCGAGTTGTCTTTCTTCGCTTCATGCTCTTGGTCAGCACAAGCTGGGTTATCACGTAGACCTTGCATCTTATGCGTTGTCTCAGCCCAGATAGTACGTAGTTCAGTACGGTTACGCTCTAGAACCACTGTCTCACCAGAAGTGATGACTAGCTCATCAGATGTTTCTACAGAGCCGATTACGTGTGAACACGCTCCTAGGCCATTTGCTGCTAGCGTTGAAAGTACAGCGTCTAAATCTTCGTTCTTAACCTGAAGTACCGCACCTAGTTCTTCGTTAAATAGTGCAGCTAGTGCATCTTCACCTAGGTCAGCGATGTCCGCTTTAACACCACAGTGACCTGCGAATGCCATCTCAGCAAGAGTAACGAATAGACCGCCATCACCCTTATCGTGGTAAGCCACTACTTGGTCGTTCGCAACAAGTGCTTGAACGCCTTCATAGAAACCTTTTAGTTGTGCAGCGTTGTCTACATCAGCTGGCTTATCACCAAGCTGCTTGTAAACCTGTGCTAGCGCTGTTGCACCTAGACGGTTCTGACCATTACCTAGATCGATAAGAACTAGCGAAGTATCACCCTTGTTAGTGCGAAGCTGAGGCGTGATTGTCTTACGTACATCTTCAACACGTGCAAACGCAGTAATGATAAGAGATAGCGGAGAGGTTACTTCTTTCTGCTCGCCGTTCTCTTCCCACTTGGTCTTCATCGACATTGAGTCTTTACCTACAGGGATAGTTAGGCCAAGGGCTGGACATAGCTCTTCACCCACCGCTTTAACCGCTTCGTAAAGACCGGCATCTTCACCTGGGTGACCAGCTGGAGACATCCAGTTTGCAGACAGTTTAATGTGTTTGATATCGCCGATGTTTGTCGCTGCGATGTTAGTGATTGCCTCACCCACTGCTAGACGAGCCGAAGCTCCAAAGTCTAGTAGAGCAACTGGTGTACGCTCACCCATCGACATCGCTTCACCGTGGTAAGTGTCGTAGCTTGCCGCTGTTACTGCGCAGTTAGCTACTGGCACCTGCCATGGGCCAACCATTTGGTCACGCGCGACAAGACCTGTTACCGTGCGGTCACCGATAGTGATAAGGAATGTTTTCTCAGCAACCGTTGGTAGACGTAGAACGCGCTCTGCAGCTTCGTTTAGTTCGATACCGTCGCGGTTAACTGCTGGGTTATTCGCTTTAAGTGTTTTTGCATCACGGTGCATCTTAGGCGTCTTACCAAGAAGCACATCCATTGGCATGTTGATCGGCGTGTTTTCGAAGTGTGAATCTTCAAGTTTCAGTTCACGCTCTTCCGTTGCCACACCGACTACAGCGTATGGTGCGCGCTCACGCTTACAAATCGCATCGAATACTTCCATGTTCTCTGGCGCAACTGCCATAACATAACGCTCTTGAGATTCGTTACACCAGATCTCAAGTGGGCTCATGCCCGGTTCGTCGTTTGGTACATCACGCAGTTGGAAAATACCGCCACGTTCACCATCGTCTACAAGCTCTGGGAGTGCGTTAGAGATACCGCCCGCGCCCACATCGTGGATGAATGCGATTGGGTTCTCTTCACCAAGCTGCCAACAACGGTCGATCACTTCCTGACAGCGGCGTTCCATCTCTGGGTTTTCACGCTGTACTGAAGCAAAATCTAAATCTTCTGCTGATTGACCAGACGCCATTGAAGATGCTGCACCGCCACCAAGGCCGATGTTCATCGCAGGACCACCAAGAACGATTAGGCTTGCACCGACTGGGATTTCTTTCTTCTGTACGTGCTCGTCACGGATGTTACCCATACCACCAGCAATCATGATTGGCTTGTGGTAACCACGAACCTCAACACCGGCGTGAGAGTTCACTTTTTCTTCGTAAGTACGGAAGTAACCAAGTAGGTTTGGACGACCAAACTCGTTGTTGAACGCCGCGCCACCTAGTGGACCTTCTAGCATGATGTCTAGTGCGTTAACGATGCGACCTGGCTTACCGAAATCTGTTTCCCATGGCTGTTCAAAACCAGGAATGCGTAGGTTAGATGTAGTGAAACCAACAAGACCGGCTTTTGGCTTACCGCCAATACCTGTTGCGCCTTCGTCACGGATTTCACCACCAGAACCAGTCGAAGCGCCCGGCCAAGGAGAGATAGCCGTAGGGTGGTTGTGCGTTTCCACCTTCATTAGGATGTGCGCTTTCTCTTGGTTGTAACCGTACTGGCGAGTTTCTGGGTTCGGGAAGAAACGACCAACATCAGAACCCACCATTACTGCTGCGTTGTCTTTGTACGCAGACAGGACGTTTTCTGGGGTCGTTTCGAATGTGTTCTTGATCATCTTGAACAGAGACTTCTCTTGCTTAACGCCGTCGATAGTCCAGTCTGCGTTAAAGATCTTGTGACGACAATGCTCCGAGTTCGCCTGTGCAAACATCATCAGTTCGATGTCTGTTGGGTTACGATCTAGCTTATTCACAAACGCATCGTAAAGGTATTCGATTTCGTCATCGGCAAGCGCAAGGCCTAGGGTAACGTTTGCTTTTTCAAGCGCAGCACGGCCGCCATTAAGCAGGTCAACATCCGCCACTGGTGCAGGTTCTGCCACTTGGAAAAGTGCTTGTGCAGATTCCAAGTCAGTGAAAACCACTTCCATCATGCGGTCATGAAGAATCGCTTTAAGCTCGACGAGTTGCAGTTCTGTCAGTTCAGCAGAAGTTTCAATGTAATAAGACGTACCGCGCTCTAGACGAACGACTTTATCTAGACCACAGTTATTAGCAATATCAGTCGATTTTGAAGACCAAGGCGAGATAGTACCAGGGCGAGGAGTAGCTAGCAGAAGAAGACCTTCTGGCTCGTGCTCTTCAATTGTTGGACCGTAAGTCAGGAGTTTTTCTAGTTTTTCAACTTCCTGAACATCAAGATCCGCTGACAGTTGAGCAAAGTGGGCAAACTCTGCGTAAATGCCAGTCACAGGAAGGCTCAATTCACGACAAAGCTCGAGAAGCTTGTTAACACGAAATTCAGATAGAGCTGGGGAGCCACGAAAAATTCTCATGCGCTTAGGTCTCTTATGCAATTGATTAAGGTGATATTGGAATAAATTCAGTCGGTTAGAAAAAATAAATTTGATGCTATTCCCTAAGAAATAAAAACCTATGCCGATTCCACCTCTTCTTTGCTGGCGCATTATAAAGGAATTATTTTTGTGATGTAACACCAAAAGCAACCGTTTGCGTCATTTTTTTCGTCAAATTTGAATTACAGCAAAAATCCTATTTTTAAATCTTTAACTCGAAGTCGCTCTGATTGTCTTGCCTTGTTATGACACTTTGATATAAATGCCCTACTGGAAGTATGAGAATGATGTGAATGAAGAAGCATTACTTGAATCGTTGGACGTCAATCAGCGCCTTGCTGTTTTCGGTATTGATGTTATCCGGCTGTCAGATTGAATCAGAGCCCAAAAGTGATTTGGACCAGATACGTGAACGAGGTGTGTTACGTGTCGGAACTCTTAATAACCAACTGTCCTACTATATCGGTCTTGATGGCCCTGCGGGTTTGGATTACGAACTGGCTCGCGAGTTCGCCAATGAACTTGGTGTGCAATTGGAAATGAAACCAGCCTATCGTATCTCATCACTCTACCCTGCACTGGCCAAAGGTGAAATCGACATTATTGCCGCTGGTTTGACTCAATCTCCTGAACGCATGGAGCGATTCAGACCCGGACCTGCTTACTATTACGTTAGCCAACAGGTTGTGTATAAAAAAGGTCACAGGCGCCCACGTAACCTAGAGCAACTCCTTAACCTTCAGCCCACGCTTAGCGATGATGGAGAAGAGCTACCCATTCTGAAAATTATCAGTGATTCACATGTTAAACAGACACTCAATGCCATCAAAAGAGAAGAACATCCTGACTTCGCGTTTGAAATTGATCCTGAAGCAGAGGTGAGTGACCTGCTTAAGCAAGTTTCTGACGGTGATTTGATGTTTACCGTCGCCGACTCCGTCGAAGTATCCCTATCTCAACGTATCTACCCTGATATTGCTCTTGCATTTGAACTAACCGAAGACCAGCCTATTTCTTGGTTTGTGCGACGCTCAGAGGACGAAAGCCTATATGCATTGATGATCGAATTCTTTGGCTACACCAAACAATCTGGTCACCTCGCATCATTAGAAGAAAAGTATATTGGCCATATTGGCAGCTTCGATTACGTTGATACGCGCGCGTTTATCCGTGCACTCAATTCAAAACTTCCTCAATGGGCACCACTGTTTAAACAGTATTCAGAAGAGTTTGACTGGCGTTTGGTGGCTGCTTTAGCTTATCAAGAATCGCATTGGAATCCGCTCGCTAAATCTCCAACAGGAGTACGTGGCATGATGATGCTGACTCTGCCAACGGCTAAAAGTGTCGGAGTAACCAATCGACTCGATCCAAAGCAGTCGGTAAGAGGCGGAGTTGACTATTTACGTCGTATGGTTTCACGCATCCCAGACTCCATCGATAAGCATGAAAAGATTTGGTTTGCCCTTGCCTCATACAACGTCGGTTATGGTCACATGATGGACGCAAGGAGACTAACCAAAAAGCAAGGTGGCAACCCGGATTCTTGGGCGGATGTGAAAGATCGCTTGCCGTTGTTGCGCCAGAAAAAATACTACAGCCAAACTCGGTATGGTTACGCCCGCGGTGACGAAGCGCGAAACTACGTCGAAAACATCCGACGCTACTATCAGAGCATCATTGGGCATGTCGAGCAGCAATCCGCTGACAGTAGCGATGTCAGCACAGACGATCTTACAGTCATCGAAGTACTAGAGAATGCAACACTCTCAGATCCAGCCACATCAGGTGCTATACCAGCATCAGCAACTCAAGAATAAATAAGCGTACAAGTGCACAATCATTGTTTAATGATTGTGCACTTGAATTCTACTAAATCACCCATACATAATATCGTGTGATAGCTATCTCATAAACATTATTAAAATGGTAACAAAGAGCTGGTAGAAATCAGTTACTCAATATAATCAGTGCCTTCAATTAAGAAAGCAATAATCTAGATATAACCTATAGTAGGAGGTTGTTTTATGCGTAGACATAAAATGCAGTCAAAACGCCTTAATAAAACGGTGGCAGCCAACCGTCGAAAAAGAATGCTCAGTAACAACAAGAAAAAAGTCATTGCTCGTCACAGAGCTTTTATGCAGCTAAGTTGCGCATAACCCCAGTAGGCAAACACCTAGATGCAGGTGTTTGCTGAGAACCTTACCCTTCTGAACCCTTCGCCTGTTTCTGCGCTTTTTTCTCTTTGCGACGACGTTTAAAGAACGCTTGAAGTTGACCTCGACACTCTTCTTCCATCAATCCTTGTTCAATATCGGCATAGTGATATGCTGCCTGATGTTCAAACAAGTTAAGTACTGTTCCCGCCGCACCCGCCTTTAGATCCGGGGCACCATAAACAATACGTTTAACCCGGCTGTGGAGCAGAGCGCCAGCGCACATAGGGCATGGTTCTAAGGTGACGTATAGCGTTGTGTCCAACAATCGGTAGTTTTCCAGTACTTGGCCTGCTTTGCGTAATACTTGCATTTCAGCATGAGCCGTCGCATCATGATGACCAATTGACTGATTCCATCCTTCCGCAATGATCTCACCATCTTTGACTAGTACAGCGCCAACGGGGACCTCTCCCTCTTCTTCGGCCTGAGCAGCAAGCTCCATAGCTCGGCACATAAAAAACTCATCTTCAGGGGTAAATTGCGATTCAGACAAAGAAAACTCCGGTTATCTGCGTAAACGACTAGAGGTAGCAAATTCTACCCGCATGAAGGAAGAAGTGAAAGCAGGACGCTGAACAACTCACGCAAGCTAATCTTCCCTGCTCTACAAAAAAGAAAGCGCCAGTCTTTCGATCAGCGCTTTCAAATTTCAAATACCTACATAGTAAGCGGTATTTACATTGTATATGTGTATGGCGCTTGAATACCTAGAGGAATACCTAGCATCCAGTAAGCCACTAGGAAGATAGACCAACCAATTAGCATGGCAATCGAGAATGGCATCATTAGTGATGCTAACGTGCCGATACCCGTCGACTTCACGTAACGTTGACAGTAAACCACCACTAACGGGAAGAACACCATCAGAGGAGAAATGATGTTCGATACAGAGTCACCAACACGGTAAGCCGCTTGCGATAGCTCAGGAGAGATCCCCACAGCCATAAGCATAGGCACGAGAATCGGACCAATCAGTGCCCATTTTGCAGATGCAGAACCAATTAGAAGGTTTACAGAAGCTGTTAGTAGAATCATACCGATGATCGTAGCTTCACCTGGTAGGTTCATCGCTTTCAGACCCTGAGCTCCATATAGCGCAAGCATAGTACCTATGTTTGACTGCGCGAATGCTGATAGGAACTGAGCACAGAAAAACGACATTACGATGTAAGCGCCCATTGTAGACATAGTGTCCGCCATCGCTTTGATGATGTCGTTACTTGTCTTGAACGTGCCAGACACTCGGCCGTAAACGTAACCAGGGATGATGAATAGAATGAAGATCAATGGAACGATCGACTTCATTAACGGTGCTGAGAACGCTGTGATTTCACCTTCAGGAGAACGCAGTGCTGAGTTCTCTGGAATGATTGCAGCAATAAGAACAGCGATACCAACCATCATCGCCCAACCTGCGTAACGAAACGCTTTAGACTCAAGCTCAGTGAAAGAACCTAGATCTGGTGCTTTCTCTGCGTCTTCATCAATTGGCGTGTTCGCTAGGCGCGGTTCAATGATTTTCTCAGTTACATACCAACCGATAGCAACAATGATTATTGAAGATAGGCCAGTGAAGAAAATGTTCGCTAGTGGGTTAACCACGTATTCAGGGTCAAGAACTTGCGCCGCTGTCTGAGTGAAGCCCGCTAGTAGAGGATCGATACCTGAAGGGATAAAGTTTGCAGAGAAACCGCCTGATACGCCAGCAAACGCAGCGGCAATACCCGCAAGAGGGTGACGGCCAGCAGCGTGGAAGATGATACCACCAAGAGGAATAACCAGCACATACCCCGCATCTGCAGCAGTATGCGATACGATAGCCACCAGAATAAGCATTGGAGTAAGAAGCTTAGCTGGCGTGAAGTTGAGCATCTTCTTAAGGCCCGTCGTGATAAAGCCAGAAGAATCAGCGACACCCACACCTAGCATTGCGACTAGTACAATACCTAGCGGAGCAAAACCAGTAAAAGTGGACACCATGTTTGCTAAGAAGCTTGCTAAAGATTCGCCAGTTAAAAGATTATTAATTGCAAGCGCTTCGCCTGAGCGGGGGTTAATAAGGTCAAAACTTACGTTAGAGAGCAGTGCTGAAGCTGCCCAAGTAATGATCAGTGCCCAAAAGAACAGAATAGCCGGATCTGGGATTTTGTTGCCGGCACGTTCAATAAAATTAAGAAAGCGGTCCATACCACTCGACTTGGGCGATGGCGCTTTTTTTATAGCTTGGTTACTCATGGTAACTCCATATGTGATGTTGTTGTCTTAGGCCTGTAGTCAGGTTGGCAACGACCTATTTATCAACGCCATATTTTATTAAATCCCCCTTTTAAAAGCACAGGATTCCATGATTTTTTCCATATATGGAGACATATTTTGCAAAACAGCCATCAGTTCACAACAAAATAAAAACAACTAAAACCTATAAATTGAAACAAAATTGAAACCATTTTGAAAAATATAGAGGAGGTTTGTAGGTAAAAAACTAATAGCATTTGTCTATATAAAATAAACTACATACTAAATTCATTGAATTTGGAAATTGATGTCGTCAATACAACCGATAGCTTTTTTCCATGACGATTTTTCCAGCAAACTTCTACCGTAATGAGCTTTAGTTGAATACCATTCTGTGGCCTTGCCTTAGATTGACAACGTATTTGATGCTCGCCAGAAGAGGAAGGTTGACAAGCCGAAAGGGCAAAGCATGGATCTTGATCAATGGCTTCGAATGGGTAGATTTTTTGATTAACCATTGCACCATGAGTAGTAAATCGCTCAAGCTTTGACTCTGCGAGATAGAGGGCCTTGGTAGCATGATTCGCCCACTCTGATTTCGCTTCGACGTCAACATGAAGCTTAGCTAAAGTGAAAGCGCCACCGCTAAGCAGTAATAACGTGAGTAAAACTTCGATGAAACTCAAGCCAGATTGGTTAGAAATCATACCAACCACTCCGAACCCATAAGGTTGGATGAAGCTTTCTCGCTGGACTGGATGTCACACTTTGCTTGAACTCAGTATCGAGAGAGCCATCGATCAATGCATAGTGGTCCGGAGCATCTAAAATCAAACCTCCATTCGGATAGAAGCTACCCTGTTGAAAGTAACTCACCTGCCTCTCCTCAATTTTTGCAATAGAGGAAAATCTACCCATGATTTTTATCAGGTTTATGGATAGCCTTTCATTTTCCATTTTATCTAAACCAGCGCTCTTAAGTGCCGATGCATCAGAAATAAAATGATAAACCAGCGCATTCAATGCTTGCTGTCCCGACACCGCAACAGCTCCATTGTGCAACACTAAAATCAAGCCACTTTTCAAATGCGTACTAATAGCAATATTCATCTCTATGACTTCTTCTGCTGTCAACTCACACCCTCCATACACCCAAATAAACTCATGAGACTTTTCAACGAGTTTTATGATCTCTTGTCCACAGTTTTCGACAATTTGAGGAAGAGGCAAATCACTGGCGTTTGCGGGTAATGAGCTTGATAAGTAATCTGGCACATAACCAAAAAGATTGGTCGCTGTCATCACTGCATACCAATTATCACGAGCAGTAGCGAAAACTTCCTTAAAGGGCTCAAGCTCTTCTTGTCGGATAAAATCATCCTGAGTAGAAGAAAGTTGCCATGCAAATTTCGTATAATTTTTTTCGAGGCAACGAGGCTGAAGGCTTTTATCATCTGAAGAAAAATAGCGTGAAACATCCACCGCTTTCCTTGGTGGCTTGGTGGCATAACTTTGAGCGTAAAGTTCACCTTGATATCGAAGCGAAATACAAGCCCATTCTTGTTTAGATATTCTTGTACCTAGATGCGGCGAAAGGTATAGCGCACCGCTTACCAACAAATGATTGATGGCCGTGATAGCACTTTTGATCTTGAGCTCTGGAAGGAGAAAAGCCTTACTTAAGGTGACGTATCCACTGGATGCTCGGATTGTGTGTGGTCTCCCTGTGACGATTTCAAGTTCATCAAGCCCAAGTAAGCGTTTGCAACGACTCAAATCTTCCGGAATACGCCCGTTGCTTAGAACATTGACGAATGCGCAATCTAAGCCTCCCTCGGCTAGCCAGTGAGCTTTACGGCTCTCAATCTCGTTTTGGCTACGCTTTATCTGGTAGAACACACCTTTATAGCTGCCGATGATCACCATCAAGCTCGCAGCAAGTAACAAACTAGTGACAAGGATAAGAAATGCACCACGTTGCCGCCTCATTTCACCAATTCCTCTGCTTAATAGTAAACGCAAGCGACTGGGTGACTTGTGGCTGAGTAGAAAGTTTAGTGGAGAGTGTAATAGTCACCAGTGCCGAAGACAAAGAAAGGCCAGACAATCGCTCAACGTCCAGTGCAAAAGACTCAACCACGATACGGCGGCGATCAAACAAGGTGTTACAGGTGTTACCAAAATGGACGTTAAAATTCTCTGCTTCATTAACGGACATGACATATGGCAATTTTTTCTCACACACCTTAAGAAGGTCCGGAGACTGTGTCTCTCTTTGATACACTACGTTAGTGTATGCTTGCTCTGTTCCTACTTCACCTGAAAGATAGGCATAAGCGATGAGACTCGTTTGATTATCGACCCTGACATGGTAAGTCTGTGTCGCACCAGACAGAATCGCTCTTGTACTAAAACTGCTATTATATCCCGCTCGATGTAAATCTTGCTTCATCGTTTGAAGAACGCTATTGGTATTTTGAACTAGCATGAGTTCGTTAGCACGACGAACGCTCACCCGGTTGTGATGGGTTAACATGCCAATAACCATACCAATAATCACAACACTGATAGCGCTAGAGATAAGGAACTCTATTAAGCTTGTTCCTCTTTGTTTAAACACTCAGCATGCCTCGTAGCCAAGATAGGTTGAGCTTGGAGAACAAACTCGCACAATTGCGGAACGAAAATGCGTTCTAAGTTCGAGAGCCATCTGTGAACGTTGGCGAGGAAAAAAAATGAATCGGCCGCTTTTAGGTCGGCCATGAGTGGCGTCAAAACTGATTTGATTTGAGCTATAAGTCGTCTCAATCTCTATCCCAGAAAATGAACTTCCCGACAAACGCATTAATACCTCACCCTGATACTCCTTTTTACTGTCAGTTAGCTCCAACTCCCAACTACCGTTAACGATTAACAAATGGATCCATAGTGGCTGCCGACGCATGACTGCAAGAGATTTAGCCATGACCACAAAACCATTGAGTTCAGTCGCTAATCTGGTCATTTTGGTGGTCATAGAAACAGATTCAAAGCTGGGTATCACTCGTGATACAGCAACACAAACCAGCGATAGAACGATCAGAGTTTCGACCAATGTAAAGCCACGAGGTGTTTCCCAATTTTTCATGTAAAGCCAAAGAGGAGCAAAACAATACTTGGCTCGATGCTAACAGTAAGAAACAATGACAAGACACTAAAGAAAAGAGGGATTCGGAGTGTTTGGTGAAAATCGTTGCGAACAGTGCAACCAAAGTCTAAACGGAATGACTTTGATCGAATTGTTGGTGGTGACAAGTGTGATTGCCACTTTAGCTATTTTTGCCTATCCCAAATACTTGGAGTTCGTTCGTCAATCTCATCGAGCCACTGCGATTTCAGACTTAGCTAGGATTCAACTTGAGTTGGAATCCAACTTTAACGGCAGATATCAATGGGAGCACATTTTATCCGGTGGTCGATGCACTCTTTGTCAGACTGACCAAAAGCGGTTCATATTTTCTATCACTAGTGGAGCTAATACAGCTTACATTATCAAAGCGACCGCCCAAGCCGATACTCAGCAAAATCTCGATGTCTGCTTAGTAGAAAACAAAACCAACGAATTAAGCTTAGATGCGAGCAACAACCAACGCCCAACCACCTGCTGGCCATAAAAAAAGCCTGCATAGTAGCAGGCTTTTTTGCTCGTTTTTAGGCTAGCTGGTCAGATCATCAAAGAACTTCTTCACACCATTGAAAAAGCCTTCGGCTTTTGGCTTGTGCTTCGTTGCCGCTTCGCCACCGCAAGATTCTTCAAACTCTTTCAATAAATCTTTCTGACGCGTACTTAGATTCACTGGCGTTTCGACAACCAGCTTAACAATCAAATCACCAACGCCACCGCCACGAACACCCTTGACGCCTTTGCCGCGCATACGGAACATTCGGCCCGTTTGAGTTTCGGTTGGTACTTTCAGGTTCACGCGACCATCTAGTGTTGGTACTTCGACTTCACCACCCAGTGCAGCCATTGCGAAACTAACAGGTACTTCACAGTATAAGTTGTTACCATCACGTTCAAAGATATGGTGCTCTTTCACATGAACCTGTACATATAGGTCACCCGCTGGAGCGCCCATTTCTCCCGCTTCACCTTCACCAGAAAGACGAATGCGATCGCCAGTATCAACACCAGCAGGAATCTTAACGTTAAGTGTTTTAGTCTTCTGCTTACGGCCTTGACCATGACATGAGTTACAAGGGTCTTTAATGATCTTGCCCTTACCGTGACAGGTAGGACAGGTTTGCTGAACCGCAAAGAAGCCCTGACGCATCTGAACCTGGCCATGACCATGACAGGTACCACACGTTTCAGGAGACGAGCCTTTCTTGGCACCGCTGCCATCACAAACGTCACAGTTCACTAGGGTCGGAACTTCAATTTCTTTTGAAACACCGCGAACCGCTTCTTCTAGCGACAATTCCATGTTGTAGCGCAAATCCGCCCCGCGTTGAGCGCGTTGCTGACCACCACCTCCGCGACGGCCACCGCCGAAAATGTCACCAAACACGTCACCGAATATATCACCGAAATCTGCACCAGCACCGCCGCCAAAGCCACCGCCGCCCATGCCGCCCTGTTCGAAGGCTGCATGACCATATTGGTCGTAGGCTGCTTTTTTCTGAGGATCCAGTAGGATTTCGTACGCTTCTTTTACTTCTTTAAACTTATCTGCAGCAGACTCATCACCCTGGTTGCGGTCTGGGTGGAATTTCATTGCAAGGCGCTTATACGCCTTTTTAATATCACGTTCTGATGCATCTCGGCTTACGCCTAATACTTCGTAAAAATCACGTTTTGACATGTTCTTCGTCACCAATTTATTACTGCAAACGACCGATTGTCGCTTGGTGTTTGTATCACTCTAGATAAAGGCTTTGTGCAAAAGTACTTATCTGGAAAGACATTATATTTACAAACAGGCGGGCGTATGAGTTGCCCCAAACGCCCGCATAGTACTTTAAGTTAACTCAGAGTCGAGAATTATTTTTTCTCGTCTTTAACTTCTTCAAACTCAGCGTCTACAACGTCTTCTTCTTGCTTAGGCTGTTCACCAGCTTCCGCACCAGCTTGTTGAGCCTGAGCTTGCTGCTGGGCAATTTCCATCAGCTTTTGAGCGGCAGCCATAAGAGCTTGAACTTTAGCGTCAATCGCTTCTTTGTCTTCACCCTTACGCGCTTCTTCTAGCTCAGTGATCGCAGCTTCAATCTTTTCTTTCTCGTCAGCTGGAAGCGCTTCACCTGCTTCTTCAACTTGCTTACGAGTGCCGTGAATCATTTGGTCTGCTTGGTTACGTGCAGTAGCTAGCTCTTCGAACTTTTTGTCCGCTTCTTTGTTAGCTTCTGCTTCCTGAACCATTTTCTCGATTTCTTCGTCTGATAGACCGCCAGAAGCTTGGATAGTGATCTTCTGCTCTTTACCAGTCGCTTTATCTTTCGCAGACACGTTTAGGATACCGTCAGCATCTAGGTCGAAAGTTACTTCGATTTGTGGCATGCCACGTGGTGCTGGCTGAATACCTTCTAGGTTGAACTGACCAAGAGACTTGTTGTAAGTCGCTTGCTTACGCTCACCTTGCAGTACGTGGATAGTTACCGCGCTCTGGTTGTCTTCAGCTGTAGAGAACACTTGGTCCGCTTTAGTAGGGATCGTTGTGTTCTTCTCGATTAGCTTAGTCATTACGCCGCCCATCGTTTCGATACCGAAAGATAGAGGAGTAACGTCTAGTAGAAGTACGTCTTTAACGTCACCCGCAAGTACACCACCTTGAACGGCAGCACCCATTGCTACTGCTTCGTCAGGGTTAACGTCTTTACGCGCTTCTTTGCCAAAGAACTCAGCCACTTTAGCTTGAACCATAGGCATACGAGTCTGACCACCTACTAGGATAACGTCAGTGATGTCGCCTACAGATAGATCAGCGTCAGCTAGCGCCACTTTTAGTGGTTCAAGAGAGCGTTGAACTAGGTCTTCAACTAGAGATTCTAGCTTAGCACGCGTCACTTTAACGTTCATGTGCTTAGGACCAGTCGCATCTGCCGTTACGTAAGGTAGGTTTACGTCAGTTTGAGAAGTAGAAGAAAGCTCGATCTTCGCTTTTTCTGCTGCTTCTTTAACACGCTGCATTGCTAGAGGGTCGTTCTTAAGATCGATGCCTTGCTCTTTCTTGAACTCTTCAACTAGGTAGTTGATCATGCGGTTATCGAAGTCTTCACCACCAAGGTGTGTGTCACCGTTAGTTGCTAATACTTCAAACGTTTTCTCACCTTCAACTTCGTCAATCTCAATGATAGAGATATCGAATGTACCACCACCAAGGTCGTATACTGCGATAGTGCGATCACCGCCTTGCTTGTCTAGACCGTAAGCTAGAGCGGCTGCAGTAGGTTCGTTGATGATACGTTTAACTTCAAGACCTGCGATACGGCCAGCATCTTTCGTTGCTTGACGCTGAGAGTCATTAAAGTAAGCAGGTACTGTGATAACTGCACCAGTGACTTCCTCACCTAGGAAATCTTCTGCAGTTTTCTTCATTTTTTTCAGTACTTCAGCAGATACCTGAGGAGCCGCCATTTTCTGGCCTTGTGCCTCAACCCAAGCATCACCGTTGTCAGCCTTAACAATGTTGAAAGGCATGATTTCGATGTCACGCTGAACTTCTTCGTCTTCGAAACGACGACCGATTAGACGCTTAATTGCAAATAGCGTGTTAGTTGGGTTTGTAACCGCTTGACGTTTAGCTGGCTGACCTACTAGCGTCTCACCATCTGTGTATGCAATAACTGATGCTGTTGTACGCTCGCCTTCCGCGTTTTCGATTACGCGTGGCTTGTCACCGTCTAGAACAGCAACACAAGAGTTAGTAGTACCTAAGTCAATACCAATGATTTTACCCATCAGGCTATCTCCGAATAAATTCTATTTTCGTTTTGCTATATCCCCTATGTGGGGATGGAGAATAGGGTTTCAACCCTTACTCACAAACTAAAATAATTTTGTTTGCTTCACTTATGCCCAATAGATAAGGGCTGCAAATGAGTTTTCAAGGGAATAAGTGAAAAAAAGTTAAAAAAGATTTAGAGATGTGGGATGCGGGATGCCGGATGTGGGATGCGGGATGCGGGAT
>NZ_JXXU01000011.1 GCF_000967495.1 Vibrio neptunius | reverse complement strand
CCGCATCCCGCATCCCGCATAAAAAAACGCCCACCGAAGTGAGCGTTTCTCTTATTTAATACTATTCAACATTAGTTGAACATTGCGATAGCGTCAGCTGGGTCAACGTATTCTAGATCGAAGCTTTCTGCTACTTCTTTACACGTCACTTTACCGTGGATTACGTTCAAGCCTTCTAGGAAGCCGTTGTCTGCTAGAAGTGCTTCACGGTAGCCTTTGTTCGCTAGCTTAACAATATAAGGTAGCGTAGCGTTGTTTAGCGCGAACGTAGAAGTGCGAGCAACCGCACCTGGCATGTTAGCAACACAGTAGTGAACTACGTCGTCAACGATGTAAGTAGGATCTGCGTGAGTCGTTGCGTGTGAAGTTTCGAAACAACCGCCTTGGTCGATTGCAACGTCAACAACTGCTGCGCCAGGCTTCATCTTAGCGATGTGCTCTTTAGTCACTAGTTTAGGAGCAGCAGCACCAGGGATTAGAACCGCACCAACAACTAGGTCAGCTTCTAGAACATGCTTCTCAATAGCATCTTCTGTAGAGTAAACCACTTTTGCGCGACCTTGGAATTCTTCGTCAAGACGGCGTAGGGTATCAACGTTACGGTCCAGGATAGTTACGTCAGCGCGTAGCCCAACAGCCATACGTGCAGCGTTTGCACCTACAACACCGCCGCCAACAACAACAACTTTAGCGGGCTCAACACCTGGTACACCACCTAGTAGTAGACCACGACCACCGTGAGATTTCTCTAAAGTTTGTGCACCTGCTTGAATAGACATGCGACCTGCTACCTCAGACATTGGAGCAAGTAGTGGCAAGCGACCCATATTATCTGTTACAGTCTCATATGCTATACAGACAGCTTTGCTCTTGATTAGCTCTTCAGTTTGTGGAAAATCTGGTGCTAGGTGCAAATAAGTAAATAATATTTGTCCCTCACGAAGCATAGCTCGCTCAACAGCTTGGGGTTCTTTGACCTTTACAATCATTTCTGCTTGCGCGAAAACGTCAGCAGCGGTAGGAAGAATGGATGCGCCTACAGCGATGTAATCATCGTCTGAAAAACCAATGCCAGAACCGGCCTTGGTTTCTACAAAAACTTGGTGACCTTGAGATACTAGCTCGCGAACGCTGGCTGGGATCATGCCAACACGGTATTCGTGGTTTTTGATTTCCTTAGGTACGCCAATGATCATCCTGACTCCTCATTTTATTTTGGTTGTATAAACTATATTGGTTGTATTAACTGTATGTAGGGTAATTCTATCGAATTAATATCTAGTATAGATACGATTGAATAAAATTTGATACTGAATATTAAAAAGTTGTAGTATATTTTTTTGCAAGGAAGTAATAAGGTGGAATAAAAAATGGCAGACAACAATAAGAAGCCGTCTAAGGATCTAGACCGTATCGATCGCAACATTCTAAACGAACTGCAGAAAGACGGTCGTATTTCAAACGTTGAACTGTCTAAACGAGTTGGTCTTTCACCAACACCGTGTTTAGAACGTGTTCGTCGTCTGGAACGTCAAGGGTACATTACGGGTTATACAGCTTTGTTAAACCCTCAGTTCCTTGATGCCTCACTACTGGTTTTCGTAGAAATTACGTTAAACCGTGGTGCTCCAGATGTGTTTGAACAGTTTAATGCAGCAGTGCAGAAGCTCGATGATATTCAAGAGTGTCACCTAGTATCAGGTGACTTTGATTACCTATTGAAGACTCGAGTGTCGGACATGAGTGCATATCGAAAGCTCCTAGGCGATACGCTTCTGCGTCTTCCTGGCGTTAACGACACACGTACGTACGTCGTTATGGAAGAAGTGAAGCAAACAAACCAGTTAGTTATCAAAACGCGCTAAACTTTGCTTAATAGCGTAATACCTTTCGATATTCTGACTTAAGGTAATTGGGTTTTAAGTCCTGATATGGTTAAATCAATAGTCCGAGTGGCATAGCTGCTCGGACTATTTTTTTCCTTACTGATTAGCCGGATGGATGTTCTGCCATACGAGCTTTAGCCAGCGATCAGTATTACGCAGTTGATAAGTCGGTTATGTTCAAAGAGAACAAAAATAAAGTTGAAACAATAGTCAAAACTGGAGAAGAGCCTCACTCCTCTCGTCTTGATGGGCCTCAGCGTCTTAAAGAGTGCAGTCTGATTTTGGTTGTGCTGTTTTCTATATTATTGTCCGTTGCATTAGTCACCTTTAACCCCGCTGATCCTTCATGGTCCCAAACGGCTTGGGGAGGTGATATACATAATGCAGGAGGGCTCGTCGGGGCATGGGTTGCCGATACACTATTTTTCACATTTGGTTCTCTTGCATATCCGATACCCCTTGTTATGACTGTTACGGCTTGGGTGATGCTAAGGACTCGAGAAGAAAACGAGTCAATTGATTTGATGCTTTGGGGCACTCGTTTTCTCGGGTTAGCGATACTTATTCTGACCAGTTGCGGCCTAGCAGACATTAACTTCGATGATATCTGGTATTTCTCGTCCGGTGGTGTCATTGGCGATGTGTTGACCAGTCTAGCGCTGCCCACTCTTAATATTTTGGGCACGACTCTGGTATTACTGTTTTTATGGGGCGCAGGCTTCACCTTGTTGACTGGGATCTCTTGGCTCAACATTGTCGATAGGATTGGGGAAGTGGCGATTAATCTTATCACTAACCTTGTTAACCGAGTGCGCGGAGAAAAAGACGAAATCCTTGAACCTGAGTTGATGGTGCCTGAAGAAATCTCCCCACAGGGCAATGAGCAAATTAACCAGGATGAGGTGTTGTTTGTTTCGGAGTCAGAGAAAGAGCCACGCCGTTTCAATATCCACATGCCTGAAGTACGTCAAGAGGCCAAAGTAAGCAAGCCTGCCAGTGAGAGTGTCGAGGTAGAGAATGCAGTGGTTGATCCCAATGCGTCAATACCCATCTCTGAGCCCGCCCCTATAGAGGAGATGATTGCTACCCCTCATACTCAAGCGTTTGACGAAACAATTCAAGATGAGCGCTTAATGCAACTGGGCTCAACGATAGAAGAGCTGGATGCTGTGGCTCAAAGTGAAAATGATTTTGCCACCCAAGATCGCCGAATTGAATCAACAAACATCCCAGAACCTGAGGAAGAAAACGTCATTGTTGACGAGGCCGAAGTTGTCGATGATCCTGTGAAAGGCATGCCATGGAGCGTCGAACAGAGTGATGAAGAACAGGCCCTTGTTCAACCAAACATTGACCCTGTAGCACTTGAAAGAATTTCAGATGCTGTTGAACCTGAAAACGCTCATCAGCTACCCAATATTTCAACATTTGATGTTGCGGATGAGGAAACCAACGATAGCGATCTTGTTGAAATAGAAGAAGTGAATCAAGATGATGATGTCGCTGCGTTCCAAAACATTGTTGCTGATGCTCAGGCAAAAGTAGTAGCTCAGCAGAACCCATTCCTTATCCAGCAAGATACTAACCTTCCGATGCCAAAAGAGCCGATGCCAACATTGGAGCTTTTATATCACCCTGAAAAGCGTGAAAACTTTATTGACCGCGCTGCCTTGGAAGAAATAGCCCGCTTGGTTGAAGCTAAGCTTGCCGACTACAAGATTAAGGCTGAAGTGGTCGATATTTTCCCTGGTCCTGTCATTACTCGATTTGAGTTAGATCTAGCACCAGGGGTGAAGGTGAGCCGTATTTCAGGCTTGTCGATGGACTTAGCCCGCTCATTGTCCGCGATGGCGGTTCGTGTTGTGGAAGTGATACCGGGTAAACCATACGTGGGGCTTGAGTTACCAAATATGAGCCGACAGACCGTATACTTCTCAGATGTTGTGGGGAGTCAGCACTTTATTGACGCCAAATCACCGACAACGGTCGTACTTGGTCAGGATATCGCAGGTGAGGCAGTTGTCGCAGATCTGTCGAAGATGCCGCATGTGCTTGTCGCGGGTACCACGGGCTCAGGTAAGTCAGTGGGTGTTAACGTGATGATCTTGAGTATGCTGTACAAAGCGACTCCCGAAGAAGTTCGTTTCATCATGATTGACCCGAAAATGCTTGAGCTATCGGTATACGAAGGTATTCCACATCTTCTCTCTGAAGTGGTTACTGACATGAAAGACGCGTCGAATGCGCTACGTTGGTGTGTGGGTGAGATGGAACGTCGTTACAAACTGATGTCCGCACTTGGCGTACGTAACATCAAAGGCTTTAACGACAAGCTTAAGATGGCCGCAGAAGCGGGGCATCCGATTCACGACCCATTGTGGCAACCGGGTGATAGCATGGACGAAACTCCACCATTGCTTGAGAAACTGCCTTACATTGTGGTTATTGTCGATGAATTCGCTGACCTGATGATGGTTGTAGGCAAGAAGGTCGAAGAGCTAATAGCCCGTCTGGCTCAAAAAGCGCGTGCTGCGGGTATTCACTTAATTCTCGCTACCCAACGTCCATCTGTTGACGTCATTACTGGCTTAATCAAAGCTAATATTCCAACTCGTGTTGCGTTCACCGTATCAACCAAAACCGACTCTAGGACCATTCTAGATCAAGGTGGTGCCGAATCATTATTGGGTATGGGTGATATGCTTTATCTTCCACCGGGGTCGAGCCACACGGTGCGTGTTCACGGTGCCTTTGCTTCAGATGACGATGTTCATGCGGTGGTAAACAATTGGAAAGCGCGGGGTAAGCCCAACTATATTGACGAAATCACCAATGGTGACCAGGGCCCAGAGGCACTGTTACCAGGCGAGAAGCCAGAAGGTGAGGAAGAGATGGACCCATTGTTTGACCAAGTTGTGGAACACGTTGTACAGTCACGCCGTGGTTCTGTATCTGGTGTGCAGCGGCGCTTTAAAATCGGCTATAACCGTGCTGCTCGTATTGTTGAACAGCTAGAGGCTCAAGGGATTGTGAGTGCGCCTGGACATAATGGAAATAGGGAAGTGTTAGCGCCAGCACCCGGTCGAGAGATGAACTAACGGCAAAGCCGTTAGGAACGGGCTGCGCCCTATGGATCGCTTCGCTCCGAGATAAGACAAAGCAGGGTGTTCTAAATCGAGAATGGAATGCCTCTAAGAGATAGACCGTCATTCCATAGACCGACGAAGGAGGGAGTAGGGAATCTCTGTGCTCTCTTAGCTTACTTTGGGAGATCCCCAACTCGGTCGTCCCTCCCTCTTGAGGATGACACTTGTTTACGTAAAGGGTTGATGTTGTGTCAGCCTTTCTAGCATTCTCTAGTTTTCCGTAGGACAAAGTCCGTTCCCGCATCCGTTTTCCATAGCGAAGCGTTCCTGCCTCATTCCAAATCATAAAGGGCTGACATCATATGTCAGCCCTTCATTTTTTGTGTGCTTTCGCCTCTCGCTACTTGCTCTTCACAAATTGCGCAATAACGATCACCGCTAATGTCGCTAGATTTGCTGCGAAGATGACCACCAGCCACTGTGGCATCGAAAGTGACAGAAACTGCCACACAACTTTGCTGCAGTCGCCAAAGGCTTCGAACATCCATGGCACCCATTTGTTTAGAGGTGCCCAATCGGGGAACGTAACAAACAAATCACAGGTTGCAAACGGAGAAGGGTTGAATTGGTAATCAACGTGCTCCAAAGCTAGCATTAAGCCTTTATATGAACTTGCTCCCCATACCGCGAGTCCTAGACTGCGTAACGCTGTGCTGTTTGGTGCTATCAAACCGACTAAGGCAGCGGCACCGATTCCAAGCATAGCGACGCGCTCGTAGATACACATAACACAAGGCGCGAGCAGCATGACATGTTGAAAATACAACGCTACAACCTCAAAGAAGATGACAAAAGCTAATAGCAGTAACCAAGACAGGCGTGATTGGGAAAAAGACTTAATGGTAGAAAGAATGTTCACAGAGATATCCTGTTATAAAAAAGCTCTGACTAATCAGAGCTTTTTATCGTGGAAAAGTTTCGGTTTCAACGAAAACTTTTGAATTTTAGTGATTAATGTCCGCCAGATATCGTTTGAATAACGTCGCCTGTGTGCTGTGAAATCCAACCTAGGTCATAGAACCATGCGGTCATAGGTTCAACCAGAAAGATGATTCCAGCCAGACCAACAAGCGCAAGGACGATGGTGTAAGGGAGAGCCATAATAACCATGCGGCCGTAAGACAAACGAATCAGAGGTGCAAGCGCTGATGTTAACAGGAATAAGAAGGCTGCTTGGCCATTTGGCGTTGCGACTGAAGGAAGGTTAGTACCCGTATTGATTGCTACTGCGAGTAGGTCGAATTGGTCGCGAGTGATCACTCCCTCGATCAGTGCTGTTTTCACCTCATTGATGTAAACCGTGCCGACAAACACATTATCTGACACCATAGAAAGTAGGCCATTAGCAATGTAAAACAAGGCCAGTTGGGCGCCCTTGTCTTCGACGTGAAGGACGGCGTCGATGACAGGCTTAAACAGTTGCTGGTCTATGATGACGGCAACGACGGCAAAAAACACCGCGAGCAGTGCAGTAAATGGCAATGCCTCCTCAAATGCTTTACCCATTGAATGCTCTTCAATAACACCAGTAAATGCAGTCGCTAGGATGATGACCGAAAGGCCAATTAAGCCAACTGCCGCTAGATGAAGCGCTAGGCCGATAATTAACCAGACCGCAATGGCACCTTGAATCCATAGCTTGGCGACGTCTTGTTTCGTACGAGTTTTTCGTTCTGCATTGTCAAAATCGACTAAGATTTGGCGAACATTATCAGGTAAGCGAGCACCGTAACCGCATATTTTTAGCTTTTCGACAAGCACACAAGTGATTAAGCCACAAACAAATACGGGTGCTGTAACCGGGAGCATTCGAATAATAAACTCTCCGAACAGCCAGCCCGCCTGATCAGCGATGATTAAGTTTTGCGGTTCTCCAACCATGGTCATGACGCCACCCAATGCGGTGCCGACGCCAGCGTGCATCAGTAGAGAGCGTAGGAATGCACGGTAGTTTTCTAAGTCATCTCGTGTTAACTCACAAAGGTGATCATCCTGAGTATGGTCGTGTGAAGCTGTAGAGCCTTTGCCTGAGGCGACTTTGTGATAAATCGCATAGAATCCAACAGCCACACTGATGACTACTGCAATGACGGTGAGTGCATCAAGAAACGCAGATAGAAAGGCTGCGGCAAAACAAAATGCCATAGAAAGCAAGCTTTTTGAGCGAATGCCAAGCAGTATCTTGGTAAAGATAAACAGCAGCAGCTGTTTCATGAAGTAAATACCCGCCACCATGAAAATAAGGAGAAGTAGTACTTCGATATTGGCGACGAGTTCGTGTTTGACTTGCTCTGGACTCGTCATTCCAATAGCAATGGCTTCAATGGCTAGCAGACCACCAGGTTGAAGAGGGTAGCATTTTAATGCCATTGCCAGAGTGAAGATAAATTCTGCGACTAATAGCCAGCCCGCTACAAATGGGTCGATAAGAAAAAATACAATCGGGTTGATGACAAGAAATGAAAGGATGGCAACTTTATACCAATCTGGAGCTTTACCTAAGAAGTTCTTAATGAAAGCATTCCCGAGTGACATCGGCATGATACTAATACTCTTTAATGTTGTAATGAATAGACACTGCGCGTGCTTGCATCTATATATCTGAGCTACACTTGGCTTGGGTTACCGCCAGTAGTGGGGTAGGTAACCGACAAAATCAAATGCTAAAACAGACCTGATTCAACAGTGACTTAGAAAAACAACATAGAGAAATATGTTATGTGGTCTTGCCAAGTCACTCCCTGAGAAAGACAAGCACTCCGTACTTTGGTCGCAACTCTACTCCACAAGTTAATTTAGTCAATAATAAAGTTTATATTGATAAATTGCTCACTGAACTTTTGTTTAAAAACGCGATCCGAGTGGCGATAAAACGGATTGAGAGTTGTGAAAAAAAACAATTCATGGCAGCTAATGGGCGAAAAGGTCGAATAAGATAGATTATGTTATTATATTGCATGGAAATGACGTAAGTATATTGCAAATATAAGAACTTAAATTTTGCTGTCTAAGTCAATAAAAATAAGGGCTAACAAAGGTTATATTTTTATTAAACTCATAATATACAAGCTTTGACTCAAAGACATAATAACTCAATATCTCAGTTCAAATTAGAGCTGTTGCTCTATGTGGTGTTTACAGCACGTTTACTCTAGGTTTGTTTCCGATACTTGAGAACTAGTGGTATGATGAGTTCTATGAGACCCTATAAATAAGAATATTGGATAGCTAAATTAATGGTAATTAAGGCAAAGAGCCCTGCAGGTTTTGCAGAAAAATACATCATTGAGAGTATTTGGAAAGGGCGCTTCCCTCCAGGTTCTATTCTTCCCGCTGAACGCGAGCTCTCTGAACTCATCGGAGTCACCAGAACGACACTACGTGAAGTGTTGCAGCGCTTGGCTCGTGACGGTTGGTTAACCATTCAACACGGCAAGCCGACAAAGGTTAACCAGTTTATGGAAACGTCGGGGTTACATATCCTCGATACACTCATGACACTTGATGCGGACAATGCGACATCTATTGTTGAAGACTTACTTGCCGCACGTACTAACATCAGTCCTATCTTTATGCGTTATGCATTCAAAGCTAATAAAGAGAATGCAGAGCGTACGATCAGTGGCGTTATTGAGTCTTGTGAAAGCCTTCTCGCAGCTGAGTCATGGGATGCTTTTATGGAATCCTCTCCATACGCTGAAAAAATTCAACAGCATGTCAAAGATGATGGTGATAAAGATGAGGCTAGGCGCCAAGCTAACTTGATCGCCAAGACGTTTAATTATTATGACTATATGTTGTTTCAACGTTTGGCATTCCATTCAGGTAATCAGATCTACGGTTTGATTTTTAATGGACTTAAGAAGCTTTATGATCGTGTTGGTAGCTACTACTTTTCTAAACCGGAAGCTCGCAACCTAGCTTTGCAGTTTTATCGTGATTTACTTGAAGTTTGTGAAACTGGCAATCGAGATCGCATTGTAGTGGTCATTCGCCACTACGGCATGGAAAGTGCGCAAATCTGGAATGAGATGAAAACGTCCCTGCCAACCAGTTTTACAGAAGACGACGGTTAATTCATACAATATACAATAAGAAAACCCGCCAATAGGCGGGTTTTTGTGTTGTTGGAAAAGCCTCTAGTAGATGCCACTGTCGTCATAACCACCAGCTTCTTTAAACCAATTGGTGAGGTGTGTTTTGAGATCTTTCAACTCGTCGGGCCCAATTAAAGCGAGGCCTAAATCTTCGGCGCGAGTAATATCGTTGTAGCGTAGTGGTCTGAAGCTAACCAACATCGCACGAGCTTGTAATCCACCGAGTAAATCTCGCAGCGACTCCAGCTTGTACAAAGTGTCATCGCCATCGTCTCGCATACCTTTTGTCTTACATTCGATGATATGAAGCTTGTTATTCGCGACTGAAGCGACGTCCAGTTCATTACGTACTTCACGATCGCCCAACTGGCGATAGACTTGAACGTTGAGTGAGTGGTCTTGAATGGTCGGCATGTCCTTTTGAATTTGACGAACGGTGCTGTGAACCAAAGTTTCCAACCACTCTCCGTTAGAGAAGCGTCGTGCATCCTCATCGACAAAAGTCAGAATACCATTTTCGTAATGGGCAATTTCTGCCTCAACCAGATCACTGAGCAACATGTTGAGTTCGCGATAGCCTTGCTGTTTTTCAGACAAAGCCACGTCCAATTTTTGCTCTTTACGACATGTAGTGGCGAGGTAATTCAGCGTTGCCAAGCCGGGGCCTAACTCAAGAGCGTTGCTGGCCCAGCGCTCTCCTAGCTCATAGAGTTTTTGATCAAGCTGAGGGGGTAGCTGCTGATCATTGAACTCACCGCGTGCACCAAACACGGTAAGATAGTCGTCAATGGTAATCCTATCTTCTACTTGCGTGTCTTCTTTGCCATCGGGATACAGCCAGCAAAGACGGTCGCTATTGGGTTCGACAACAAAGATAGGCCAGTGGAAAGTACGAAACACTTCATAAACAGAGAGCAGGCGGTGACGCAAACCACAACTGGCGTTGAGTTTGACATCCTCACCACGAACGTTGAGGTCATCAGCGAGTATCCCCACTGCACGCTTGATCCGTGATGTGTTTGCGACGTTGGGAATCTCAAAAAACTCGGACGTTATGTCTCTTTTGGCCAGAACACTATGTAACCGATGGTACATCTCTTTCTGGCTTTTCACGCCTATAAAAACGATATGATCACTGACGGTTCTGTTATCCAGAAGCGGAGTGACTAAACGAATTGGGTCCTGATCAATGATGCCAACATGAACTGCCATATACCTTCCTCATGCATGGCTTGCGAAAATTAGAATTTATAAGTGGGCAAGCCTCAATAATCATATAACGACAGCACATATAAAAAACAAGGGCGATTAGTGAAATTAACCGCCCTGAGTGAATAATTTGCATTGTCTTTACAAAACTAGAGTTTAAAGCGATGCACGAGTTCACCTTGTTGGTTAGCTAGTTGGGTTAAATCGGTACTAGTTTGTGCTATCTGAGCCATTGCTTGATAGCTAGAGCCAGCAATCTGATTGATTTCATCGATGTTGCGGGCAATCTCTGCGGTTGTTTCGTTTTGTTCTACGGCTGCTTGAGATATGTGTCCACTCATATGGCTAATCTCTATGATTAAGGCTTGAATCTCTTCCATTGCACTATTGGCACTCGAGGCTTGAGCCACGGATTGGTCCATATCGTCCATACAGCTTTGAATAACCTTATTGGCTGATGAGGAACTACCTTGCAGGTTATTGATCATGTTTTCGATTTCCGTGGTGGATTCAGTGGTTCGTTGAGCGAGAACCCTGACTTCATCGGCGACCACTGCAAAACCACGACCTTGTTCACCGGCGCGCGCTGCCTCGATGGCGGCGTTGAGTGCCAGCAGGTTGGTTTGTTCGGCAACATTGCGAATGACATCTAAAATTGAGCCTATTTGACTGCTCATGGTTTGTAGGTCTTTGACTGCATCAACGGATTGCGTCAAGCGTGTTTCGAGTTGGTTTATGGTCGTAATGTTGTCGTTCATAATTCGACGACCGGACTCCGATGCCGCCTCAACTTGCTCGACCATTTGCTGAGAGCTCTGTGCACTTTGTGCGACTTCTTGAACCGAGTGAGCCATTTGAGTCATGGCTGTCGCGACACTCGCTGTTTGCTCTCTCTGTTGACTCAACTGTAACTGGGCTTGAGAAGAGGTTTGTTGATTAGTACTGGCAGTGTTGGTCAAATTATCTGACGCACTGTTTAATTTCTTTAATATGTCGTGTAGGTTGTCCGCTAGCGAATTGATATGGCCACTTACGCGACTAAATTCGTTGGTGTAACGAATCTCAATTCGTTGCGTCATGTCGCCTTGCGTCAAACTCTCTAGAGTGGAGAGAATACGTGTCAGTGGAGAGCGAACACTATGAGCAACTTGATGGCCAATACCAATCGCTAAAGCAATCACCAGTACACCGAGTGAGACGGCGTTGATGACTCCTTGGTCATACACATCACTCGCTTCGGCGAGAGAAGCGTAAAGGCCGTTTTGTGCTTCTTCACTAAAAGACGTCAATACCGCCATGGTGTTATCTACTTCCAATGTGAGATTGGCAATGTTGGCATAAAGAGCGGCCTTGGCCTGCAGATAAGAGGCGTGTTGGTCAAGTACCCCTCCTTTTTTTCCGATATCTGTCGTGAATTGTTCAACGGATTCATCGAACACTTTTTTGATCTCAGGCATCTGTGTCGTGAGGCCACGATAGGCATAGTTGAGGTGGGTTACCGCCTTCTTGTTTTTGGCGACGGCTTTATTGACTAACTCTAGATTGTTGCTCGCGAGCGCATCGGAAGTAATGACTTCAGCATCTCTGAGTTTAATAAAATAACTTTTCGCCATTACTTTAACAGAGATACTGCTCTGATCATCGACATATTCTTTCATGCCGATACCGAGTTCTGAATGAAGACGCTGGAAGCGGCGAGATGATTTCTGCACCTCTGCTTGAGCGACAAACATGTTGCGATAATTGTCCATCGCAGCGTCAGCTTCGCTAAAGTAACGCACTTCCATATCTTTGAGCTTTTCTATACTGGCAAGTAATTCGGTGTTTCCGTCACTTGCTTTGGCTAAGTCCTGCAGCGCTTGCGCGTAGCGAATTTTGGCCTCTTCAAATTGACCTCGAATTTCTCCCATACGTTCTGGGCTCTGCGTGGTCAAAAAGTCTTTAAAAAGTTTATCCGCAGAAAGAAGGTAAACGCTAGTCTGGTTTGATTGTGATACCAAAGGTAGGGCTGTATTCGATACACTACCGAAGTTGGTGTGAATTTGTTGCATTCCCCGCATTGTCATAATGGTTGAAATAACAAACATTATGATGATCAAGGCAAACCCAGCGTACATACGCTTGATCACTGAGCCTTTCATAGATCTCTCCCTAAATACTGAATTGTCTTAAAAAATTAACAAAAAGAGCGTTATTGTATTGAGGGTGAGACACGCATTTTATGACGCATAATACAAATTTAACTATCTACTATTATCAGTACGGTGTATATGTTAAGTGAACACTGTTTTTTATTGTGATCTGAGCCAGCTTAGCGCATACTCCGTGGAAACGATTAACAATAACAACACTTAATGGAGTGCTTCATGGCTGAAGAAACCATTTTCAGTAAAATTATTCGCAAAGAAATTCCTGCTGATGTGGTGTACCAAGATGATCTTGTTACCGCATTTCGAGACATAAATCCTCGTGCGCCAACTCACATTCTGATCATTCCTAACAAATTGATTCCAACAACCAATGATGTTGAAGAGGCGGATGAGGCAACCATGGGCCGTATGTTCATCGTTGCGCGTAAGCTCGCGAAAGAAGAAGGTATTGACGAAGACGGCTATCGTTTGATTGTGAACTGTAACTCTCACGGTGGGCAGGAAGTTTATCATATTCACATGCATTTGGTTGGTGGTCGCCCACTTGGCCCGATACTAATGGGTTAAAGATAATATGTTTATTGGAGTGACGGTATTCATGCAAACTTTTTATCAATACCGTTGTCCAACCGCGACGATGATGAAATTCTAATAACTAATTCGGAGTACGAAGTGCGTAAACACGTTCGACTCGCATTCGTGATATTCAGCTCTGCTGCTCTTTCTGCATGTGCCAACCTCTCTGCTGGAAATTTGTTTAGCCACTACAGTGCTCAAAACAGTGACGTTTATCAGTCAGTGAAAGATGGCGAATATCAAAAGGCAGAGGAAGCCCTACCTGAAAACGTTGCTGGTGATATTCTTGATAATTTCGAGAAAGGTCGAGTCTATTTACTTAACCAGCAATACGCAGACAGTAAGTCAGCGTTTGAAGCGGGTGATAAAGCGGTTCGTGTTCAGCAGGACAAAGCGACAATATCGCTGACTGAAACGGCAACAAGCGTAGCTGCCTTGGCGGTTAACGACAACTTGGACATATACGAACCCGCTGATTACGAGCTAGGTTTTTTGCATCTGTATCTGGGATTGAACTACCTCAGGGAGAACAGTCTTGAAGGTGCATTGATAGAAATGCGTCGTGCCAATCAGGTACAAGAGCAAGCGCGTAAAGCGCGAGAAAAAGAGTTAGAGTCTGCTCAGAAGGATATGCAAAGTCAGGGACTAACACCGAACCTCGGTAGCGTTTTGTCGAGCTATCCAGATGCTGGCAAAACACTTCAAGCGATACAAAATGGTTACCTGTTGTATTTATCGGCTTTGCTTTATGAAGCCGACAATTCGTTGAATGATTCCTATGTGGATTATCGACGTGCCTTAGCAGTGATGCCAGACAATACACAAGTGATTGAAGGTACAAAGCGAGTCGCAAAGCGTCTCGGCATGAGCGAAGATCTTGTTCAGCTAGAAAAACGCTATGGTAAAGCAAGCTATTTGGGTACCGACGAAGCAAGAGTGATCGTTATAGAAGAGCAGGGTGTGGTTGAGGCTATGCAAGGCTGGAAGCAGTCTCTACCTCTATACGATAGCAGCGGAAATGGCGCGTTGTACTCGATTGCACTTCCTTATTACCCACAGCAGGTGAGTCAGTCTTTTGTTTCCATGCAACTCAATAATGAGAACTTGCAGAGTGACTTGCTGACGGATGTGAACTTGATGGCTGAGAGAGATTTATCTGAACGTATGCCAGCAATAATCATTCGTCAGGCTTTACGAGTCTGGGCTAAGGACGAAATCCGTAAAAGTGCTGCAAAAGATGATGAGCTAGGTAATGCTTTGCTCAATATCTGGAATACATTGACAGAGCAGCCGGATACTCGCAGTTGGATAACGTTACCCAGAGAGATCCGCAGCAGTAGTGCTGTTGTTCAGCCTGGTACTCAGGTAATTCGTGTTGCTGGTCAAGACTACAAATTTGATGTAGAAGAAGGGCGAACAGCTTTAGTTTGGGTCTCTCGTCAGGGAGTCAGTGCTACAATTTGGCATAAACAGTTAGGAAAAATTCGATGAAAAAATGGCTTATGGCAGCGATAGCTGCTTTGGTGATGGTTGGTTGTTCTAGTAATACCGCTGGGTTACGTATTGACGGTCAGTCGCAAACCGTCTTGTTTGGTGACAACGTTCTATCAGGACGCTTACAAATTGAAGACATTTCAACCGCTCAAGTAGATGGCCGTGCTCGAGGCATTGTTCGACTAGCGAGTCAATACAAAGGCGATCAGCATATTCAGTACCGCTTTTACTGGTACGACGACAACGGTCTTGAAGTGAACAACAAGCTGGGCCCATGGCGTCAAGCGATCATTCGAGGTATGGAAACGATCGCTCTTTCTGAAGTTTCAGTGAATCCGAATGGCACGCAGTTCCGCGTTCAGATTCGCGAAAATGATAACTAAATCGAACTAAAGTCCACTAACTTTAGTCATACATTCATAACACAAGATTCTATAAAGATTTGAGGAACCAAGAATGAAAAAAAGTGTTATCGCATTACTTGGCTTGGCTGTCATCCTAGGCGGTTGTTCTAATAAAGTCAGCTACGGTGATGCACAGGCGGTTGAGACTACAACGATTGATTTTGGCTCAACAGATCTGCAAAAAATTGCCGGTGAAATGGTCGACAGCATGATGATGTCTGGCTCGGTATCTGCAATCACTCGTGACTCTCGTCCAATTGTTTTTGTTGAACGAATCAAGAACAAGACAAGCGAGCACATTGATACTGAATCCATTACCGATACTATTAGCACTAAAATGCTCAATTCAGGCAAGTTCCGCTTCGTTGATATGGACCGTGTAGAGTCTGTTCGTGATCAACTTAACTTCCAAAACAATGACGAGCTAGTGAACCAGAGCACAGCGATTCAGTTTGGTAAGATGGTTGGTGCCCAGTACATGCTTTATGGCAACCTAGCAAGTATCGCTAAAGCAGGCGGCAGTGATAAGGATGTATACTACAAAATGACAATGCGTCTTATGGATTTAGAAACAGGCCTGATTGAGTGGGCAGATGAAACTGAAATCCGCAAACAAGAGTCTAAGAGCTTCTTAGGTCTTTAATCTTTAAAGGAGTGATTTATGGCAAGGATGTCGTGGCATGAGGCATGTCAGCTAGACGGTTCGTTAAAGTCATTAGATCACTTCTTTTCTCTCTCTCCGGATTACGCTCAAACGCTGACTGGAGGCCTTACTAATCGCTGCTGGAAGGTTGTCACCCAAAGCGGCGATTGTTTTGTCTGGCGCCCCAATACCTCGATAACCAAAGCTTTTTCCATTTCCCGTTTTCAGGAATATCAAATTCTGACAGCGATAGAAGATTCCCATCTTGCGCCGAAAGCACTCCATATCAACGAACAAGGGTTGTTGGTTGAATGGATTGAAGGAGAGTCGTTGAGTAATGAGTTGTCCTTTGACTCGTTGTTAAAAATGATGATCAAAATCCACCATTTAGATACGACAAGAGTGCCTGTCGCTCCATTTAACTTTACAGCACGTGTTGACCACTACTGGATGCTACTTCGTGAAGAGTTAAGGTCTGATGACTATCTTGAAATTTATCAACAATGGCGTGGCGTTCCAAGTTTGGCGGATGTCGGTAATACGTTGTGTCACTTTGATTTGGCGGGTTATAACATGGTCAAACACGCTGACGGAAATCGAGTCATAGATTGGGAGTATGCTGCGATTGCTGATCCTAGGCTAGATCTGACGCTGAGTATAGGAGTGGTCGATGAAAAGCCCTTGGAGTCGGTTTACCGCTACTGCCAACTGAGAGAGATTGAAGGTGTGGATGACTGGGTTGAAGGCGTCATTGCTTGGCAACCTAGAGCAACTATGATGGCAATGCTTTGGTATTTGTTGGCCTTTCAGCTTTGGGGAGATGAGCATTATCTTACTCAAGCACAAGCTTTGCGTGACACATTTTGCAGTTGAGATCACTGTTTGAACGACGTAAACAGTGAATTCTAGTCGCTGACTTTAAAACCTTACAAATCATGGTAGATTAAGCTGACAAGAATTGAGGGTGATAGAATGATTATTTACTTACATGGTTTCGACTCAACGAGTCCGGGTAACCACGAAAAAGTGCTTCAACTGCAGTTTATCGACGATGATGTCCGTTTTATCAGCTACAGTACTTTACACCCCAAGCATGATATGCAGCACCTACTCAAAGAGGTCCACAAAGCGATAGAGCAATCTGGCGACCGTGAAGCCATTGTTTGTGGTGTCGGTCTGGGGGGATATTGGTCGGAGCGTATTGGTTTTTTGTGTGGTATTAAGCAGGTGATTTTTAACCCTAACTTGCATCCGGAAAACAACATGCAAGGACGGATAGATCGTCCTGAAGAGTATGAAGACATAGCCACAAAATGTGTCGAAGAATTTCGTAGCAAAAACAAAGACCGGTGTTTGGTGATCCTATCTAAAGATGATGAGGTGCATGACAACCGCCAAACGGCTCAGGCACTTGAGAAACATTACCAAATTATCTGGGATGAAAATGAGACTCATAAGTTTAAGAAAATCTCTCAACATCTGCAGACCATTAAGGCGTTTAAAGCAGATAGCTAAACTTCATTTCTAACTCAGTTTCTTGAAAAGCGACGTCAATAGAGCACGTCGCTTTTTCGTTATGCATCTAAATAGACATTAAGGAAAAATTAAGTGTGATTCGCGCAATATATGGTTGCGCGGTACACTCCGGCCGATATAATGAATCAACTATAAATTTGTTGATAAATATCAAAAAAAATTGAGAGCGAATCTTAAAATTCGTCCATTTTAAGCTAGAGCCTGAGCTCGTAGTTTGGAGTCATCAGACTATTAGTCCAATTTTCGCGCTGTATTTTACGCATAAACCTCTACTGGCCCATTTAATCCTAAGACTGAACCTGGTTCAGCAGATTGGCCAATATTACACAATTTCATCGGGGCGAACTCTTCGACTCGAAACCTAGTTTTTATCTTTAGAGGAAAGTTGTTGTGACTCGAATTATCGTAATAGGCGGTGGTGCAGGCGGACTTGAGCTTGTGACCAAACTTGGTCGTACACTGGGTAGAAAAAAGAGAGCGAAAGTGACATTGGTCGACCGTAAGGCCAGTCACTTGTGGAAACCTCTATTGCATGAGGTAGCGACAGGGTCATTGGATGAGGGCGTCGACGCCCTTAGCTATCGTGCTCATGCAAAAAACCATCATTTTGATTTCCAAATGGGGAGTCTTGAAGACATCGACAGAGAACGTAAAGTGATCAGGCTAGGCGAACTCAGAGATGAGCATGATGAGCTTTTGATGCCAAGCCGTGAGCTTGAATACGACATCCTTGTTATGGCGTTGGGCTCGACTTCTAATGACTTCAATACCCCGGGCGTCAGGGAGCACTGTATTTTCCTCGATAGTACAGAGCAAGCTTATAAATTTAGAACTGAGATGAACAATGAGTTTCTCAAGCTGCATGCCAAACATGGTCATGGTACGGTGGATATTGCTATCGTCGGTGCTGGTGCGACTGGCGTTGAACTCTCCGCAGAGCTTCATCATGCAGTCAAAGAGCTTCGCACTTATGGTTTTGGCGACCTTGACTCTAGCAAGCTTAACGTCAACTTAATTGAAGCTGGTGAGCGAATTCTTCCCGCTCTGCCTCCAAGAATCTCCAGTGCCGCGCATCATGAGCTGACGAAGTTAGGGGTGAATGTGCGTACCACCACTATGATCACTGAAGCTGGTAAAGATGGTCTTATTACTAAAGAGGGTGAAAAGATCCCAGCTCAAATTATGGTTTGGGCTGCAGGTATCAAAGCGCCTGACTTCGTTAAAGATATAGGTGGCTTAGAAACGAATCGTATTAACCAGCTTGTGGTGAAAGATACGTTACAAACGACACTGGATGACGATATTTTTGTCATCGGTGACTTAGCTCAGTGTACGCAAGCTGATGGCTCATTTGTGCCTCCACGTGCTCAGGCTGCTCACCAAATGGCAAGCTGCGCATTTTCCAATATCGTTGCTAAATTGAACGGTCGTGAAATGAAAGCCTATATCTACAAGGATAAAGGCTCCTTAGTTTCCTTGAGCCAGTTTTCAACAGTAGGTAGCCTGATGGGTAACTTAACTAAAGGCTCTATGATGGTGGAAGGACGCATTGCTCGAGTGGTTTATATATCCTTGTATCGTTTACATCAAATGGCGTTGCATGGTGTGTTCAAAACCGCCTTGATTATTTTGATGGGGCGGATAAATCGGGTGCTTCGTCCAAACCTTAAACTGCACTAATCAAAAAGCGTTAACAATGAAAGAGCACTGTGGGGTGCTCTTTTTTGCATGTTCTAATTTAGTAAGTTGATGAACATTGCATAATGATACTTTGCAGCCTTGGCCAAAGGCTCTTGATGGCTCTTACAATTAGGAGTTGTTGGTCGGAATTATGGAATAGACCAGCCCTTGCTTAGGTTGCCCATTGAACAAATAGCGGTTTTCAGCACTTACTTCAAATTGCGCACCACAGGATTCTGCCAGTTGCTGACTTGGAATATTGTCGGGGTCACAAACGATTTCAATCCGCGTGATCTTAAGCTGAGCGAAGCAAAATTCTATCAAGGCATCCAAAGCTTCTTTCGCATAGCCTTGTTTGTGATATGAGTCATGCAGCCAATAACCCAAACTGGCCATATTAAAGGTGTGGTAGAACTCGTTGATTGCCACCATACCAATTAGCGCATGGTCACTACGACGATAAAGACCGAAACCGTAAGCTTCCGATTTGATCCAATTCAAGCGAGTGGCGAGAATAAAACGTTCTGCTTCTTGAATCGTGAACTTGTCATGGCACCAATCTATCCAGCGGTGAAGGCTGGGAGATTGAAGGACACATTGAGCCAGTGTTTTTGCATCTTCTTGAGGTATCAGTTTTAAAACCAACCTAGGTGTAATGATGTGGTAATCCGGACCCATAACGCTCCTTTATCAAAAAACAGCCCTTAAAGGGCTGTTGACTGTGACTTATTTCAGATTATTGCGCGACACGGCGCACCTGAATGATCATCCCAAGCAAAGGGTGATCTAAGAAGTGGGTTTCTGTGCTGCGCATACGGCGCTTTTGGTCCATGCGGTAACTCTTTAGAAACTCTTCGGTGTGTACCATCGGCGTCACATCTTCCATTAAGCCGACTTGAACCGTGTTTTCGGCAGTCACGTCGTTAGTTGGAGTAAACTCAAGAGGTTTTGCTTCGAATGTTATATCCCTTACACTTGGTGCTTTCAAATCCAGCTTAACATCTGCATACAGGTAGTGCTCGACGTAAACTTGCAATTTGCCATCCAATTCATAAAGTGGCGATGCAATGCTTTCTTCAGTAACTCCGTTAATGACTTCTGTACTAGTCTCTGATGCTCTTTGAGAACCGTCAGGCATGAATTGGCCTGAGAAGTCTCGACCCGCTTGAATATGGAATGTCGGGGCGACGTAGCGATTACCGTCTCCTTGGCGCCATGCGGTGTGCAGCAGAACTTTGAACCCCGCATGATTTTTCAGTTTTCGAACTTGAGGGTTAAGCTTGTATGAAGACGCTGGCAGCAGCGAGACTCCTTTTTGAGCGCGGTAGCCAGTATCATTCAAGTTTCCGACTCTCTTCATTGAAATATCAGGGACTGCGTTTGGCCAAGATTCAGCAGTCTGTTCTGGATTAACCGCGCGCTTAAAAATGATCACTTCTATATCAAACTGGCGTTTTGCCCAAGATGGCATAGCGACAACCAGAAGTAGCAGTGGGATCAACTTTTTCATTACAACTCCATCGTAAGGTGGTTACACCTTGGAAAATTAGTTAAGCCTGAGTTGATCAGGCTTGTGGTAATAGGTTTTGTTGGAACTCTCCCAACATGTCACCAACAAATTGAATTCTCTTACGCCTGTCAACCAATGGTACCGTAAACTTGAACTTAGTTGGGCCTTCCATTGCGAATTTTTGTGGTTGAGATTGCAATAGTTTAACCAAATAGGCCGGATTTATGTCAGCGTCAGGATAGAACTCAATGAATCCACCTTTGTCATGCGCTTCGATTTTCTTCACTTTAATGGCGCCCGCTTCAAGCTTTATTTCTGATACAGATAGAAGATTTTTGGTTGCATCTGGTAAAAGCCCAAAGCGATCGATCAGTTCGATTTTGAGCTCGTCCAGCTCGGTCTTGTCTGATACGCTGGCGATTTGCTTGTACATGGATAGGCGAGTGTTGATGTCCGGAATGTAATCATCAGGCAGTAGAGCGGGCAAGCGCATCTCGACTTCTGTTTGCTCTCTGAGTAGTTCGTCTAGAGAAGGCTCTTTACCTTCCTTCAGTGCCTCGACGGCTTGCTCAAGCATTTCCATGTACAAAGTAAACCCAACTGACTGAATTTGCCCGCTTTGCTCGTCACCGAGGAGCTCTCCCGCCCCGCGAATTTCAAGATCGTGAGTCGCAAGAGTAAAGCCTGCACCTAAATCTTCCAATGAAGCAATGGCATCAAGGCGCTTAATAGCATCTTTCGTGATGGCTTTTGGATGAGGTGTTAGCAGGTAAGCGTATGCCTGATGATGAGAACGTCCTACACGACCACGTAACTGGTGCAACTGAGCAAGACCGAGGTTATCCGCTCTGTCCATAATGATGGTATTAGCGGTTGGCACATCGATACCTGTTTCGATGATAGTGGTACACACCAGTAAGTTAAAGCGCTGGTGGTAAAAATCATTCATGATACGTTCGAGTTCTCTCTCGCGCATTTGGCCGTGGGCTACGGTCACACGAGCCTCTGGAATGAGCTTCTCCAGATCGGCAGCAACTTTTTCTATGGTCTCAACTTGATTGTGCAAGAAGTAAACCTGACCACCGCGCATAATTTCACGTAATACAGCCTCTCGCACGACTGCATCATCACTCTGTCTGACAAAGGTTTTGATTGCGAGACGTCTTGCTGGTGGAGTGGCGATGATCGATAAGTCGCGCATACCACTCATCGCCATATTTAGCGTTCGTGGGATTGGCGTTGCGGTGAGCGTTAAAATATCGACATCAGTGCGCATTGACTTCATTTTCTCTTTTTGCCGGACACCAAACCGGTGTTCTTCATCGACAATTAGCAGGCCAAGGTCTTTGAACTTGATGTCATTAGACAAGAGTTTGTGTGTACCGACGACTAGGTCGATTTTGCCATCTTCAATATCTTGTAATACTTGCTTTTGTTCCTTGGCTGTTTTGAAGCGTGAGAGTACTTCAACGCGAATGGGTAGATTAGCAAAACGGTCTCTGAAGTTTTCGAAATGTTGCTGAGCGAGTAAAGTCGTCGGCACCAGTACCGCGACTTGCTTGCCATTGTCTGTGGCAAGAAACGCAGCACGCATCGCGACTTCTGTTTTACCAAAGCCCACATCACCACACACCAAACGATCCATCGCTTTAGCCTGACACATGTCAGACATAACGGCGTTGATCGCCATTGACTGGTCATCTGTCTCTTCAAACGGGAAGCCAGCTTTGAATGTTGCGTACTGATCGCGATCAAGGTCGAATTTATAGCCTGGCTTAAGTTCTCGTTTAGCGTAAACATCAAGCAGCTCTGCGGCGACATCTCGTACTTTTTCTGCCGCTTTGCGACGTGCTTTCGCCCAAGCTTCTCCACCAAGTTTGTGCAATGGTGCGGATTCTTCTGCACCACCTGAGTAACGGCTGATGAGGTTCAATGCCGCAACCGGAACATAGAGCTTAGCGTCATTCTGGTATTCCAGCGTGACGTATTCGGTAGTCATTCCACCGGCTTCCAACGTTTGCAGGCCGATATAGCGGCCAATACCGTGATCGATGTGGACGACAGGCTGGCCGGGTTTAAGCTCAGCAAGGTTACGTATCACGGCATCGCTGTTGGTGACTTTACGATCTTTACGACGACGCTGAATAACTCGGTCACCGAGTAAGTCACTTTCGCAGATCAAAGCGACCTGATTGTCACCAAAAAGGAATCCGTGCTCGGAAGCACCAAGTACTAAGGTAAATTTATCGCTGCTTTGTGTCGCTGCAGAGAAACTTATGTGTTCAATTGGGCGAAGCTTAATACTTTGAAGAAGCTCAAGTAAGGCCTCACGGCGGCCTTCAGACTCGACTGAGAAAACGACTTTGCCATTAAAGCTTTCGCTAAACTGGCGAAGCGCCGACATGGGTTCCTTGCTTTGGTGCTGAACAGCCAACTCTGGCAGAGATTGAACGGCTGGGTTAGTACGCCCTAGTTTTTCTGTCACCGAATCAGCAGAAAGTTGCACCTGAGGCAATGATTTAAAATGACGGAATAGCTCGTCTTTTTTCAACCATAATTCTTCTGGCGGCAATAGAGGCCTGAGTGGATCCACTTTGCGTTGGTCGTAACGGTAGTCGACATCGGTGAGAAAATGATCGATGGCGTCTTCTAAGTCACCAATTGTGATTAATTGGCTGTTATCGGCAATGTAGTCGAACAAGGTTTCGGTGCAATCGAAAAATAACGGTTGCCAGTACTCGATGCCTGCAGGCCACGTACCTTTAGAAACCTGCATGTAGATTGATTCGGGTTCTCGTCTCGTTTCAAACCGCTGACGCCAGCGGATACGAAAATCTTCAATAGCGCTGTCTGTGGTTGGAAATTCATGGGCGGGTAGTAGGCGAATATCTTCAACGTCTTCAATAGAGCGTTGGTTTTCTGGATCAAAAGTACGAATCGTATCGATCTCGTCATCAAAAAAGTCGATTCGGAATGGGTCATTTGCCCCCATTGGAAAGAGATCAAGAATCGAACCGCGGCTGGCGTATTCGCCCGGGCCAAACACTTGATCGACGTGTCGATAGCCGGATTTTTCTAATTGAATACGCAACTTTTCGAGTGAATACTGGTCGCCCACTTTGACCATTAATGTGTGTTGCAGTAAGAATTCTCTTGGAGACTGTCTTTGCAACAGGGTATTCACTGGAATGATGGTAATACCACTGGATTGAGTCGGTAGCTGATACAAGCGAGCAATTCGGTCAGAAATGATTTCCTGATGCGGAGAAAAATTGTCGTAGGGTAATGTTTCCCAATCGGGAAACAGCGATACGTCTTGATCCGTAAATTGCTCGACTTCTTGAAGCAGCTTTAGCGCTGTTTGAGGGTCAGCGACAGCGACGAGTGTGTGGCTGGTATGTTGATTAGCAAGTTCAGCAATAGCAAGTGCCAAACTGGCTCCTTGCAGGTTACCGACCTGTTTTTTGTCTCCGGAACCCGTTGGGTTAGCCAGATTTAAAAGCGATGTAATAGGCATAATGAAACTATTGTTTGTCGCGTTGCAATGAACGCTGACGAAGTAATTTTTGTTGCTGATAGAGAGCGGCTTTAATCAGAAGATCCTCGTCCTGATCGCGCAATAGGTCGTACTTTAAGGTAACAATGTATCGATCATCTTTCAGCTCACAGTTTTCAACGTGACCGTAGCAGTAGATAGCTGCAGGGGGATGATCCATAAACATTTTTACACGTGCTTTTGTATTCAATGGAAGTTTTCCTTCAGCAGCGTAGCTAAATTTACTAGCGCCAAAAGAGAGGGTTTGATGTCGGTATTGCTCATCATCTTGCTGCGACAGCATAAAAGTCAGTAGTAAATTGAGTTTTGCGTTTTGAGTGTCGAGTAACTCAATAACATGCCGGAAGTCATTATTCTTTAACTCAGTCCTGGCGTTGTCATTGAGAAGATCGAGGTGGCTAAACTCACTGGCGACTAAAAAAGGGGCTGGAATTTCTCCTTCAAACTGTTCAAAACTTGGCAATGCTTCATCTTGAGCCAGCGGCTCTACGTTGACGGTCATTTTGTGGTGAACAGTGAAGTATTCTTGATCAGACATGCGAAAATTCCTTTAAATTATCCTTTGATTATCGCCATAAGAAGCAACTAATCAAGGTATGTCATTGTTTAACACACATTTTGACGTCTAATTAGCAATTAGGGACTACAACCCACAGCTATAAATCGTTACAGTATCGCCTATCAAACGTTATTGGTTTTATATATGTACCATCCGATTTCCACTTTTATCGGTTTGCGCTACCTACGCGGTCGTTCCGGTGATAGGTTCAGCCGTTTTGTCTCTTATATGTCTACCGCAGGTATCACGATTGGTGTGATGTCTTTGGTTACTGTGCTATCTGTCATGAATGGCTTTGAAGCACAGCTAAAAGGTCGAATTCTTGGTGTTTTACCACAGGCCATTGTTTCAGAGGCGGATGGTAAAACACTTTATACCGATCAAGCGCCTGATTTCGCTGTGGCACTATCGACAGCCGCGTCCCCACAGCCCATCGTTCAAAGTGAAGCTGTGATTCAAAGCTCGGACAATCTGTCTGCTGGTTTGCTAATCGGTATCACGCCTAGTGACAAAGACCCGATCCAGTCGCATTTGATTGCAGGTCGATTATCTTCCTTACAGCCTGGTAAGTATCAGGTGTTCATTGGCCATACTTTGGCGAGAGCAATGGATGTCTCGCTCGGCGATAAGGTACGTTTAATGGTCACCAATGCAAGTCAATTTACGCCACTTGGTCGAATTCCGAGCCAGCGGATTTTTACGGTAGCTGGAATTTACAACACAGGCTCCGATGTTGATGGTCAACTTATGTTGACTCATATTGACGATGCAGCGCGTTTACTGCGTTTCAAGCAGAACACCATCACTGGTTGGCGTTTGTTTTTCGATGATCCGTTTGTGGTGGCGGAGTTGAGTAAACAGCCATTATCTGAAGGTTGGCAATGGCAAGACTGGCGAGATCAACGAGGCGAATTATTTCAAGCTGTTCGAATGGAAAAAAATATGATGGGCTTGATGTTAGGATTAATTATTGGCGTTGCCGCCTTCAACATTATTTCCGCTTTGATTATGGTCGTGATGGAAAAACAGTCTGAAGTAGCGATTTTAAAAACTCAGGGAATGAAAGATAGACAAGTTCTGGCGATATTCATGGTTCAAGGGGCCAGTAGTGGTGTGATAGGCGCCCTATTTGGTGGTGTGTTAGGCGTGCTACTGGCGAGTAATATCAACGCACTACTTGAAAGTGCGGGCATTGCGTTGTTTGCTGTTGGCGGTGAACTACCGATTGTGATAAATCCTGCCCAAATCAGTGTCGTGGTTGCTCTGGCTATCTTACTCAGCCTTCTAGCAACACTTTTCCCTGCTTATCGTGCATCTTCCGTAAAACCAGCTGAGGCTTTGAGATATGAGTAACCTGCTTCAATGTCATAATATATGTAAAACATACCGCGAGGGTTCTCTTGATACTCAAGTACTCAAAGGGGTGAGTTTCGAACTGAAAAAAGGAGAGCTGGTATCGATTATTGGTTCTTCAGGATCAGGGAAGAGCACTTTGCTCCACATTTTAGGAGCGTTAGATGATACCACGCAGGGTGAAGTAACTTTCCTTGGCCAACATCTCTCTCATCTGAGTTCGAATAAACAAGCTAAGCTTCGCAACCAACATCTGGGTTTTGTTTATCAGTTTCATCACCTTTTGGCAGACTTCAGTGCCTTAGAGAACGTTGCCATGCCGCTACTTATTGGCGGAACTAAAGTCGCTAAGGCGAAAGAATCAGCAAAAGCGCTTCTGGACAAAGTTGGCTTGAGTCATCGTATTGATCATCGTCCGTCTGAGCTGTCTGGTGGTGAACGTCAACGTGTGGCTATTGCCCGCGCATTAGTGAACAACCCAGACTTAGTGCTAGCCGATGAGCCAACCGGCAATTTAGACCATAAGACTGCATTGGCCATCTACGACTTGATGCGCGAGCTCAATGAACAGTATGGAACCGCGTTTTTGGTGGTTACGCATGATGGAGAATTGGCGAGCAAAATGGATCGCCAACTGCATATGCAAGATGGCCTGTTGTTAAACATTGAGGAGGCGTAATTTGTTCTCTTCACTCTCCCTATTTATTGGTGGCCGTTTTAGCCGTGCCAAGCAGCGCAATAAAATGGTGTCGTTCATCTCACTGTCTTCGACGATTGGTATTGCAGTGGGAGTGGCGGTGATCATCATTGGCCTGTCGGCAATGAATGGATTCGAACGTGAACTCAAAGATCGTGTTCTGTCAGTTGTTGCTCATGGTGAGTTTGAAGGCGTTCGTGGACCACTGGAGGATTGGCAGTCTGTCGTTGAGCAAGCTGAAAAGCACCCACAAGTGGAAGCGGCAGCCCCATATGTAAAGATGACAGCGTTAGCTGAGAAAGGTTCGCAGCTTAAAGCGTTGGAAATCCGAGGTATTGAGCCCAAGCAAGAGTCAACGGTCTCCAATATGAGCCAATACATTGATGCAGATGTGTGGAAGCAGTTTAAAGCTGGTAAACAGCAGGCCATCTTAGGTCAAGGGGTTGCAGAGGTATTAGGCGTGTCTAAAGGGGATTATATCACCCTGATGATCCCAACGGCGGGGTCGACGACGAAGGTTCAGGCACCTAAACGTGTTCGTGTTAGAGTTGCCGGCCTGCTGAAGCTCAATGGACAGATTGACCATAACCTTGCTTTGGTTCCTCTGAAAGATGCTCAGCAATACGCAAAGTTAGGCGAAGCTGTGACAGGTGTATCGTTGAGAGTCTCTGATGTTTTGAATGCGACACAAATTGTGCGAGAGGCTGGTAATACACTCAATGTGTATGTCTATTTACGCAGTTGGCAGCAAAATTATGGTTTCTTGTATCGAGATATACAGCTCGTCAGAACAATTATGTATTTGGTGATGGTGCTGGTGATTGGTGTTGCTAGCTTCAATATTGTATCGACGTTGATGATGGCAGTGAAAGATCGTGCATCGGAAATTGCCATACTGAGGACGATGGGGGGAACCGATCGACTTATTCGACGGATTTTTGTCTGGCAAGGCGTTTTTTCAGGTGTATTGGGCAGTGTTGTGGGTAGTGTTGTAGGGGTTTTGATTGCTGCAAACCTTACTCAGCTCATCAAAGGATTAGAGAGCTTAATTGGTCATCAGTTTTTATCAGGGGATATTTACTTTGTTGATTTCCTTCCTTCGCAGATTAATCTTTCCGATGTTGCATTGGTCTCGGGAACGGCGATCATATTAAGCTTATTAGCTACTTGGTATCCTGCATCGCGAGCGAGTAAACTCAATCCTGCCACTGTACTCAGCGCGAAATAAAAGTGTTTAAATATTCAATAAAAAAGGACCGTTTCGGTCCTTTTTCACTATGAGTCGACAAGACAGTTACACAGCCTAGTCAGTCTTCCCGAAATCTTATTCACGCAACATTTACTTTTTAAGTAATCCGCCTAATCTAATTTTTCGTTGTTGCCAACTGCGGACAACAGAATATCTCCATAAAGCTTTGATTCCAAAATAGCCGGCAATTGCAGATACCAGGCCGCAAATCATGCAGCCAAGTAGAAAGGGAGGGCCTATAGTGCTCATTTGGTGAAGAATAAATTCCCATGACAACTCAAAATGAAAGGGTTGAGGAGGAATGTGCATAACCCAAGCCCCTACTTTATAAGCAAAATAGAACAGCACTGGCATAGTGATAGGATTACTTACCCAAACTAAAGCTACCGACAGAGGGAGATTAACGCCGCAAAGAATGGCCAAGCCAGCAGACATGATCATTTGGCTGGGTAATGGGACGAAAGCCATGAACAGGCCAACAGCAAATGCCCCAGACGCGGAACGGCGGTTGAGACACCATAGATTGGGGTTGTATAGCACGTTGCCAAAAACTTTGAGTGCTTTCTGACGCTTTATTACTTCATGGTCAGGCATAAAGCGTTTGATGAATTTTCTTGGCATAGGGAAATATGACTCTCTACTTAAATTACTGGACGCTTATCTCGTTCTCATTCCTTATATCAACCGCTCAGTTCTGGTGGTACATGCCATCATGGGAGTGGTTGTTTCCCTGTTTATTGGCCTTGATACTCAGTATAAGGTCAAAATCGCTAAGGTGGTGTGTTGGTCCTGTGTTCGCATGCCTGATAATCGTCATACACAGTCACCTTTTACGCCATCAGCGGGCAATGCTTTTCCAAGCAGGTCAGGATATTACCATAAATGCTGAGGTTGACAGCTTTTTTAAGCAAATAAGTCACGGGTTTCAAGGTGAAGCCGTGGTGAGATCAATCAATGGTGAAGAATTGCCCACTTTTGCCCAGCCGCGAATCTGGCTTGTCTCTCCTATTTTGCTTTCTCCCGGAGATCAGGTTGGGGCGAGAGTCAGGCTTAAGCCTATTGTGGGTATGCTCAATGATGTGGGCTTTGATGTCGAAAAGTACGCACTTCAGCGGCGTATAGTCGGTAGAGCTAACGTGGCAATCAAAACACCTTACCGGTTTCGTCATTCTGGTTCTATGCGCTACGAGTTGTACCAGAAAGTGTCTAAATCCGTGGAGTCTCTGTCGAGTAAAGGTTTGATTTTAGCACTGACATTTGGCGTACGAGATAGCCTCTCACTCGAACTGAAAGAGCAGCTCAAAGCGAGTGGCCTGAGTCATCTTATCGCGATATCAGGTCTGCATATCGGCATTGTTTTTTTTCTTGGTTGGTGCCTAGGAAAACTATTCCTCAGGCTTTTCCCTAATGGATTTACCGTTCCGTTCGTGATCGCGATAATATGCGCTTGTTGCTACGCTTGGTTAGCTGGTTTTTCTGTCCCGACTCAACGAGCATTGTGGACATGCTGTCTAGCCGCGTTGTTGACGATCTCTTTTAAACACCTCCCTGCAAGCTATAAATGGCTTCTTATTCTATCTTGGCTTTTACTGTTGGATCCGTTTACTGCCGCTTCTTCAGGTCTTTGGCTATCTATGTGGGCTGTTGCGATCATTTTGATGTTTTCTTCATTGCAAAGTCGGTCATCGTCAGCTTGGGTAAATGTCCTTAAACTGCAACTGGCTCTGGTTATAGGGATGACACCGATAGTCGCCATAGTATTTCAGGGCCTGAGTGTCGCCAGTTTTGTATACAACCTTATTTTTGTACCTTGGTTTAGCTTTGTCGTTGTGCCGTTAAGTTTATTGGCGTTGGTGGCAGATACTATGTTGAATGTATCAGTACTTTGGCATTGGGTTGATATCACTATCGCCCCCGTTATTTATGTACTGCCTTTCTCTGGCACTAGTTGGTTTCCATTAAGCCACTCCCTAGTCATCCTTTCCGTCGCGGGGCTGTTGTTGCTGTTGTCCTCTACTGTGCTTAGTCGCCACGGGAAAGCCCTATTTGTATTGTGTACGCTAGTGTACTTCGTTGATTGGAAAGATAAGCCCTTATGGCAGGTCTTTGTTTTAGATGTAGGCCATGGCCTGGCCATTATCGTAAAGCAAGGTTCGCAAGCTTTCATCTATGATACTGGAATAGCCTGGCAGGGGGGGAGTATTGCTGCCCAGGTGATTACGCCTTTTCTTCGGTATCACGGTGTGAGTAAGCTAGACATGCTAGTGATATCTCATACCGATAGTGATCACGCAGGTGGCCTAGAGATGTTGTTGCGTGACTGGCAACCAGAACGTCTAATGGCTAGCCAAAAACTGACTCGAGCTCAAATGTGTTCAAAAGGAAATATCCTCACGTGGGGCCAGTTAACATTAGAGTTTTTGTGGCCAGTTGAATCGGTACGCCGGGCTTACAACCCTCATTCGTGTGTAGTGAGAGTGTCACATCCGGAATACAAGCAATCGATTTTGTTGCCTGGAGATATTGAGGCGATTGTTGAATGGCTTCTTGTAAGGGAACCCAAAGCTCTTCGCAGTGACATTTTGATTGTTCCACATCACGGTAGTAAAACGTCATCCACGCCTAGGTTTATTGAAGTGGTGAGCCCGAAGGTTGCCATCGCCTCATCGGCATTAAATGGGAAGTGGCGATTGCCCGATCCTAATGTGGTGGCACGTTATACTGGTCGAGGCGTGCAATGGTTTGATACGGGAGAAGACGGTCAAGTTAGTATTAGTTTCTATGCAAACCATTGGAAAATTGATGCCATGAGAGAGTGGAAAGGGCTGGCTTGGTATAGGCAGATGCTACGGAAGGGAGTAGAATAGTACGATTATTGTAAGAAAAAATAAGCAGTTCTATGTCTCTTAATCAAGATGAAACAACCTTGCAGACTTTCAAGCGTCTCTGGACCTATGTTCGTCTTTACAAAGCTGGTCTCGCTGTTGCCGTCGTTGCTCTCATTATTAATGCGGTTGCCGATACATATATGGTGTCGCTACTCAAACCTTTGCTTGATGAAGGCTTTGGGGATAGCGAATCTAATTTTCTTCGCGTTTTGCCTTTCATTGTGTTTGGCATGATGGTTGTTAGAGGGTTGAGTGGATTTGTTTCTTCCTATTGTTTGAGTTGGGTGTCAGGTAACGTTGTGATGCTGATGCGTCGACGTATTTTTAGCCAATTCATGCACATGCCAGTGTCCTATTTTGATAAAGAATCCACAGGTGGGTTGCTGTCTAGGATTACTTACGATTCGGAACAGGTAGCGGGTGCGACCAGTCGTGCATTGGTGAGTATTGTACGCGAAGGCGCAAGTATTATTGGTCTACTCGTTCTGATGTTCTGGCACAGTTGGCAGCTTTCATTAGTCCTTTTCATCGTAGCACCTTTAGTGGCTTGGGCAATTGGGGTTGTGTCGAAGCGTTTCCGCAAGATCTCTAAGAGTATGCAGGATACTATGGGGCATGTGACTGCCTCTGCTGAGCAAATGCTAAAAGGGCACAAAGTCGTACTAAGCTATGGCGGTCAGAACGTTGAACGTCAGCGTTTTGATCACGTGAGCAACCAGATGCGTCAGCAGTCGATGAAGTTAGTCGCTGCACAAGCTATTGCTAACCCAGTGATTCAGATCATCGCTTCTATCGCTTTAGTTGTGGTGCTGTTCTTGGCGAGTGTGGACTCAATCAAAGAACATTTAACGCCCGGTACCTTTACTGTTGTGTTCTCTGCGATGTTTGGCCTATTGCGTCCATTGAAAGCTCTGACTAACGTTACGTCTGAGTTTCAGCGTGGTATGGCGGCGAGTCAGACTTTGTTTGCACTAATGGACCTAGAAACCGAGCAAGATAACGGTAAGTACGAAGCGAAGGCTGTTCGGGGTGACGTTGTCGTTAAAGACGTCACATTTACCTATCAAGATAAAGAATCACCAGCGCTGCGTAATGTCAGCTTTGATATACCAAGAGGGAAGACAGTTGCGCTTGTCGGTCGTTCGGGTTCCGGTAAAAGTACGATAGCCAATTTATTTACTCGATTCTACGACGTTGATTCAGGTAGCATCGAGCTTGATGGACACGATGTGCGTGACTACAAACTGACCAATCTTCGCAGTCATTTCGCTTTAGTGTCGCAAAATGTCCACCTATTTAACGATACCATTGCCAATAATATCGCCTATGCCGCTACGGATGAATACAGCCGAGAGCAGATTGAAAAAGCTGCTCGGTTGGCTTATGCGATGGACTTTATCGACAACATGGAACAAGGCCTAGATACTGTTATTGGCGAAAATGGCACCAGCTTATCTGGAGGTCAGCGCCAACGAATCGCTATCGCACGCGCTTTACTGCGAGATGCGCCAGTTTTGATTCTGGATGAGGCAACGTCTGCACTCGATACCGAATCTGAAAAAGCGATTCAATCTGCGTTGGATGAGTTACAGAAAAATAAAACGGTACTCGTTATTGCGCACAGGCTATCGACGATTGAAAGCGCCGATGAAATTTTGGTGGTTGATGAAGGTGAAATCGTTGAGCGTGGGGACCACAGCACTTTGATTGAGAAAAATGGTGCCTATGCACAGTTGCACCGAATACAGTTTGGTGCTTAAGCTGTGATTGAAAAAATCTGGTTTGAAAATCATCCTCTACGCTATGCTCTGTGGCCATTACTGTGGCCGCTTAGTTTGGCGTTTGGAATGATCAGTCGTTCAAGACGGCGAGCATTCATGTCTGGTAGCAAAGCCAGTTACCAAGCACCTGTCCCCGTTATTGTGGTCGGAAATATTACCGCAGGCGGTAATGGAAAGACTCCTGTCGTCATTTGGCTGGTGGAGCAACTACAATCCCTGGGGTACAAGCCAGGTGTGGTGTCTCGTGGATATGGTGCCAAAGCGCCGAGCTATCCACTCATTGTTGAAGAACACACACCGACCAAGCATTGTGGTGATGAGCCCAAGTTGATTTTCAAACGTACACAAGCACCCGTTTCGGTGTCTCCGGTACGCAGTGATGCTGTCAAAGCCTTGTTACCTCTTGGCGTTGACATTGTTATTACCGATGACGGCCTACAGCACTATGCACTCCGAAGAGACATTGAAATCGTCGTGGTGGACGGTAACCGTCGCTTTGGTAGTGAAAAATTGATACCACTTGGGCCCTTACGTGAGGCGCCCAGTCGGTTGAACGAGGTCGATTTCATCATAACTAACGGTGGACGAGCTCACGAGAATGAAGCGGCTATGACTTTGACACCTAGCTTGGCAGTGAATCTAAAAACCAGAGACAAAACTCCAGTTAGTGAGCTTGAACAGCTGGTGGCGATGGCGGGTATTGGTCATCCACCAAGGTTTTTTAAGACATTGGAAAAACTTGGCGCGAGAACAGTCGTCACTCAAGGTTTTCCCGATCATAAAGACTTTGAACCGTCAGAGTTGCAAACCTTGGCTAGCCGTGGACAACATCTGATTATGACAGAAAAAGATGCAGTAAAATGTGCGAGTTATGCAGAAGAAAATTGGTGGTACTTACCAGTAACTGCTAGCTTTAGTCCCGAAGATGAGACGCGCATTTTAAGTAAGATTAAAGAGGTTAAAGAAAAATATGGACCACCGACTGCTTGAGATCGTCGCTTGCCCAGTATGTAAAGGTAAGCTTACCTTCGATAAAGATAAACAAGAGCTGATCTGTAAGTTGGATCGTCTCGCCTACCCGATTAAAGAGGGCATTCCGGTTCTCCTCGAGCCTGAAGCGCGCCACATGAGTATGGAAGAGGGACGATAATGGCCTTTACCGTCGTTATACCTGCACGCTATCAGTCGACACGTTTGCCGGGTAAGCCACTCGCCGACATCAGTGGTAAACCAATGATTCAATGGGTCTACGAACAATCATTGCAGGCAGGCGCAGAGAAAGTGATTGTCGCAACCGATGATGAGCGTGTTGTGAATGCCGTCAAGAAGTTCGGTGGCGAGGTTTGTATGACCTCTGCTGACCATGATTCTGGCACAGAACGCTTAGCGGAAGTTGTCGAACTCATGGGCATTCCTGAAGATCATGTGATCGTTAATGTGCAGGGCGATGAGCCGCTGATCCCGCCTGCGATTATTACGCAGGTCGCAAATAATCTAGCGAATAGCCAAGCTCCTATGGCAACGCTAGCGGTTGAAATATCCCATGAAGACGAGGTGTTCAACCCGAACGCGGTTAAAGTGCTGACAGATAAAGACGGTTATGCGATGTACTTTAGTCGAGCGACTATCCCTTGGGATCGAGACCATTTTGCCAATGGCGGTAAAGTGATTGCCCAACCATTGATGCGCCACATCGGTATCTATGCTTATCGCGCTGGATTTGTGAATACTTATATAAACTGGGCGCCAACGGCCTTAGAGAAAATCGAAAGATTAGAGCAACTTCGAGTGCTGTGGTACGGTGAAAAAATTCATGTTGAGGTGGCGGAGCAGGTTCCACCTGCTGGCGTTGATACACTAGAAGACTTAGAAGCAGTGAGAAAGCTCGTTGCCAATCAATAAAAAAGGCCCGTTAGGGCCTTTTTTTTCTATATCTTGCCATCGTAGTCATTGCGTTTTGGACATGTACCGAGAATCTCGCGTCGTCCTGACTCTTTAACTTCTTCTAAAATGACGTCGAATCCCCATAGCCGGTACAGATGCTTCAGCACTTCGTCATAGCTATTATCGAGCGGAATACGATCATGTGGGACATATTGAAGAGTCAGTGAGCGGTCACCTCGCACATCAACATTAAACACTTGAATATTAGGCTCTAAACTACTGAGATTGTATTGACCAGCAAGCTTCTCTCGGATGCTCCGGTAACCGATATCATTGTGGATCGCCGTGACTTCGATATAGTTTTTCCTGTCGTCGTCAGTAATGGCAAAGAGTTTAAAGTCACGCATTAGCTTAGGAGAGAGGTATTGGCTGATGAAGCTTTCATCCTTAAAATTTTTCATCGCAAAATGAACGGCTTCCAACCAATCGGTGCCCGCTAGCTCTGGGAACCACTCTTTGTCTTCATCCGTCGGCTCTTCACAAATCCTACGAATATCCCGGAACATTGCAAACCCAAGTGCATAAGGGTTGATTCCGCTGAAGTAAGGACTGTTGTAAGCAGGCTGCGCAACAACGCTGGTATGGCTGTGTAGAAACTCAAGAATGAAACGTTCGGTCACCAATCCTTCATCGTACATATGGTTGAGGATGGTGTAGTGCCAAAATGTCGCCCAACCTTCGTTCATTACCTGAGTTTGTTTTTGAGGGTAGAAGTACTGACTGATTTTACGCACGATACGTACTATTTCTCGTTGCCATGACTCAAGTAGCGGCGCATGCTTTTCAATGAAATATAAAATATTTTCCTGAGGCTCAGAAGGGAAACGAACCTTTGCTTCTTCTTGTTCAACTTTACCTTTAGGGACGGTTCTCCATAGATCGTTCACTTGGGATTGGAGATAAGCTTCTCGTTCCTCCTGACGCATTTTCTCTTCTGCGATGGAGATCTTCTCTGGGCGTTTATATCGGTCTACGCCAAAGTTCATCAAAGCGTGGCAGGAATCCAGGAGCTCCTCCACCTCTTTGACGCCATATTTCTGCTCGCAATCTGCAATGTATTTTTTGGCAAACAATAGATAATCAATGATAGAGCTGGCGTCGGTCCAGGTTTGGAACAGATAATTGCCCTTAAAAAATGAGTTGTGGCCATAACAGGCGTGTGCCATTACCAATGCCTGCATGGTGACCGTATTCTCTTCCATCAGGTATGCGATACAAGGATCGGAATTGATAACGATCTCATAGGCTAAACCCATTTGACCGTGTTTGTAGCCTTGTTCGGTCTGAATAAACTTTTTGCCAAATGACCAGTGATTGTAATTGATTGGCATACCAATGCTTGAGTAGGCATCCATCATTTGTTCGGAAGTAATGACTTCGATCTGGTTTGGATAAGTATCTAAACGATAGAGCTCAGCCACTCGCTTGATTTCAATGTGATAACGTTCGAGAAGATCAAATGTCCAATCTGGGCCATCTGGCAGCGTCTTCTTCTTGGTTGCCTTTTTCGTTTTCGTTGCCATAGCAGCCTCCCTAAGCGGTTTCTTTTTTGAATAGCTCTCGGAATACTGGGAATATGTCTTCAACACTACGAATGTTTTTCATTGCGAAGTTGTCAAAGGCATCTTCCAGCTTCTCGTACTCATGCCATAGGGTCTGATGAGAGCGGCGAGTGATTTCGATGTAGGAGTAGTACTGACAATTGGGTAATAGGTTTTTGGTGAGTAACTCACGACAACGTGGAGAATCATCGGCCCAGTTATCGCCGTCGGACGCTTGCGCCGCATAAATATTCCATTCACCGACAGGATAGCGATCTTCAACGATTTCCTTCATTAGTTTTAGAGCGCTTGAAACGATAGTACCGCCCGTTTCTTGTGAGTAGAAGAACTCATGTTCGTCTACTTCTTTTGCTTGAGTGTGATGGCGAATGAATACAACATCAACGTTCTCGTAAGTGCGGGTTAAGAATAAGTAGAGGAGTACGTAGAAACGCTTGGCGATATCTTTTGTTGCTTGATCCATCGACCCTGATACATCCATCAAACAAAACATGACAGCTTGACTGGATGGAATAGGGCGGCGTTCGTAGTTTTTAAATCTTAAGTCGAAGGTATCGATGAAGGGAACTGTGTCGATCTTTCTTCTAAGGTCCTTAATCTCCTTTTTGAGTCTTTTTTCTTCTAGTAGCTGAGCTGGCTCACTCATTTTTACTTGATCGAGCTCTTCTTCCAATTCTCTCAACATACGTTTTTTACCCGCGGTCATCGCTGTTCGACGTGCGAGAGATTGCTGTAGAGACTTTACAATGGCGATGTTAGCGGGCACACCTGCGGTTTGATAACCAGCGCGGTGAGTTTTCCACTCTGTAATTTTGTTGATTTGACTTTTTTCTAAATTCGGCAGCTCTAAGTCTTCGAACAGGATATCCAGATACTCATCTTTTGAAATCTGAAAAACAAATTCATCTTGGCCTTCGCCATCTGGGCTAGCGTCGCCTTCACCGGATCCGCCACCTTGGCCTCCGCCTTTTGGACGTTCGATTTTATCACCAGTAATAAACTGATCGTTACCAGGGTGGACTCGCTCTTTCATCCCCCCTTTCCCTTGGTGAAAAATAGGCTCTTTGATGTCTTTATGAGGAATAGCGACATCCTCGCCAGTTTCTGTATTCGTGATTGAACGGCGATTGACTGCGTCTGCGACAGATTCTTTGATTTGTTCTTTATGACGACGTAAGAAACGCTGACGGTTTACCGCGCTCTTATTCTTCCCGTTCAGTCGTCGGTCAATAAATTGCGCCATGAGTCACCCCTCTTGTGGTACATGCACTTATTAAGCGCATGCATCTTGTTCGCATCCAATCTCCTGCCAAAGATTCACTCTGGCAGGTAATTCATTGGCTTTCCTCTCTCGTTCAGAGGAAGGTTGTTTTAGCTATTAAGATGATTTACGTACGCGTAAATACCATTCCGATAGCAAGCGGACTTGCTTCTCGGTATAGCCTTTCTCCATCATACGAGCGACAAAGTCGTCGTGTTTCTTCTGATCCTCAGAAGAGGTTTTCGCATTGAAGGAGATAACGGGTAATAGTTCTTCCGTATTTGAGAACATTTTTTTCTCAATCACAGTACGGAGCTTTTCATAACTAGTCCAAACTGGGTTTTGCCCATTGTTATTAGCACGCGCACGAAGAACAAAGTTGACTATCTCATTACGAAAATCTTTAGGGTTACTGATGCCTGCTGTTTTTTCTATTTTCTCAAGCTCGTTGTTTAACGCTGAACGGTCAAATAGCTGGCCTGTCTCTGGGTCACGATATTCCTGATCTTGAATCCAGAAATCAGCGTACGTGACGTAGCGGTCAAAGATGTTTTGACCGTATTCAGAGTAAGACTCAAGGTAAGCGGTTTGAATTTCTTTTCCGATGAACTCGACGTAGCGCGGAACCAAATAGCCCTTCAAAAATTCCAAATACTTCTCGGCGGTTTCCTGAGGGAACTGCTCACGTTCGATTTGTTGCTCAATAACGTAGAACAAGTGAACTGGGTTTGCTGCGACTTCGGTTTGATCGAAGTTGAACACTCGAGACAAGATCTTAAACGCGAAACGGGTGGATAGACCCGACATACCTTCATCAACGCCAGCGAAATCTCGATATTCTTGGTAACTTTTCGCTTTAGGGTCGGTATCTTTCAGAGTTTCACCGTCGTAAACGCGCATCTTGGAGAAAATAGATGAGTTTTCAGGTTCTTTAAGGCGCGACAGAATACTGAATTGGGACAACAGCTCCAGCGTGCTGGGAGAGCACGGTGCTTTTGCCAGTTCAGAGTGATCCAATAGTTTTTGGTAGATCTTCACTTCTTCTGCAACTCGCAAACAGTAAGGCACTTTGACGATGTAAACGCGGTCGAGGAAGGCTTCATTGTTCTTGTTATTGCGGAAAGTTTGCCATTCTGACTCGTTTGAGTGAGCCAGTATCATACCATCGAAAGGCAAGGCTGAAAGGCCTTCGGTACCGTTGTAATTACCTTCTTGAGTTGCGGTTAATAAAGGATGGAGCACTTTTATTGGTGCCTTAAACATCTCAACGAATTCCATCAAACCTTGGTTTGCACGGCACAGGGCACCTGAGTAGCTGTATGCATCTGGGTCGTCCTGAGAATAATGCTCAAGCTGACGAATATCGACTTTACCCACCAATGAGGAAATGTCTTGGTTGTTCTCATCTCCCGGTTCTGTTTTCGCAATGGCGACCTGATCCAAAATAGAAGGACGAACTTTCACGACTTTAAACTTAGTAATGTCGCCACCGAACTCATGGAGACGCTTAGCTGCCCATGGCGACATAATCGAACGTAAATAGCGCTTCTCGATGTCGTATTCTCGTTTGAGCAGTTCGCCATCTTCACCGACGTCGAACAAGCAGAATGGGTGGTCGTTTACTGGGCTTCGTTCACCGTTTGCAGAGAGCACGTAAATAGGCACCTGTTGCATAAGCGCCTTGAGCTTTTCAGCCAGCGAAGATTTACCGCCGCCCACAGGTCCTAGTAAATAAAGGATCTGTTTACGTTCTTCTAAACCTTGTGCTGCGTGTTTTAGGTAGGAAACGATTTGTTCAATCGCTTCTTCCATACCGTAAAAATCTTTAAAGGTTTCGTATCGGGAAATGACCCGATTTGAAAAAATTCGGCTTAAGCATGGATCTTGCGCAGTATCGATTAGCTCTGGTTCGCCGATAGCCATCAGCAAACGCTCTGCAGCATTAGCGTAAGCACTTTTATCATCTTTACATAGCGTCAAGAATTCCTGTAAAGATAATTCTTCATCCTTGGCAGCTTCGTAGCGCGCTTGGTAATGGTCGAAAATACTCATAATGAATTCCCCTCTGAACCTGTCTTTGTAGACAATCAACCCGCATAGAAAAAACAAATCCTTTCCTAGTTAAGACTAGTTGGTTTTTAGAATTCTGCTTAAAAAATATGTGTTTATTTGCAAATTGTGATGTTTGACCGATTGTCGTCTATTGGCTGAATTTGAGCGGTTCAAAGTGCAAATAAGTTGATATCTTCAGTATGAATGTGTTTTCTTACTGGTATAGTTAATGCTCATAAAAACAGGTGATTAATCGGTTAGAGAGACATTGTTTTAAGGTGTGCTATTCCATATAATGTGTTCAGATGTCAATCCCTACCATAACTTAGGTGCGAAAATTGAAAACCTCTTGGCTTAAACTCGTAATGACCACGGCTTTGCTCACCTCTCCGGTTGTTAATGCAAAGATTTCTCAATGGTCTTTGGGTGTCGCAGCTTCTTATTCTCCTGCTGTGTACAAAGATACGCCGTCTAATGAAACGGTGATCCCTTTAGTGGGTTATGAAGGTGAACACTTGTTTTTGCGTGGCTTTAGTGCTGGCTATCGTTGGTTCCCCGCTGGTTCGCCACAAAACATCATCTTCCGCATAGCTTATGACCCAAGAACGTTAAAACCGAGTGATTCTGATAACCGTGCTATCCAGCAAATGGACCAACGCAAAGCCACGGTTCTAGGTGGAGTCAGCTACCAGTTAATTACGTTAGCGGGTGTACTTGAGGCTACCGCTGGTACAGATCTAGCCGGCAGGCATAATGGTCTATACGCTGAAGCTGCTTGGCGGTTACCTTTTCGTCAAAAAGGGTGGGGAGTAACTCCTTCCATTGGATATGCGTACAACAGTGACAAAATCAATGACCACTTATACGGTGTCAGTGAGGCAGAAGCGGCACGAGCACAGATATATGACGAGACTTTTAGGGCATTTGAAGCAGATTGGGATGGCCAGTATTTCATTGGTGTTTCTGCTTATGTGCATATTACGCCGAGTGTTCGATTTACGGGTGGAGTTCGCTATACCAACCTAGAAGGAGCGATTGAAAGCTCCCCACTTATTGAAAGTGGTGTGTCAACGTCCGCTAACATTGGTATCGCTTACGTATTTTGATGAAAGAGAGTAGGAGTAAAAAAGGGTTACTTTTGCGTAACCCTTTTTAGTGTTTTGCGTAATGGCTACGCATTGAAAATTTGTTTCAGTTCGGTGTTGCACAGATGGTACTGACGAGGGCAGGCACGCCAAGTGTTTAGCATACGTCGGTACTTCTCTAGCATGGGCATCTGGGCGTTAAAATGATGGTCAGCTTTGTCAAACTGTGGGTATAAACCTTCAGAGTCGACAAGGAATCGTACGTAATTAACATGCTGGGCTTCTGTGGCAATGTCGAATCCCAAGAACATCAGGCGGCGTTGATCGACGTCGGCTTGTTCCGTTTGAGATAGCATTTTGCACGACTCTTGCATTGCGTGGAACATTTCCATTATATCAATAATTTCTCGACACTCTGTTTCTTGTAAACAGCCAAATTCTTTATCTAGCTCTCGAATCTGAAGCCCGTAGCCGCGTTCAACGATCGTTTGTAAACGACGGTATTTTGCCGCATTTTCTGGGTCCATTTGAGACATCAAATAGTACTGGTTAGATAGGATCAAGCGCTGAGCGTTGGTCATTTCCATAGTGGCCTCACTAAAACAATCTAATACATCTTTAATGTGCTTAGGTTATCTTTTCATTACGCACTGAAACATGATCTCAACACATGTTTATCGTTAAAAATGTAAAGAAATTTCAGTTTGAATAATCACTTCTTGTGGTAGTGGTTATAGATGTAATCACGGTCGGAGAAAACTCGCAACCACTCCGGTTTGAACACCGCAAACATTGCCATCGTCATCCCGTTGAGCAAGCCTTCTGGGAAAGCCAGCAGAGGAATAAACACCATATAATTGTCGAATATGGTGAGCCAATCGTGGGTACCCTGAACAATATGGTATATAGAGTTAATGGTGAGGTGAACACTGCCTGTAAAAGCCCCGTTGAAGAATCCGGCAATGAAGATGAATACAAAGATGTTCCTCGGTAAGTATTGATAACTCAGCAGAAAAACAGCGTAGCTGATTAATATAGGAATCAAGCAGGAGAAAAGAATGTATTCTGGCAATTGGCTGAAGGTTAACTGGCCGAAAGAGGCAAGCAATAACGAAACGACGATTGAAAGCGCGTAAGCACTTCGCCAGCCATACATTAACGTTACGGACGTCAAGGCTAAAAAGTGGATGGATAAACCTTCTTTAACACCTGCTTGTGCTGACCACAAAGCGAACAGAGCAAAGATAGCTGCAAATGTAAGGTGTTGAAAGCCTCGTTCTGCCATGAGTTTTGGAAGTAATACTCGCAATACGTCTTTCCATATAAAACTCATTGAGAGCAGTATAACGAGTAATGCGAAGAGTTCGGAAAGCAGCACAATAGCCTCTCAAAAAAATACCAACCTCGGTCCGGTTGGTATTTTTTCTGAAATGTTCGCCAGATGGTATCAATATTTTACATTTGAGTGATACTGCTCAAGGATCGAGACGATATTGTCCATGGTTTCTTTCGACGGTGGATTGACGCCTTCCAGAGGATAATCCAGACCGAGCGCTTCCCATTTGTGGGCTCCCAACTTGTGATATGGTAACAGTTCAAGCTTTTCAATATTGTCCATATCTTTGATGAACTCGCCAAGCATATGCGCAGATTCATCATCATCAGTATATCCGGGTACTACGACGTAGCGAATCCAAGTCTTTTGTCCGATACGGTGCAAGTAGCGGGCAAAGTCTATGGTGCGTCGATTAGATACACCGATAAAGTCATGGTGAACCTCATCTTTCATGTGTTTTAGATCAAGCATCACCAGGTCTGTCGCCTCAAGCACTTCATCGATGACCTCAGTGTGTTTGCGAATGTAGCCATTCGTGTCGAGGCAAGTGTGGATACCTTCTGCTTTGGCAGAGCGAAAGAAATCGCGCACAAACTCGGGCTGTAGCATCGCTTCACCACCTGAACAAGTGACTCCACCGCCAGAAGCATTCATAAAGTGACGATAGCTTTTGGCTTCGTTAATGATTTCTTCAACGGTCACTTCCTTACCACCATGAGTGTCCCACGTATCGCGATTGTGACAATACATGCATCGCATTAAACATCCCTGCATAAAGACAATAAACCGAATTCCTGGGCCATCAACTGTTCCACAGGACTCGAAAGAATGGATACGACCGGTTGCTGACATGTGCACATCTCTAATTAGTGATTTGTTCGTTATTTTATTACAAAAAGTAGGGTTTAAATAGCATTTCAGGTTTTTATACTCAAGATTTTACTGACTAATAAAAAAAGCGCACATAGACTAAAATGTATGTTATAAAAATGTTGCCAAATAAGGTTTTTATAATAATTAATAAACAAACTGGCTAGGCAAGTTTTAGTTGCATCCGACTGATGTTTAAGGATTTCTTATGGATATGCTTGCGCTATCACAAAAACAGAAAGTCACACTGTTTTTAATTGTACTGACAATGGGATTTGTCATGCTCGCAGTGTTTACCTCTTCTAGACTCACTCAAATGAGTGAACAGTATCATTCCAGCGGTGATGTCTCTTCTGGTTCCATTTCAATTTATCAGACCCAAAGTAAAATTCTGACCTTGAGTAGCGAGTTGGACAACCTAGAGGGCGCTCAGGTTGCGAAGGCAAAACAAGATATCAGCGATATTGTAGAAGCGGTTACCAATGATGTTGCTTTTCTCAATGTTTTAAATCTAAAGAGTTATTCCACAGGATTGAAGCAAAGTATCGGAGACTTTCAAGCGGCAGTTAATCCTTGGTTAGAGCTCAAGCAAGAACTCGGTTTTAACATCGACGAGGGTAAGTTGGGGGAGTTAAAAAAGCTCGCTAATATTATCGAACAGAAAATTGCTGAAACTGGGATGGTGACGCTCAACTCTGATTTTCAGGCCATGGTTAAATCACAGCAGAATTATTTACTCCAACCGAACGAAGAAAATCTGAAACTGTTCAATCGTGCCATGGGGGCTTTTGAAAGTATGTCCAACGTTTATGCCATGTTGGATTTATATGAAAAAGAGATAGAGCAATACAAAGCGACATTCGTTCGAGTGAGTGAGCTTTCTAAGGAATTGGGTAGTGTTGAACAGCAGCTAATTTCAACCAAAATGCAGTTGACCCAACTGATTGCGGCAGTAACAAGCGAGCTGAGTGGAATCAGTTCGCAGTATCAGCTTTCTGCTGAGAAGTCCTCAGAGCAAACATTATGGTCCATCTTAGTCGCCTGTATTGTTCTGGCTGTGTTGACCATTGCCATTTTCATTATGCAGAGTACCTCCCTGTCGCGCTCTCTGAACAAGACTCGTGAGATTTTGCACAATGTATCGGCTGGTGACTTGTCGAAACGTATGACATTGACGGCAAACCGCAATGACGAATTCAACCAATTGGCGCTCAGCATTAATGATAGTTGTGAAAATTTGGGTGAACTGGTCTCAGGTGTACAATCCAGCGGTCAGGCTTTGTCTGGAAATGCTGTCGAACTTAATCAAGGTCTCGACAGGTTGGCTCATCATCAGTCTGAAGTGTTGGGGCAGACTCAGGTATTAGCTTCAGCGACAGAAGAAGTGAGTGTGACGACACAAGAGGTGTCCAATTCACTGGAATTTGTATCAGAAATAAGCCGCTCCTCTACGGAATCGGCAGAGAAAGGGGCGCAAATTATTGGAGCAGCGATTGGTTCGCTTGAAGAGGTGAGTACTATACTCACATCTGCGGCGGGGCATATTCAGCAGTTGGAAGAAGCATCTTCGAAAGTTGACTCGGTGATGGATATTATTAATGGTATCGCCGAGCAAACCAACCTTTTGGCTTTGAATGCGGCGATTGAAGCGGCACGAGCAGGTGAGCAGGGGCGTGGATTCGCTGTCGTGGCAGATGAAGTCCGTAGTTTGGCGGTGAGAACCGTGGATGCAGTAGCTGAGATTTCTGAAACCATAGACACGATGAAGAAAGAAAGTTCTGAAGTTATCCAGTACATTGGTCAATCTGAAACATCGATGCGAACCGGGCAGGAAAAAGGTCATGAGGCGATGCAGGCACTACGTACTATTACAGAAAAGGCCGATGAAGCTTCTCATCAGACTGATGTCATCTTTGCTTCCATCAAAGAGTTGGCAACGACCAGCCAATCAATGGCTGACAGCATGACTCAGATTTCGAGTGCCATGAAAGAACTAGAAGAAAACAATGAACAACTGCGTTCCATCAGTCAGGTAGTAGAACAAAGGGCTGGCAGCCTGAACAGTGACTGCCAGAGGTTTACTATTTAGAAGAATGCATACAATGCGAGGCCACCCGTTCCGTACATTGAATCTTTTGCTTCTTTGTAGTCAGGAGTTTTTGCTGTCGCTGTAATGGTCGCGCCAAAATGTTGGTTATACCAAGCAAAGCCGGCCACTGCGCTGGCTTGCTTTTCTTCTAGCGTCACATCATAGATGCTCGGGTTTTCACCGTTGCGTTGAGCATAATCAACGACACCCGGCCGGTCCCCTTCAATGGTAATATCGTTAAATCGATAGCGAGCTTCAATACCCCCAAAGATAAACCAACCAGCTTGTGACGCCCCCAGCATACCTGCGCGGAATGGGTTTTCATTATCAATGTTTGCGGCTCCCATACTTCCTGCCAAGTCCTTGCCCCAACGGAGCATAAAGCCCGTTGAAACATCACTGCGGAAGTTGCCGGCATTCACTTCAGAAACGTTTGAGATTTCCAAATCGGTATTAGCAATGGCTCGATCGCGCCAAAGATTGAAGTGACTAAGGTAGCCAAGGCTGCCGACAAACTCATCGTCTACCTGATAGGCCCAGCCGCGAGGTTCGTCGGAACCGGTAATACCGTGGACGATATCTTGTGCTTGGTCGGCAAGTGAACTCTCACCTGTTGTACCCAATGTCAGATTGAAACGCTGTGCCTGCTGAGGATGAAGACTGATGTAGTTAAACTCAGCGTGCAGGTATCCTGCATAAGGCCTATCATTGATTATTGGTGTGGTGGCCTCAATATCGGACGGTGTATACATTTTATGGCCAAGTGTGAATTCGTATTTGTCTAGAGAAGCGCCCCCCCAGAATGATAAGCTCATTGGGTTGGTTAACCAGTTGGGAGTAATAGCGCCAGAGGTATAGGTGAGAAACAGTCCGTTGGTATAATCCTGATCGACACCAAATACGCCATCATTGTCAATTGAGAACGAGACAGTCGAGCGCTCGGAAGCAACAGCAGTTGAGGCCAACAATATCAAGGGAAGAGTGCGTAATAGGTTCATTTAAATACATCATTTCTGAATGGAGTCTAGATATTACTCCATATCTTATTCATCAGAGAGCAAAGAAACAAAATTGAAATATAAATGTGGCTTGAGTCTAACTTTTGTTTTGCTTGGCAATAAAAAAGCCCCGCTCAATGAAGCGGGGCTTTCAAGTCAATCAAGCGATCTTATAGTGATTCGGTGAAAGTACGTGCGATAACGTCTTGCTGCTGCTCTGCCGTTAGAGAGTTAAAACGTACAGCGTAACCAGAAACACGAATAGTGAGCTGCGGGTATTTCTCTGGGTGCTTAACAGCGTCTTCTAGAGTATCGCGGTTAAGTACGTTGACGTTTAGATGCTGACCACCTTCGATACCTGCTTCGTGGTGGAAGTAACCATCCATCAGACCAGCAAGGTTAGCACGCTGTGAAGTCTCTTCCTTACCCAGTGCGTTTGGCACGATAGAGAAGGTATAAGAAATACCGTCTTTCGCGTGAGCAAATGGTAGTTTACCTACAGATGTTAGAGATGCTACAGCACCTTTCTCATCACGGCCGTGCATTGGGTTTGCACCTGGAGCAAACGGAGCACCTGCGCGACGACCGTCTGGTGTATTACCTGTTTTCTTACCGTATACAACGTTAGATGTAATCGTAAGGATAGACTGAGTAGGAACAGCATCGCGGTAAGTGTTAAGCTTACGGATCTTGTTCATGAACACTTCTACTAGCTCACAAGCAATGTCATCTACACGAGCATCGTTGTTACCAAATTTAGGGTAATCGCCCTCGATTTCGAAGTCGATTGCAACACCATCTTCATCACGGATCGGTTTCACTTTCGCATGTTTAATTGCAGATAGTGAGTCAGCCGCGATAGATAGACCTGCAATACCACAAGCCATGGTGCGGTAAACGTCACGATCATGTAGAGCCATAAGCGCAGACTCGTAAGAGTACTTGTCGTGCATGAAGTGGATGCTGTTTAGGGCAGCAACATACTGCTTCGCTAGCCAATCCATGAAGTGGTCTAGGTTGTTCCACACTTCGTCGAAGTCTAGTACTTCTGAAGTGATCTTAGGCATTTCTGGACCAACTTGCATCTTCAGCTTCTCATCAACACCACCGTTGATTGCATAAAGCATAGTTTTCGCAAGGTTAGCACGAGCACCGAAGAACTGCATTTGCTTACCAACAACCATTGGAGATACACAACAAGCGATTGCGTAGTCGTCTGACTCCATGTCTGGGCGCATTAGATCGTCATTTTCGTACTGGATTGAAGAAGTATCGATAGAGACTTTCGCACAGAACTTCTTGAAGCCTTCTGGCAGCTGCTCAGACCATAGAACAGTGATGTTCGGCTCTGGAGAAGGACCCATAGTGTATAGAGAGTTTAGGAAACGGAAGTTAGTACGAGTCACTAGCGTACGACCGTCAAGACCCATACCACCCATAGATTCTGTTGCCCAAATTGGGTCGCCAGAGAATAGGTCATCGTACTCAGGAGTACGTAGGAAACGAACCATACGCAGTTTCATTACGAAGTGGTCGATCATTTCCTGAGCTTGTTCTTCAGTGATCTTACCTGCAGCGATATCACGCTCGATGAAGATATCTAGGAACGTAGAAGTACGACCTAGAGACATAGCCGCGCCGTTTTGAGACTTAACAGCAGCTAGGTAACCGAAGTAAGTCCACTGGATAGCTTCTTGAGCAGTTTCAGCAGGACGAGAGATGTCACAACCGTATTTCTCAGCCATCACTTTCATTTGGCCAAGTGCACGGTGCTGCTCAGCGATTTCTTCACGAAGCTGCATAGTCATTTGAAGATCTTCGCCATTCTCAAATTTCTCTTGTAGAGAAGCGAATTGAGCTAGCTTGTCTTTAATTAGGAAGTCGATACCGTATAGAGCTACACGACGGTAGTCACCAATGATACGACCACGACCGTACGCATCTGGAAGACCAGTCAGAACACCAGATTTACGACATTTTAGGATGTCTGGAGTGTAGATATCGAAAACACCCGCGTTGTGTGTTTTACGGTAATCTGTGTAGATTTCTTTGATCTTAGGATCAAGTTCACGACCGTAAACCTTGCAAGAACCTTCCACCATACGAATACCACCGTTAGGGATGATAGCGCGTTTTAGCGGGGCGTCAGTTTGAAGACCAACGATCGTTTCTAGATCTTTGTTGATGTAGCCTGCATCGTGAGCAGTGATGGTAGAGATAACTGAAGTATCAAAATCAACAGGTGCGTGAGTCGCGTTTTCCTGTTTGATACCTTCCATTACCTTTTCCCAAAGCTTATTCGTTGCTTCAGTACCTTCAGAAACAAGGAAAGATTCGTCGCCTTCATAAGGTGCATAGTTCTTTTGAATGAAATCACGAACGTTTACTTCGTTTTGCCAGTCACCCTCAGCAAAACCTTCCCAAGCTTTAGCAAATTGCTCTGCCATGACATACCTACCTTTTTAGTAGAAAAAACACGTACCTTTCTAACTATTGAGCTCGTTAGTTTTCCTTTTCAGGAGCGGTACACTCTTAATGAATAACAATATGTATAGTCTCTAAAATCGATTTATGAGCGTGTTTTAAACTATAAATATTGCCACTAAGTTTTTGATGATTTCTTATTAACTTGGTTTCAAGGTTAAACTAAAAAAAAGTTGCAAACCTTAAACTAAATCAATAAATCCTCAATAAAGTTGATAAAAAGAGGGTGACATAGCTTGCCACCCACAAATTATTTTAATTTCTACAGCCAGGCTTTAATGCCGTATTGACCTTCAAGCATACCGACCGCCAACATGGCAATCAGACAAATAACCAGTACGCCAACTGGAATGATGATTTTATCGACGAAAGACAAGCGAGCTGCGCGTTCTTTATCACCAATCAAGCCATTATTATCCAGCAGCATAGTTAAGGCCCAAGCAAGTACGGGGTTAACGACAGCGGAACCAAAGATACAAATGCCAGCTGCTTGGGAATCTTTCGAGTCTTTCACCATCTGCATGCCGGCTTCAAGTAGAGGTAACGATACACCAACTAATAATGCGACACGCATGACAGGTGGCCACACTGCGATGTCCATAGGGAAACCAAGGATAGCGATGATCATCACTAATAGACCAAGAAGGATTGCACCGCCTGGGATAGGGCGCTTCGCAATTGCTGCCGGGATCATGTAAGTGCCCCATGATGAGGTAATATTACCGCCACCCACGGCAGTACCCACCATCTGACGAACAGAACACATGGTCATGGTGTCATCCACGTCCATCAGTACTTTTTCCGTCTTCTTAGGATAGTTTAGTTCTTGGAAGATACGATGACCTAAGAAATCAGGTGACCACATGGCGACAGCGAGAATGGCGAAAGGTAGTGATGCAATAAAGTGCTCCATGTTTGGTAGCCCAAGCATCCAGCCTTCTTCAGTACTGCCCCACCAGTAAACTGGGTTCAGGTTCGGTAAGCCTGTTTCTGTAACGAACTTAATGTCGAAGCCAGCCCCGAGCACGAGTGCAATCGCTAAGCCTGTAAATGCACAGACGGGAATAGCAAGCCAACGTTTATTCACTTTTGCCAAGAACGCATAAAGCGCAATGGTGACGGCCAAGACAATCAGGCCTACATAACCCATGCTACCCGCAGCAATTGTGTCTGATTGAAGACCTACAGCCCAAGCTTGGATGGAGTTTATCTGACTCATCGTACCGGTGAGGCCTAAGAATATCAGCAATCCACCTGCAGTACCTTGTGATGTGAGGTTAACTAACTTGGACCCACCTTTCAGGAAGCTGAGCAGTAGACCGAAAATACCGATCAGGATAGCCAAGGCAAGAGGGTGTGCGCCAGCTAATGCGATGGTGCCGATAAGAGGGATCATTGGCCCGTGGTTACCTGCGAGGTTTGCTTTCGGGTTGATAAAACCAGATGCCAATACACAGAATAGAAGGGCTGGGATGAGCATTTCTACTCGTGCCACCTCAATGGCGAAGTCTTTGCCTAGGTTGATGTGATCCCAAGCTGCGGTCAGGCCCTCAGCCCAAGACATCATTACCGCTGAGTACATTGCGATAATGCCGATAGTCCCAGCTAGTGCGGGTACTAAGTCTTCGAGCTCGAAACGGAAGTCACGACCGGGTAAGTTTAAACCGAAGCGACGAGGCTTCATGATCTGAAGTTCATGATCTAGATAATCTGAACGGCTCTCAAATTCGGAAGCTGGACGGTGCAGCTCACGATAGCTCTTGTTTTCGATATCCGAATCAGAGTGCGACTTATTGACTGCGTCTGACATAGATTCCTCATAATTCTAAAAGTTAATGATTCTTCGAAGAGTCGCCGTTAGTTATTGTGGTTTGGCGATCTTATAAAAACCTGACTCAGCGTCCTGCATTTTGGTCCTTGAGCTATCGTCTGTAGAGCGTCTTTCACGTGCTTAAGCATAGACGATAGAAAAGACAAAAATTTGCTTATTGAGGCTTTTATCTTTGACGCGAGTGTAACTCGCCCCCCTAAAGGAGTGATTGATTTAGATCACTTTATGAAAGAATGTGAAAGAAAACTACACAGCTAAGGCCGTATAAGCGAGTCGTTGAAATATAAAGTGAAAATTATTTTCACATTGTGAGTTTTATAACTTCTGTTTGGAGGGACAAGCGAGATCGAATGGACACTATTGAGAGAATTGTTGAGATAGATCTGGTTTTTATAAAAATGTTAAATTGCCACATCGATAGATAATATGTTTGTTAAAATGATTTATGCGTATTATGGAGCGAATTACTCTATAAAATGAATGTTTAGTCATATAAAGTGGCTATATATCCCTAAATTGAAGGTTAATAATTTGTTGCATGTTAGTCTGGGGAGTGCTAGTTTGTAGCAAAATGTGGGTGGAACCCAGCAATTCGCCGGCGATAAAGCCGTTTGTTAAGTCGGCAATTATAATAAAAACAGGGAGTATTAGCGCATGAATGATGTACCGGCGCTGGACATTAAGGAACTGCACAAAACATTCGGACAAAATGAAGTCCTTAAAGGTATCTCGCTTGAGGCACACAAAGGTGATGTTATCTCCATTATTGGTTCATCAGGTTCAGGTAAAAGTACCTTCCTAAGATGTATCAACCTTCTTGAAACACCGACTGAAGGTGAAATTTGGGTTAATGGTGAGTTGATCCAAATGAAAAACAATCGCCTCGGTGAGGCCGTTCCTGCCAACGAAAGACAAGTACAGCGTATCCGTTCCAGACTTGCAATGGTATTCCAAGGTTTCAACCTCTGGTCTCATATGACGGTGCTTGAAAATGTTATAGAGGCCCCTGTGCATGTGTTAGGCGTACCAAAAGCTCAGGCTTTGGAAAACGCTGAATTGTTGCTCAAGAAAGTAGGACTTTATGAGCGTAAAGATTACTACCCAGGACACTTATCTGGTGGACAGCAACAACGTGCAGCGATTGCGCGTGCATTGGCTGTCGACCCCGAAGTTATGCTATTCGATGAGCCTACCTCTGCACTTGATCCTGAGTTGGTCGGTGAAGTGTTAGGTGTAATGCGAGATCTCGCTGAAGAAGGTCGAACTATGCTAGTTGTAACGCATGAAATGGCGTTTGCACGCGATGTTTCTAACCACGTCATGTTCTTGCACCAAGGTCTAGTGGAAGAGCAGGGAGACCCTGCTAAGCTCTTCACTAATCCGGACTCAGAACGTCTGCAGCAGTTCATCTCATCTATTTATTAAGCTTGCACTTAAACGAGTTAAAGACAGACACAATTTATAAGATAAAAATCACAATCACAGGAGTATGGAAATGAAAAAGTGGTTACTAGTTGCAGCTTTAGCTGCTACAGCAGCAACAGGTGTAGCTCAAGCGAAAGATTGGAAGACAGTTCGCTTTGGTATTGAAGGTGCATATCCTCCATTTAGCTGGACTGAAGCGGATGGTTCTCTTAAAGGCTTCGACGTAGACATGGCAAATGCTCTATGTAAGGAAATGCAGGTTAAGTGTAAGATTGTTGCACAAGACTGGGATGGCATTATCCCTTCTCTACTGGCGCGTAAGTATGATGCCATTATTGCAGCAATGTCTATTACTGAAGAGCGCAAGAAGAAAGTGGATTTCACGGGCAAATACGCTCTGATCCCTAACAAATTCATCGCGAAAAAAGGCGCAGGTCTAGATTTTGACAACCTAGATGGTAAAAAAATCGCGGTTCAACGTGCAACCACTCACGATAAGTACTTAACTGACAACTACGGTGACAAAGTTGAGATCGTACGTTACGGTTCTTTCGACGAGGCGTATCTTGATCTAGCAAGCGGTCGTGTTGCCGCTGTTCTTGGTGATGCATCTGCACTGGAAGAAGGCGTACTCAATAAAGCAGGTGGTGAAGCTTACGAATTTGTCGGCCCGTCACTAACGGATCCAAAATGGTTCGGTGAAGGTTTTGGTATCGCAGTACGTAAGCAAGACAAAGATCTGACGAAGAAGCTAGACGCTGCCATCCTATCTCTACGTGAGAAAGGTGTTTACCAAGAGATTGCTGCTCAGTACTTCAACTACGACGTTTACGGTCAGTAAGTATCAGAAAGCGACCGCTGGTTCTAGTTCCTAGAAGTCGCCAGCGGTCGAATTATATCTATGGCTTGTTGATTGCTATTGAGTCAGTAAGCAAGCTTTGAGTTTAGGGATCAGGAACTCACCTATGCTAGATTTACAAGGATACGAAGCCTCTATATTTAAAGGGGCCATAGTGACCATAGAAGTAGCGCTACTTTCACTGCTGCTTGCGATGGTTTTAGGCATGCTGGGCGCATTGGCAAAAATGGCGCCATACCGCTGGGCACGCGCAATTGCAACCCTTTACACCACAGTGATCCGTGGTATTCCCGATTTAGTTTTAATGATGCTGATTTTCTTCGGCGGACAAATTCTTCTTAACAACAGCTTGTACGCCATCAATGAATCATTGAATGAGTGGTTTGCTTCAAGTGACCCAAATCATGAGTGGACGTCTTATCTACCAGATTACATTGATGTGAGCCCATTCATTGCAGGTGTTTTGACCATTGGCTTTATTTTCGGTGCCTATATGGCGGAAACGTTCCGTGGCGCAATTATGGCGGTAGATAAAGGTGAACTGGAGGCGGCCAAAGCATACGGTATGAGCCCAGTGTTGGCATTCCGACGTATATTATTGCCGCAGATGATTCGCCATGCACTGCCTGGTTTTGGTAACAACTGGTTGGTGCTGCTTAAGACGACTGCATTAGTTTCCATTATTGGTTTGGAAGATATGGTGCGTATGAGCTCTCTCGCTGCAGGCTCAACAAAAATGCCATTCACTTTCTACATGGCTGTAGCGATCATTTTCCTTTTCTTCACCAGCGTTTCAACAGGTCTACTCAAGCTAGTCGAACGCAAATTTAGTATTCATGCGAGGTAAGAAATGGACTTTTCACTGATTATCGAAAGTTTACCGATTTATCTTGATGGGCTCTGGAGGACGGTATGGCTGGTGGGCTTAGCTCTGATCATTGGCTTGTGTGTCGCAATCCCTCTAGGTGTAGCGCGCAATAGTACTAATTACTTTATAAATGGGCCGAGTTGGGCATTTATCTACTTTTTCCGAGGCACACCATTACTGGTTCAGCTTTACCTAATTTACTATGGTATGGATCAGTTTTTCCCAGTGAAGGATACTTTGTGGGAGAACGCATGGTTCTGTGCGCTTGTGGCGTTTGTGCTTAACACCTCAGCGTATACAGCAGAAATTATCCGAGGTGCGATAAATGGTTTACCAAAAGGCGAGGTCGAAGCCGCTAAAGCCTATGGTATGGGAACGTTTATGACCTATCGCCGTATCATTTTGCCGAGTGCACTACGTCGTGCATTACCAGCGTACAGTAATGAAGTCATTTTTATGCTTCACGGTAGTGCCGTTGCAGGTATCGTCACGATTGTTGACCTTACGGGGGCTGCTCGCTTGGTAAACTCTCGCTATTACGCTCCGTTCGAATCTTTCCTCACTGCAGGTCTTTTCTACATGGCACTGACGTTTATCATTCTCTGGTGCTTCAAGTTAGCCGAGAAGCGATTCCTCGCGTACTTAAGACCGCTTAGCTGATCGAGCTTCAAAATCTAAAAAGGCTTCCAATTGGAAGCCTTTTTTTGTCTAGGTATACTTTAACTGAGGATAATCAACACGGTTCCCGCAAGTGTCATCAGAATATTCGCGATAGCGTAAGTGCCCGCATAGCCGAGTGCCGGAATGGTCGACTTGGCATAGTCGTTAACGATATCCATCGCTGGGGCGCAAGTTCTAGCACCGATAATGGCACCGAATAGTAGTGCTCGGTTCATCTTCAAAATATAGGCACCTACAAGGTAAGCAAGGGCGACAGGAACCACGCTCACAAGGAATGACAGACCAATAACCTGTGGGCCGACCTGTGCTAAGTGTTCAAACATCTTACCGCCTGCACTTAAGCCAATCCCGACCATAAAGAACATCAATCCGAGATCTTTAACCATATTTAGTGCGCCCTGAGGAACATAGCCGAACGTAGGGTGATTAGCTCGTAAGAAGCCTAGCGTGATACCAGATAGTAGAAGGCCAACCGCGTTACCTAAGCCAAACGAAACTTGTCCAAAGGTCATGGTGATAAGGCCAAACATAATGCCAAGGATGAAGAAGCTGCAGAAAGCCAGTAGGTCTGCCATCTGACTGTGAATGGAGATGAAACCGATTTTTTCTGCTAAGCCGTGAACGCGACTCTTTTCTCCACTGACCTGCAGTACATCGCCTTTAGCTAGAACGATGTCTAGATCCATCGGCATTTCTATCTGCGCGCGTACTACCCGGTTAAGAAAACAGCCATATTCGGATAAGTTAAGATCTGACAGGCGTTTGCCTGCAATAGAGTCACTTTTTACGACGATCTCTTCTTCGATAATCCGTAAATCTAAAAGATTGCGATCGAAAACTTCTTTACCGTTCCTAAAACTAGGGTCTAGTCGCGCATGGCTATCGGGGAAACCAACCAGTGCAATTTCATCACCTTGTTGCAGAATAGCATCTCCATCTGGGTGGGCAAGTATGCCGTTTCGACGAATACGCTCGATATAGCAGCCAGTCTGTCGATAGATGCCAAGCTCCCGTAGGTTCTTGCCATCAATCCAATCGATCAATTCTTGACCGACGCGATAAGCTCGAATGATTGGCAAATAGACCTTTCGCTGCCCGGTACTACCTAACCCACGCTCCTGAGCAATTTGCTGAGCGGAATCGGATAGGTTTTGCTTTTGAAGTTTTGGTAGCAGCTTGGCGAATGTGATCATACTAATCAAGCCAATCAGATACGCCATAGCGTAGCCAACGGACAAGTTTTCAATAACCTGTGAAAAATCCATACCACGTGGAGTGGTGGCTAAGCCGGAGTTGAGAGCATCTTGCGCGCCTACTAATACAGGGGTTGCTGTGAGGGCTCCTGCCATCATCCCTGCCGACAAGCCAAAATCTAATCCCATGCTGTGGCTAGCGAAATAAGTGATACATACAGCGGTTGTAAGCACCACCATGCTTAGGATGAAGTAGTGTTTACCATCTCTGAAGAAAATACCGAAGAAGTTTGGCCCTGCCTCGATACCAACACAGTAAATGAAGAGCATAAACCCAATGGTTAAAGCATCGGCATTAAATGTAAAGCCAAGGTGTCCCATGATTAGAGAGGTAAGTAAAACGCCTATTGAGTTGCCAAGCTGGAGATTTCCAAAACGAATTTTTCCAATAGCTAAGCCAATAGCGAGAACTACAAAAATGAGGAGGATGGGGTTTTGCTCAAGCAAATTTACAACGTCGATGTTCACGGGGCAGCTCTTATGTCAGTGCCAGAGGATAAGTTAAGTGTGCGAATTGTATCTGAATATAGAAAAATGATAAGTGAAAAATATGATAATTTGCTATTCGCTGACTTAGGCTAAGAAATTACAATATTGATTTAATTTAAAGCAAAAAAAAGCCGCTTATAACAGCGGCTTTTTTTCAATTCGGAACGATTACTCGTCGAAAAGACCCAGGTGTTCTTTGGCGTACGCTTCGAAGTCATCACAGCCACCGATGTGGTCTTGATCTACGAAGATTTGAGGCACAGTTTCAACTGGCTTACCTACTGTTTTTTCGAGGTCAGCTTTTGAGATACCTTCCGCGTGGATATCAACGTAGCGGTAGTTGAAGTCGTCACGTTTTGCTTTTAGTGTTTCGGCGTGCTCTTTTGCGCGCACACAATATGGGCAAGCTGGGCGACCAAAGATAACTACGAACATATTGTTTTTCTCCTTCATTTTGTTACATGCAACTATGCCCGAATCAAAGTCGGAAATAAAGTCGCAATTGCCTGTTGCTTTGATAGGTAAAATCTATTGAGGTGTTTTTGCTCGGAATCTGTGCAAGTTTGCCAAACAGTAGGTATAGCAACCAAGACAATTGCGTAAATGCGATGGTATCCACTCAATGTTCAATTGGAGTGTTTTACTATCTGGCAATCATGATACGAGTACGCACTGCAGACTGGTCTATGCTCGAACTACTATCCACTTGTTTTGAGTGTCGTAAGTGTCTGTAATTCAGTAGCAACAACCGTGCTGCTGTTCACCTAATTATTAAAGGGACCACAGATACACTAGTTTGTTCTCTATACGCTACAAGGTTTTTGCCACTCTCACGGTATAACTTCTCAATAAAACAACTAACGCATAATAAAGTTTGATTATTTAGCGTGGATGATATTTATTATTGATTACTGGATCGCAATTTGTCCCGTTTTGTATGGAGGTTTCTATGGGTTTATTCTCTCGCTGGAGAAAGTCCTCAAGAAGAACGAATAATATTGTTGATGAATATGTAATTCGTAGTTTGATTGATAAGCATTGGTCATGCCGCTCTTTTCAAAAAGGAGCGTTAAGAGGAACTGCTTTATACCGTGGTATTGTTTACAGGGGCGACCCAGGATGGGCGAATAACAGAATGCAGTACTTTTTCGATAACGGATTTACCCAACAAAATGAGCAAAACGTTGATTGGGAGAAGTTTTCAGGAAAGTTTGCTGGAGGACACACAGGGAAAGTTGGCATATCGACCACGACTGACTACGACTATGCGGCGAATTGGTGCCCGACAGACGTCTACGTTATTGACCTTAGCCGCCATCCTTTTGCCTATGATGTGAATAAGAGTGGTCTCGCAGCGCCAAATCCAGTAGACCGGTATCATGTTGAACCCGTTCAGTGTGAAATAAACGTTGCTAACTGGATAAATGCAGAAATGGTATTTGGTCATTACAATCGAAACACCAGAGTATTCACCAAAAATCCAAAGTATGAAGGTGCCTTGGTACTTTAACCGTTACCTTAAAGCTGGTTGGGAGTCATCATCTGATATTCATAAGACAGTCATGCTCCCAGCATTTACGCCACTGATTCAATTCGTTAAGTCCATCAATCATCGGCAGGCGTGTCAACGTTGTAATGTTTAACCTGCCCAACCAGTCATTTATTTGGTTGAGATAAGGTGATGATCGAATAAGATCAACCCTTTCTTCGACAATCCGGCCTGCTAGCTCGATGGCATCAAAGATAAAAATGCCGTAAACCACTAAGTAACAAGTCAATACTCAAAGTATGCGCTGCAAGTCGTACTTTTGATAAGTCACTTTCCAAGAAGGCTAACCTGATGACATAAGACAATAAAACTAAACTAAAATCATGGTGTGCTGTGACGTGTGATGAACGTAGTTAGAAATCTGTCGCCTTTTAGTCGCTATTTTTAATTTTGCACTTTGGTTTTCTTTCTAAGTTTCTGAAAATTGAAAACTAATTTTAAGAAAGGAGTCTTAGATATGTTCCAGTTTATGACCTCCACTCGAATTATTTTTGGTGAAGGTTCCCTAAAGTCCTCGCTTTCAATTCTCAATCAATATGGTTACAGCGTTTTACTTGTCTCTGGCCAAAGCTTAGTGAGAGCACAAGTTTTAGTTGATTACCTCAAATCTCAATCGATGCGCTACCAACATGTTGCGATATCCGGTGAGCCAAACATCACAATGATCGAAGAGACAGCGTTAGTCGGACGCAAATTCAAACCCGATATGGTGGTGGCAATAGGTGGCGGAAGTGTTTTGGACATGGGTAAAGCATTAGCGGCTATTATTCCTAATCAAGGCGACGTATATGACTATGTTGAAGTGGTAGGACGCAGTGTGCCTCTCAAGGCCAAACCGATTCCATTTATCGCGATTCCTACCACGGCTAGTACAGGGTCAGAAGTGACTCGAAACGCGGTTTTGCGTTCAGGTCAAGATCAAGTCAAAGTTAGTTTGCGAAGTCCTGAAATACTTGCGGATGTTGCAATCGTCGATCCGACGCTAACCTATGGCACTGATATTTATAAGTCAGGTAGAGGGGCGATGGATGCCTTTACACTATTAATGGAAGCTTATGTCTGTGGTGAACCAAACCCACTCACCGATATGATATGTGAGGAGGGGCTTCGTAGATTAAGCTCCTCGATTCTTTCTGGCTGTCTTGACGACAACCCGCAGGCCCGCGCTGATTTGTCTTTCGCTGCCTTGTTAGGTGGAATGGCGAGTTCGAATGCCAAGTTGGGAGCTGCCCATGGCCTAGCTTCGGCGCTTGGTGGAAAGCTGAGAGCGCCGTACAGTGTGATTAGTGCTCGTCTGGCACCACATGTGATGTCAGAAAATATCAAAGCTGCAAAAAGAATGGGTAGGCATGATGTCCTTGAACGCTACAGGAACATAGCCAGAATTCTGACAAGGCGAACCAATGCAAGACGCGAAGATGCGGTTCTTTGGGTTAATATGATGCTGGAGAAACTGCGCTTACCCATGCTAAACGAATTTGGTGTCTGCAGTACTTCATTTGAAGAAGTTGCATTAAATGCACTTAAGTCGGTAGCGATTAAAGGTAATCCTTTGCCTCTGACTCAAGATCGATTGATTTATATTCTTAAGCAAGTTTGTCGTTGTCAGAACGATTGTGCCCAGGAGAATATTGCTCAAGTAGAGGCGATTGCTCGTGTTATAGGTAGCAGCGATGAGCGCCCAGAAACGAAATTGCAAAGTTCTTAATTTGGTGAGTAAAAAAGGAGCCTGCGGCTCCTTTTTTAAAATTGGGATAGCTTGTCGTATCGAGAATCTTTTAGTGCGTCTTTTACGCGTTTCAAATTCTCTCTGAAGCCTGAGCCACGACGAAGTGTAAAACCTGTCGCTAGTACATCAATCACGGTCATCTGTACAACACGGCTTGCCATCGGCATGTATACATCCGTATCTTCGGGGACATCCAAGGAGATTGAAAGGGAACTAGCCTTATCCAGTGGAGAGTCTTTAGCGGTAATAGCAATAACCGTTGCACCATTTTCACGTGCTAAGTTTGCAATTTCTACCTGACTCTTAGTTCGGCCAGTATGAGAGATCAATACAATGACATCGTTGTCTGTACAGTTGATACAACTCATACGCTGCATAACTATATCTTCAAAACAGGTGATGGGAATATTGAAGCGAATAAATTTGTTTTGTGCGTCGCGAGCAACAGCAGATGAAGCACCAAGACCAAAAAACGAAATACGTTTCGCTTGGGTAAGCAAATCGACAGCACGGTTTATCTGCATTGAATCTAGGCTATTTTTTGCCACATCGAGACAGGCCATAGTTGACTCAAAAATCTTGTGCGTATAAGCGTCAGGCCCGTCGTCTTCTTCAACGTTACGGTTTACATAAGGTGTACCGTTTGCGAGGCTCTGTGCCAAGTGAAGTTTAAAGTCGGGGAAACCTTTGGTATCCAGACGCCGACAAAAACGGTTAACTGTTGGCTCACTGACATCCGCCATTTTGGCTAGAGTGGCAATACTAGAGTGAATAGCAGTCTGAGGTGATGCCATAATAACTTCGGCAACTTTACGTTCAGATTTGCTGAAATTTTCTAGGTTTTTTTGAATTTTTTCTAATGTATTCATAGTGTTCACGTGGGGTATAGAGAACAACTCACTGGATATACCTGTTGGTTGAAAGGTTACAAGTCGTCACCTAAAGGCAATCACTATCCAGCGCCATGGCTCCAGTATAAACCTAAGAAAAAGGTTTCCAGTAATTTTTATACAGTTCAATTGGTGAGAATATGACAAGCCTCAAACTAACCTTTACCAAAACTACATAAATGATGAAAATATGCAAAGGTTCCCGAGAGTTTAGGCTATCAATGTTCGCCAAATTACAGCTTTTACGAAAGAAATTTTCAGATTTCTTTGATTTGTTGAGCTTTTGATTTGATTTTGGCCATCAGGTTCGGGGCTTGTTGAGCAATTTCTCTTTGTTCATCCAGAACCATACTCAAAATGTCCACCCCTGTCAGAGGATTAGCCAACACAACTCGGAAAACTATCGTATTTAATCTGCCCCAGTGGTCAGGGTTTAATCGAGTTCGAGAAACAAAGGATTTACCTGTTTCCCGCTGTCGTTTCTGGATGAACTGAGTCAACTCATTCAGCAAGTCATTAAGTTCAGACTTTTGCTCAAGATTTGCTTTTTCTAGAGCATTGCGAATATCTGCAGGAATATAACGATAGGTGAGCAGACATAGCTCTGGCTCAGAAACCAATTCGAAATCATCCTGTTGCTTAATGAGATTGGCAAAGTATCTCGCTTTCTCGATACTTTGATCAATCAGCAATTCGTAACCCGGTCGGCTGATAATGTGCATCGCGGCATAAACCAACATCGCCATCCCAGATCGAGAACCTTCAAGTGTATGGCTGCCAAGATCCTTAGATCCCTTACGCAAAATATATTGCGCATGGTGTTCTATGGATTTCATTGCCTCTGGATCCTTGAACAGCACCATACCAGCACCCATAGGAATGTAGAGCTGCTTGTGAGCATCAATGGTGATGGAATCGGCAAGCTCTACGCCATCCAATAGGTGGCGATAATTGTTAGACATAAGCGTCGCACCGCCCCAAGCAGCATCAATGTGGAAATGACAGCTTTCACGCTGGCAAATAGCAGCAATATCTGCGATTGGGTCGATCGAGCCCGTTTCCGTCGTACCTGCAACACCAACCACTGCAAAAGGCTTGATGTTTTGTTGTTTTAGCTGAGATATTTTCTCCTGCAGCGCGTCAGGGCAAATGCGGTTGTTGGCATCTGTTTTGATGGCGACTAGACCTTCCTGACCAATGCCAAGTACGTCAGCCGCCTTTTTTAAGGAATAATGACCGCGCTCCGATACCAAAACCGCTAAACCTTCGTAGCGGTAATGTTTCATCGCTTTGAACAGGCCTTCTTTCTCAACACCTTTAAAGTTGCCTTGAGCTCTCAGGGCATTGTTTCTTGCCACCCATAGAGCGGTGATGTTAGCGATGGTTCCCCCGGAGCAAAAAGCCCCCAGTGAATGATTTGCGCTGTGCATCCATTGAGAGTAAAACTCATCCTTTCGACCATAAACTAAACGATGAAGCATGCCGAGAACTTGGCGTTCAAGAGGAGTGAAGGCTTTAGATGTCTCGATTTTCACCAAGTTTTGGTTGAGCGCGATCATGATCTTTGACAGCGGCATCAAGAAGTAGGGCAATGCTGAAGTCATATGCCCAATAAAACTTGGTGCTGAGGTATGCACCGATTGGGAAACTAGAGTGTCAAGCAAGTGTTGGGTATGTTCGGATACGAACTCTGGCTGCTCAGGAAGCGTTGCGTTAGAGAAATCTTTCTCGATTTCCCTAAGTGGTTTTTCTTCCGCGACAATGTGTTCTCGCAAAAACTGATTCAGGTTTCGCGATAGCTTCTCTTCAATTTTGGTTAGTGTTGAGTCTGGCCCTTCTGGGACTGTGAAGATTCGGAGTAAACTCTCGAAACTCACGTCAGCCGTTTTGTGTTCCGATACCATACAGCTACGTTGCTCTTATCTTTTTTGTTGCAGCGGGACAATCTAAACGAAAACGGGCGCAAAGTCCCGTCTTAATTGTTTGAACTTAGATACTGTGATTGGGGCATTACCGCTGAGCCAAAGGTCCAGCGGTATTGTGCACTATGTATCACATGAAATGGTTTCTAGATCTTTAATCGCTGCATTGTAGCGCTTGAGTGCGCCATCTATTTTAGTTGGATGACTCAATAGATCGGCAAATGCGGAGCGAAGGTCGTAGTTCTTGTCATGAGGTTTAGATTGACGATCACTGAAAGTAACTTGGGCTAATCTGCCCAATTCATCGCTGCGTGAAGACAAGGTTTTGATATCTCTTTGCTCTAGCTGTAGCCAAGCCTCTACAGGTTGACTGGTTGCGATCTTAGATGGGTCGTTTTCAAGGTAATAGTGGACCGCAGCGCGATTCAACTCAAAATGGTTTTTTCGACCTTCCAGAAACCACTCGCTAACTTCTTTAAGATCAGGGTATTGCTCAGAAGTAAGCTTTGCGAGATCTTCGTACCAGTGTAGAGAAGCATCAACATAGGCGTCGTATTTCTTGGACAAACATGCATTATCAGCAGCAGCAACCATTGTCGAGGTTGCTCCCAGCAGCAATGCAATCAGTAGACGTGTCATAATGTTTCCTTTTGAAGAATAGTTATTATAACCGCACTAAATTAGCAAGAGCTAAATTATAATGTGTGGTTGAGCCCTAATATAGTGAATCTGAAGATAAAATCATGCGATCTAGCCTACAAGAGAGACAAAGAAAAGCATCAATACGGGCACTAAAAGGCTTAATATAAATCCACTCACTATTGCAATTGGTACGCAACGTACCCCACCAGTGGTTTGTATCACGGGTAACGTAAAGTCCATCGCCGTTGCACCAGCATAGCCAATCGCAGTACAGGGCTTAGTGCGGATAGCGAGTGGGATCAATACTAAGGCAACCAGTTCACGAAGTAGTTCAATCATAAATGAGGCTCCACCATAGACAGGGCCGAAAGCATCACCCATCAGAATTCCCGCTAAAGAATACCAGCCAAATCCCGATGCCATTGCCAAGCCACGGTAAAGATCGATGTCTAAAATCATGGCTGCAATTGCGCCACCGAGCATCGATGTTGCAAGAATCAATAGGGCGATGATCATGCCATGCTTGTTCAGCAGTATTTGGCGAAGCGTGAGACCACTGTTGCGTAGCTGAATTCCAATGAAAAATAGCAACGCAAACAGAATCCACTCACTGGCTGTGTCTACCCAACCTAAATCAATAGGAAGCATCAAACCCGCTATTAACCCGCCGCCAACAACCATGATCAGCTTGGCGGATTCCAAGGCCATACTAGATAAAGGCAGCTTGGTTTGCTTTGCGTCTGTTTCAATAGGCAGAAGTTTGTCGACAAATGGCAGCGCTGCTAAGTTACTCAAACTGATACAAACAAAGAAAATGGCGACATATTGAAGGATAAGCTGTAGGTTTTGGCCCAGGTTATCGAGTGCCGCGAGGCTCAGCCCCATTAATGCCAGAATGACATAGATAAGGTTAGAAGTCGTGGCGTTAATTTTGTCTAGAACCGATGGCTTGGAAATCGATATCATATACCCGACAACGAGTGGGGCAAAGATGAATATCATCCCTGAAAACATGTGGCTTCCTGTGTTCTGGTACGTATAGCGCTACAGTCCGCTTGCGCTAATTAAGTCACTGATTTGTGTATTGAACTCAATATCACTTAAATTACTGAGTTTGTACAGTATATCGGCACCAGTTAGGTCAAATTCAACGGTGTGCTCGTCGATTTTGTCATCTTGTCTACGGAACATCAGAATATGATTGGCGATTCGAGCGATGTCGAGATAGCTGACATCAACACTCTGTCTTTGAGTGGCTTGATTGGTTGCTACTTCAAGAAAGTCGCTATCAAACCCCCAATGTTCAAGGACGAGTCGGCTCGCATTGGAGCATTGGTTGTTGAAAATTTGGAAAGCAATATCCTCATCGAGATAATTTCCTTGCTCAAGATACATGTAGTATTCGTTCACGATACAAAACAGGCCGATGTCGGCCAGTAGGCCTGTCAATAGGGCTTTGTCGGTTTCGAGATTACTGTATCTTGGGTCGTTGGCATCTTTGAAGCCTTTCACGACCATAACCATAGTGGCAGCCAGTTCTCGCGAATTGTGAGCACTGTTTATCAGCACTTCATTGCAGCTACGGCTTAAGTTGACAGAGTGCTTAAGTTGCTCAATTGCCTGGGCGGTCACTATATCTCTGACTCGGAGAATGCCTAGGCGAGAAACGGCAGTAACTAGGTCAGTACAGGTGATGTTACGACGATTGAATATCACAGAGTTCGCCACACGAATGACGATAGCAGCAAGGCCTGGATCTTCAAGAAGACTATCCGCAACATCTAACACTGTGGTTGAGTCTTGAGTACATAATTTTTGGATTTTCAAAACGACATCGGAGATCGGTGGCAGAGTAATTTTGCCCGAGTTAATGGCGTATTCAACTAACGTTGAGAACTCAGACTCGATGCCTTTAACTAAAAGTTCGTTGTTTTCTGGAAGCCAATAAAAGGATAGATGGTTCATGCATGATCTGCTATAGATTCTACTGCTGACAGTTTAACTTCCCTTACTATTGCTATGCAAATTATTGATAAGTTAAATGCGAGTTCTTACTCGGTGTATTTTGGCTAGTTAAGTATGGAATTTTTGCATGTGTGATGTTAGTCCCGAATATCTATGAATTTAGTTTTGTTGGTGTGAGCTGTGCATAGACTTATTTTTTTGCGTTAACTATCATTTATTAGTCATTGCAGTCGGTATGCTGATAAAAATATAAACCGTAGTTTTTCCGGCTGATTGACATTTTTTCGCTTATAGCTGCTGCTATCTGGTGATCGAAAATAATCGGGGTTTTCTAGATTAGAAGGATCAATGGATATGACAGAGCAACAATTTATTAATTATGTCAACAAGTTTGGCAGTTTCCAAAGACGTTCAATGTTTGGCGGGACAGGTCTCTTCAAGCAAGAAGCTATGTTCGCGCTCATGAGTGCTGATAAAGTGTTTATTCGAGGTGGAGAGCATTTAGACGACAAATTGGCGACACTGGGTTGTATTAAGTACCGTCATGTGAAGAAACAGACAACAGCAACAGTCAATTACTACGATATTACTCGGCTAGTTGGTCAACAAGGTGAGTTATTGGATGAGATTGTAGAGCATTCTATTAAGTTTTCGGTTTCTCAACGATACCACAAGAAATCATCATCAAGTCGTCGTTTACGTGATTTACCCAACATGCAATTGACTTTAGAGCGTATGGTAAAGAAAGCGGGTGTCGATGACGTTGATACCTTTCTGAAGCTGGGTGCTCCGAAAGTTTTTTCAAGAGTTAAAGCCATTTATGGCAATGACGTTGACATCAAGCTGCTGTGGAAATTTGCGGGTGCTATTGATGGTGTGCATTGGAAGTTAATTCAAGAGCCGCGTAAGCGCCAATTATTGGCGAGCTGTATGTAAGGCTAAAGATTATAGATTGAATTAAAAAAGCCGAGGTTGACCCTCGGCTTTTTAGTATCTGGTGCTTTGTTAGAACTTAAAGCGAGTAGTGAACATTAACTGATCGCCATAGAAGTCATTGATGCGTGCTTCACCACCAATAGAGAAGAGCTCAGTTGAATGGAAACGAACATATGCTGAACCAATCCAATCGTCATTGTCTTCAATAGAGACATAACCGGCTTTACCACCTACTTCGAGCTGTGGACCTAACCATTGACGTACACCAAGGTTGAGTTCCATACCTGTATCGGTCCCTTTGCCATCTTTACCACCAAAATCAACTAGGCGGAACAACATTTCACCTGTGAAGTCAGCCCAGTTGTTAATTGGCGCATGGAAGCCAAAACCAGCTGCTGTGTCGTAGTCACCTTCGAACTCTGAGTCAACTCGACCAATAACGTGAGCGTTAGGGTGGATAGATTTGCTTACAGCTGCGCCAAAGGTAACAGGACTTGCACCAATACGAGCTTCTAAGTAATCGTAGCTGAAGTTACTCATTACGGTTGGGCTGTTTGGGTCGGTCTCTGCAAGAGTTTGACCAGATGCTAGCACTAGTGCTGCAGCTAAGATTGTTTTACGCATACGAAAGAAAAACCTATTTTTGTTAATTTCCTTGGTTAGGGGCGACGGAGCGCTGCCATATTGGGATATCATAATGCATTGCCGTCGTCCTACACTACCAAAAATGCCATTGTTTTGTCGCTATTTACATATTTAAGCAATCAATATGCCAAAATACACATGATTTAGTGATCTATTCACCAAAATTGACTCGGTTTTTTGCTACAGCATCTAAGATTTTTTCTGTATCGAGAATGGCGGCCCAAGGCATTAAATCAGCGTTGTTCTCTATCATGTACAGGGTAAGCTGCTTTTTGATGACATCACGTAAGCTTTCTCCTCGCCAAGGTTTGGCCATGTAAAAGTGGAGGCTAGAGTGATTCACAGCTTCTACCGTATCTTCCAATCCAGCTTGGCCAGTTAATAACACCTTTCGAGCTGGTTGAGTTGAAGCGCTATCGTTCAGCTCGATCAAAAAGCTGATACCGGTTTGTTCTGGCATGACGTGGTCACAAAGAATGAGTGCGAGCTGTCCGCCTTCTTGCTCTATTTCTTCGATAATTGATTTTGCTTCGCTAACCGATTCTGCGGCTTCGAGTATGAAGTGCTCTTCAAAGCAGTGAAGGTCTTGAATAACGCTATCTAGTACTTCTCGCTCATCATCGACACATAAGATCAGATATTTAGTCATGTTTTTTCCTCATGATGATTGCTGCGTTTTAAAGGGTAACCAAACGGACATCCGCGTATACTTTCCTGCTTGAGACTGAACGTCAATTCGGCCTCCGTGGTGGTGCACTATTTGCTCGCTAATCGATAAACCGATACCTAATCCGAAGTTCCCTTCCTTTTTGGTGGTAAAATTGAGGGTAAAAATTTGACGCTGTAGGTGTTTGGGTATGCCTATCCCATTGTCTTGAAATGATACCACCAACCATTTTTTTCCGTGCAAGCATCGAGTTTCCGAGCGGATTTGTAGCTTCCCCTTGTCTGGTAGTGCATCAATAGCGTTCGAAATCAGGTTAGTCCAGACTTGCTGGAGGGCTGCAGGCATACAGAGTATTGGTGGCATTTCACAATACTCTTTTTCTACCCTGTGCATCTTTAATTTGTTCTCGAAGATCACGAGAGTATCTTCGATACCTTCATGGATATCGGATAAACGGAAGGTTTCATCGTCCGGGCGTGCGTAACCTTTTAGACTCTTGACCATATCAGCAATACGCAGGGCACAAACATTGATAGATCGTAACGTAGCGCCTGCTAAGTAATATTTTTCGAGAGCCGCCAGCTCTTCAAGCGCTTTTGTCGGGGTGTGGCTAAGATGGGTTAGCCATCTTTGGTCCTCTTCTAACCCAAGCTTCACGAGTTTTTTAGCAATACGCCGGTCTCCAACCTGAGATTCAATGCTTCTAGCCAGTTGACGTTCTTCTGAAGTCGACCTTGGCTTCGATGTGAGCGAATCTGAGAAAATCTTGGCTCCTAACTCAGTCAACGGTTGGTACTTATTGTCGTCTACTAGCGTTTTAATGGTAGTCGTCATGGTCTCCGTACCGCGCAAAATAGCCGCTATCGGGTTATTGAGCTCATGGGCAACCCCCGCCACTAGTTGGCCTAGCATGGCCATCTTTTCCCTTTCGAGCAATTGCTGATGCGCGGATTTCAGTGACTCAAGGGTTTTCTGCAGTTCAAGCTTTGTATTGATACTACGTTGCAAGCGGCGATTAAAATGTCGCAAAAGAAGGTTGGTAAAGAGTGGCAGCAATGCTGTATTTGAATGCATGACTTTTGCGAATACATCTCTATCGAGTTTAATAACTTCGGTCTTTTTCAACGTTATGGCAGTAGAAAAAGAGGGCTCGCCTGTCACAAATGACATCCCGCCTACTAGATTACCTTTTGTATGACGAACGACTTCCCGTTGCACACCTTGGTCATCTTTCTTATACAGAGCGACTTCGCCTTGAGTGATGAACCAAAGGAATCGATTTTCTTCTCCTTCTTCGGTGAGCAAGTGTTGTGAGGAGTATGTCCTACATGCACCAGTCTCATCAGTATCTAAAAAAAACTCATAAAGAGCAGAGATAACTTGTTCTGCCAGCTCATGGTCTGACAAGGTGTGTTGGTCTGTGATGAAACCTTCTCGATAGCTGCGCATCTGTAGTTCAATATGCGATCGAAGTAAGCGCTGCTGGTCGAGGGTTTCACTGTAGGCGAGCAGATTGTCTTTGTCATTTTCTAGAACGAATGTCGTCAGTTCTTTTTTAACAGTGGTATACACCAAGTTATCTTGCAGTGGCTTGGTCAAACAATGATCGAGCCGCCCTTCATTGACAGCGGACAAGATCGCTTGGATGTCTTGTCCGCAACTGAGTAAGATTTTACGAGCGCTTTTTGTGTGAGGGTTTTTATCGAGCTCAACCAAGAAATCGGCGCCGTTAAAGTTTTCATGATGGCTGGCGAGAACGAGTGCCACGGGTTGTTGGCTCTCTTGGCAATAATCAAGCACCGCATGAGCATCTTGAAGTGTGTCAGCGGTATGAACATCGAACTTAGCAGCAAATTGACCGAGCTCTCGTCGTAGTTGCTCTATGCTGATAGGATTGTTGTCTAAACAAAGTAAGGCGTAATGATTCACGATTTCCGTTTGTCTCTTTATTAACCCACTGATCTGATTTCACTCTATCAAGGAATTGTCAGATTGACTGAGACACAGGTTTTAGATTCCCCTACGATTTATTAATAAAGCCAATAGTCTGATTTAACTCAATGTTTTTTGGTGTAAACTGCAATAAATACCTAAGTGAAGATAAATACATGCATCAGTTGAAAAAATACGGCGCTATTGGTGGCGCCATCTCTCTGGCTTTTTGTTGGCCGTTGGCTGTTGGCCAAATTGGGCATCACGTTATTAGTGATGGTATTGCCCATCTTAATAGTGGCTCTTTGAAAGCTGAAATCGTTTCCTACGAACGTGGTTACCTTTCATCTGAGGTGCAAACTCGATACACCGTTGCGGACCCTGAACTTGCTAGCCAACTTGAAATTGACGGTCTGCCTGCTGAATTTTTGGTCAACAGCCATGTCAGTCATGGATTGATTAGTCTGAAAGCGACGTCGACCTTAGACAATGTCGAAACTTTCCCTCTAACATTAACAACGATCACTCAGTTAAACGGAAATACTGACTACACACTAGCGATGGATAATTGGCATCAATCGATGGAAGGTGATGGCGGCGCAATGGTGTCTGTTACGCCTTCTACATTGAAAGGCCACGTTACTGTGCTTGGTGAAGTAAGCTATGACCTTAATATTCCCTCAGTTGAGATTGATTTTAATACTGGCGAGAAGATGCTGCTTTCCAATATGACTGGCTCAGGTCAGGGAAGGAAGCAAAATAGCTTCTGGCTGGGGGAGCAGGAAATCAATATTGCAGATATGTCAGTATTCGATTCAGGTCAAACCCCACTTTTTACAATGAAAAGCGGACAGTACAAATTTTCTTCTTCTCTTGATGATGCTTCAAAACGTGTGAATAGTCAGCATGTTGTGAGTGCGGCTAAACTACTTATGCCGGAAGGTGAAGCAGATAATCTCATTGTGGATCTAGAATTTGGTGATTTAGACAGTCACTCTTTTGAACAGTTGGTGAATATGTATCAGAACAACCCAGTTCTGACAGCGGCTGACGTCCAAGCTGCGATTCCTGATGTTGAGACATTGTTTTCGAAAGGTTTCTATCTTTCAATGAACAAGATGGCGGTCACTTTGGATGAGAATGGTCAATTTGAGAGTACATGGAAAATTACCGTGCCAGAAGGAACCAGCAACGTCACACAGAATCCGGCTATGATTCTACCTGCATTGACGGGTAACCTTGACACCTTTTTTTCTAACGGCTTAGTTGAGCAGTACCCGTTTATCAAACAAGGTATCGATGAAGCGATGGCGATGGAGTTTATCAGCCAAGATGACAAAGGCTATCAAATTCGTGCTGAATTAAAAGATGGTAATCTGGTCTTTGAAAATGGTCAGAAGATTCCTTTGATGGCAATCTTGCTTCCTGCAATGATGCAACCATAAGTTAGTTTTTCTAACATTGGCATGAAAAGGAGGTCTTAAGACCTCTTTTGTTGCTTTTTATACGTACGAAAACGTGTTATTAATCCTGTCAATCTCTATTGAAGTGTGAGCAAGGAAACTCGAAATGGACAATGTTTATAACTTTAGTGCAGGGCCAGCAGGTCTGCCTAGAGCTGTAATGGAAAAAGCACAGGCTGAATTCATTGAGTGGAATGGGCTGGGAACATCCGTGATGGAAATTAGCCATAGAAGCAAAGAATTCATCAAGGTAGCGGAAGAGGCTGAACAAGATCTTCGTGAGTTGCTCAATATTCCAGATAACTATAAGGTTTTGTTTTGTCAGGGTGGGGCACGTGCTCAATTTGCGGCTGTTCCTCTGAACCTGTTAGGCCAAGCGACAAAAGCAACATATATCGACGCTGGCTATTGGGCTGAGAGCGCAATCAAAGAAGCCCGAAAATATTGCGAAGTAGATGTTTTCAGTGCCAAAATTACAAAAGATGGCCAATTAGCGGTCGCAGACACGTCAGATTGGAAGATTGACCCTCAAGCGGCTTATGTACATTTTTGCCCAAACGAAACCATCGATGGTGTTGAAATCTCCGACTTGCCAAAGACTGACAAACCCATCGTCGCAGATATGTCTTCCAACATCCTTTCACGAGAGATAGATGTTTCTCAATATGGCGTTATTTACGCCGGTGCGCAAAAGAACATTGGTCCAGCTGGGATTTGTATCGCCATCGTCCGTGATGACTTGCTCGATCTTGCACATGAGCTTCTACCAAGTTTTATAAATTACAAAACTTTGGCAGAAAAAGACTCTATGTTCAACACGCCCCCGACTTTCGCATGGTACTTGTCTGGCTTGGTGTTCAAGTGGTTGAAAGATCAAGGCGGGGTTGCCTCTATCGAGCAGGTTAATCGCGAGAAAGCAGCGATGCTTTACGACTACATCGATAGCTCTGATTTTTATGAGAACAATGTACATCAACAGAACCGTTCACGTATGAACGTACCTTTTCAGTTGGCTAAGCCAGAGTTAGATGCGTTGTTCATCGAGCAGGCAGAGCAACAAGGGCTGGTGTCGTTGAAAGGTCATCGCGCTGTTGGTGGTATGCGTGCTTCCATTTACAATGCAATGCCTGTAGAAGGTGTAAAAGCTCTGGTTGAATTTATGAAGGAATTTGAAGCGTCAAACGCGTAATCCGGAGATAGAAAGTAAAAGCTTAGCCAGTGAGGCTAAGCTTTTTTATTGTCTAAAGCCTGAACCGTGCGACAACTTGTTCCAACTCTTCTACTTTTCGATAAAGTTGGCTAACTGCCTGAGCGCCATCTTGAGTGGTGCGTACTGAGTTGTCGGCAATTTGGCTTATCGTATTGATATCACGTGACATTTCCTGTGCAGCAGTGGCTTGTTCGTTACCTGCTGTCGCGATCATATCGATCATCTTGTTGACGTCTTGAGCACGTGACACAATTTGCGTCAGGGCATCACCGGCAGAATTAGACTGGGTCACGCCTTCTGCGACCAAGTGAGTTCCTTCACTCATGCGCTCAACAGCTTGACGAGTTTCATTTTGAATTGAGCTGATCAAACCGCCAACTTCTTCTGTCGCTTTTGAGGTTCTCTCCGCTAAACTTCGAACCTCATCAGCAACGACGGCAAATCCTCGACCAAGTTCACCAGCTCGTGCCGCTTCAATGGCTGCATTGAGCGCGAGCAAGTTGGTTTGTTCGGCGATGTCATTGATGACTTTGATTACGTTACCGATCTCTTCTCCGCGTTTACCTAAACTGTCGACCGTTTCCGCCGTTTCGTTAACAACTTCGGCTATCCTATTCATGCCAGTTACGGTCTCTTGCATCAACCTACCACCGTTGGTCGCTTCTTCGCCAGCTTGACGCGAACTTTCAGCCGCGTCAGTACTTTGATCAGCGACCCGATTGACAGTGACAGTCATTTCTTCAACGGCGCTAGCGATCAGTGTGGCTTTGTCTGCTTGTTCTTCAATACCAGAAGCAACAAGTTTACTCGTGTCCTCGACCATTTGTGTGTTACTGGCAACTTCTGAGGCAACACTCGTGATGTTAGATAACACACTTCTAAGCGATTGCTGCATAGCGTCAATGGCTCGTGCAAGTTCGCCCAATTCGTCTTTATTGGTTTCGTTGATTGGCGGCTCTGATAGATCACCATCGGCGATGGATTTTGCTTTTGCAGCAATCACGTCCAGTCTTTGACGGATCATGTTCGATAGGCCCCAAGCTACGACAACGCTTACTACTAACACTGCTATGACGTTTACGGTTAGCCATAGGATAATAGTCGACATGTTGTCATTCAATTCTGCTAGCGCTTTAATCGAGTCGCTGGTTTCTTCGGTGGCGGATGTATTGAGCAAGGTTTCAAGCGGCAAGATAATGGATTGTTTTAGTTCACCCACCAATGCGTTTGCTGATTGTTTTCCTGAAGGATCATACCCATCAAACACTTCTTGTGCGATGCGGATAATATCGTAGTAATACTGCTCCACCTCATCGATTTGACTGGATGCTTGAGGGTCTGGCTCTAAAGGACGAAGCTTATCTAAATAATCGGCAAAGGCACCGGCATCGTTGTTAAATGTTTCACGTGCGGCAGGATCACCCATAATGTAGGCATTGAGCGTAGCGATCATATCGCCAGCTTCGTCAACAAGCTCAAGGTAATAGCGGATACTGGGCAAATCCTGATTGAGAGAACGGCTCAGGTTGGTGCTTTTGTAAGCTTCGGTAAAACGTTTATCTGCCAACTTATCGAGTAGCTCTTCTAATGGAGCACCGACGTCTTTAGTCAGTCGGTTTATTTTCTGGATCGCTTGTTGTTCATCGGCAGGGTTGTATTTAGTGAAAACGTTTTGATTGACTTGGTCTATGTATTGATTCGCTAAGCCTATGATGCGATCCATTTTATTTATATCAGACGCTTTGGCTGATTCTAGAGAGCGCAATTGCGAATAGTGTTTCTGGAATTCATTAGCATTCGCTTCAAAAGCATTGCGTTGTCCTGCATCGCCATTAAGATATTCCAGAGCGTTAGTTTGTAGGTTCCCAATTGCATCTAGTACGTTGAAATAGGCCAACACGCCGGGTACGTCATCAGACTCTATTTCCTGTGAAACGGTGGCAGATTTGTTAACAAGAGACCAAACGATGAAAGCTAAAATCAGAGTGGTGATGATGATTATTGAGAAGCCCATATAGAGGGCATGGGACAGCCGAACGTTCATCTCGATCTCTCCATCGGGAGTTGGATTCCAATGAACTAAGTATGGAGCCTATGAACCAAGGCGCAAATAATTAATAGATTTATCTTTAGTGGGTGAGTTAAAGGTTCTACAGAGAAACAAAAATCGCAGCTTGAGCTGCGATTTCAAAAAACTTGAGAACCTATCGGTTATCTGCGTTTCGGTTTACGTCCTGATGCAGGTTTTCCACCTGCTGGGGGCTTATTGTTTCCTTGACCACCCGACTTACCAATTCTCCCACCGGTTGGCTTGCCACTATTGCCTGAGTTGCGGCTATTGCTTGGCTTTTTCTGGCCAGAGCCGTTCATCTTTTCAAATCCTGGCTGACTTTTTGTGTGTTTAGTCGCGAAACGGTTTGAGCCATGACGACCAGACTTTCTACGCTGAGCGGGAGTCTGGGCTTCACTATCTTCTGCTGGTACCAGACAGCTCTGTTTGTCACCAATTAAGTGTTTTTTGCCCATGCTGATGAGCGCCTCGCGAATCAAAGGCCAGTTAGCTGGATCATGGTAACGCAGTAGAGCTTTATGCAAGCGGCGCTGGCGCTCTCCTTTCGCTACTGGCACTTCTTCACGTTGTTTGTACTTAACACGCTTGAGCGGATTGGTTTCCGAATAGTACATCGATGTGGCGTTACACATTGGTGATGGGTAGAAGTTTTGTACCTGATCACACTCGAAGTCGTTGTTCTTGAGCCATAGCGCTAAGTTCAGCATGTCTTCATCTTCGGTGCCCGGGTGCGCGGAGATGAAGTAAGGGATCAGATACTGTTTCTTACCTGCTTCTGCACTGTACTTTTCAAACATTTCTTTGAAACGATCGTAAGTGCCCATGCCAGGCTTCATCATTAGGTTTAGTGGACCTTTTTCTGTATGCTCTGGTGCAATCTTCAGATAACCGCCAACATGGTGAGTCACTAGCTCTTTAACGTACTCAGGTGATTCGATGGCCAAATCGTAACGAACGCCAGAAGCTATCATCACTTTTTTCACACCTTCCACTTTACGTGCTGCGCGATACAAATCGATAGTGTGCTTGTGGTCGGTGTTCAGCTTGTTACAGATCCCCGGAAAAACACATGATGGACGACGACAGTTTGCTTCAGCTTTCGGATCGCTACAACCGAGTCGGTACATGTTTGCAGTTGGACCACCAAGATCGGAAATGGTACCAGTGAAGCCAGGTACTTTGTCTCGGATCTCTTCAAGCTCGTTAATGATCGACTCTTGAGAACGGTTTTGGATGATACGACCTTCGTGCTCAGTAATAGAACAGAAAGAACAGCCACCAAAACAGCCACGCATAATGTTCACGGAGGTTTTGATCATGTCGTAAGCAGGAATCTTGGCTTTACCATATTTCGGGTGTGGTACGCGTGCGTAGGGCAGGCCGAAAACGTAATCCATCTCTTCCGTTGAGAGAGGAATCGGAGCTTGGTTAACCCAAAGTTCACGATCACCGTGACGTTGAATTAATGCGCGACCAGAATAGGGGTTAGTCTCAAGGTGCATAATACGGCTGGCATGAGCATAGAGAATTCGGTCATTATTCAGCTTTTCAAAATGCGGGATACGAACCGCAGTTGTTGCAGCATCATGACGAGAAGGGCGAATAGCGATAGGTTTCGCTTCAGGCTCTTCAGTTTTCGCCTTGGTGTCACACTGCTCTTCTACTGCATATGGGTTTGGTGGGATAAAAGCTTCTTTACGCGGTTTTTCAATACGTGAAGAGTCAATAATTTTGTAGCCTTCTGGCTCTGCTGGCAGGCTGACAACGGTACCGCGAATGTTAGTCATTGTACCAATTTCTTCGCCATCAGCCAGTCGGTGAGCAACTTCAACCAGTGCGCGCTCTGCGTTACCAAATAGTAGGATATCTGCTTTTGCATCAAACAAAATAGAGCGACGAACTTTATCTGACCAGTAATCGTAGTGAGCTAAGCGACGTAAGCTAGCTTCGATACCACCTAGCACAAGCGGAACACCTTTATAGGCTTCACGACAGCGCTGTGAATAGACCAATGTGGCCCGATCAGGACGTTTACCGCCTTCATTGTTAGGTGTGTACGCATCATCATGACGCAGCTTACGATCAGCGGTATAGCGGTTGATCATTGAGTCCATGTTGCCAGCGGTGATGCCGAAGAACAGATTGGGTCGACCTAACTGAGTGAAAGCCTCTTTATTGTGCCATTCAGGCTGCGCAATGATCCCCACACGAAACCCTTGAGCTTCAAGCAGGCGACCGATGATTGCCATACCAAAACTTGGGTGATCGACGTACGCATCGCCAGTGACGATAATAATGTCACAGCTGTCCCATCCTAGGGCATCCATTTCCTCACGACTTGTTGGGAGAAAAGGCGCATTACCAAAGCATTCTGCCCAGTATTTTTTGTGCTCATGAATAGGGGTGATATTGCTGTACATATTTTGTTCTCTGTTCCACGGAGCGCGAATTATAGCGGCTTGAGAGCGGACTATCTACCTCTACATATCCCTAGGTTTTTTATGCCTAATGGAAGTCCTATTAGTTATGCATCTGGTTGTTTTTAGTTGTGTTAGCTATATAACGGATTACGCTGTCATATGGAGCTAATATTATAGGGTGGTGATGAATATTAAACTTGAGGTGGGTGCTTATGCATGGCACAGATGCGGACCTAGCTGTAACAGAGTGTGTTTCTGCCAGTCGTCAGCGAAAATACCGGACCTACACTTGGCAGTTAGACCTTATTACTCAAGAGTTTAGCTGTGAGCCTGAAGCGATGAAACAGCTTTTTGGCTGTCAAAAGCTCACCATTTCAGCCAAGGAGTTGCTCAAGCTGCTACCGACGACTCAGCGTCGGATGGTTCGCACTATGTTTAAGTCAGCCTTGGCTTCCGACAAAACGCATTCATTTCACTGCTGTTTGCTGACTCCCAATAGCTTGTTCACTTACGTAGAATTCACCATCGAAGCAGAAAGTGAGTTTTTGCTAAAAGGAGCGGTAACACCTTGTTTGGTTATTCCATCGAGAATGGAGGCAGCGGATATTTTTTACTCTGTTTTTGAGAACAAACATCATGGCGTGTTAGTGACAGATTCAGAAACCCGAATCCTTGCATGCAATCGTCATTTTGAGCGAATTACAGGCCACCAGCTGGAGGATATTCAAGGGTTAAAAACCAATATTCTGAACGCAGAAAAACTTAGCGCAGATTATTACCGTGACCTTTGGCACAGCATTGAACGGCATGGTCACTGGAGTGGTCCTATGCTTACCAAAAAAGCAGACAACTCAGTTTTCCCTCAAGAACTCACTATTCATAAGATTGAACCGGGAAATGGAGAATCATACTTTTTGGGGCTTTGCGCAGACCTATCTGATCAGCTGCACCGAATTGACGACCGAGAAACGGGCGGCGTTGATTTACTGACTCAATTACCATCCCCTGAGCGCTTTTTAGAGCAGTTAGAGCAGGAGTATGGGGATAACCAAGGTGAAGGTTTGCTGATAATGTTGGCGTTGCAACCGCAGTTTCCGTTGGCGAATGAGAAAGAGATTAAACGTCAGTTCGCAAGCTATATTGCAGAAAATGTCTTGGTTCCTTATGCCAGCTATATCGGTGATGGACGCTTTGCGGTGACATTGAACGTCGAAAACTCGCAGGGTAATGAGAATGTTCGTTCCATCAGGAAGACGATAAAGGCTTTTTTTCACAGTTTCAAACATGCTCAGGGAACGGTTGCTCAAGCGCTAAAATTCGGTCTCACAGGGGTATCAGTACTGCACTCAGATGCTAAATCGCCTAAACAACTTTTGTCTCATGCTTTGCAGTCATTGTTGGAGCTACATTCAGGAGAAAGCAAGAGAATTGCGTTCTATGATCGTGAGATCCACGAGCAAGTGGAGCGTAAAAAAAGGCTAGAGAATTGGGTTGAACAAAGTATATCCGCAGAGACAATAGAGGTCTATTTCCAACCAATTATCGATATTAAAAAGAGTCGAATCGATAAATTTGAGGCATTGTGTCGTTTTCCTGCCAATGAAGCGGCGAACGCTTCAACACAAGAGCTTATCAATGTTGTTGAAGACCTTGATCTGATTGTCAGCTTGGATGATGTTGTTAACCGAAAAGCCATGTCTGTGTTACCTGAGCTTCAACAACTGTTTGGGGAGCATGTCGGTCTGTCTGTCAATCGCTCTTTCAATTCAAAACGAGATATTGCCGAGATACTTCGACATAGTGCTCAGTTGATTGATCAAAGTGGCATCGCTCCCGATAAATTGACGATTGAGTTTACCGAGAGTGCTTATTTTGATGGGGACAGTTATCAGGAAAAGTTGCTCGCCGCTATTCGACAAGCCGGAGTTTCTATCGCAGTCGACGATTTTGGTACAGGATTTGCGTCTTTTGACTATCTCAACAAAAGCTACTTTGATGTGTTGAAGATTGATCGAAGCTTTGTCCAAGGTATTCGCCTTGCTAGTCGGCAATATCATGTTGTGACCACCATTATTCAACTAGCTCAGAAACTAAAACTCAAGGTAGTGGCAGAGGGCGTTGAAACAAGGGATGAATACGCAACGTTGCGAAGTTTGGGTGTGGATTGCATTCAGGGATATTATTTTTCCAAGCCATTGCCAATTGAAGCGTTGAGAGTTGCCAAGGACTATTGCCTGCTACCAAAAAGCAGTGAGGTGGTAAAAGGCAACGCAGGGACTATTGCAGAACTGATGACGGAACAAGTCCCCCACATTGACCCAGGCGAGCCCCTTTCCTTGATACATATTTATTTTAGTAATGAGAACATCAATATTGTCCCAGTGATTGAGTCACAACATTGTGTTGGTGTTATTGATAGAGCTGTGCTGAATCTTCATATGACACCAAGTATGGGCACCGATCATGAAACCAGTAAAGAGCGCAGTATGTGGTATAAGTCAGCTCATCGTATGATGCTTCCCCCTCAGTCATTGCTGTCTTGGCACACATCCTTAACCGACGTGGAAGACTTGTTGATGAGAGCGCCATTGCCTTGGATATTGGTTGATGATGAATCACGATTTAAAGGCATTGTTGAACACCAACGGATTATTCAATATTTGCTCGGGGTTACAAATAAAAAATAATACTATCAAAAGCTCTGGAAAGAGGTCGCGCGAACGGGTTTTTGGTCTGGTGTCATTCTTATTAAAACCAAATCAGGCAACACGATCCCACAAGACTTAACCGTTCAAAAGTTCTCTCTAGGCGAAAATATATTTTATGTGGGTTGGTATTTAGATTTGTCTAAAACCTCTATCTGGTGTCGGATGTCGAGCATGGTGGGGTTGAGCATTTGACTCAGCTCTCTACTGAGCAGCAGTTTACTCAATCAGTGGCGAGCCGATGGATGGACGAAGCCGAGGAGCATATAAGTATGGTCGTCGCTTTTGTGCTTAAATTTAATAGTGAGGATGATTTTGAGCACAAGTCGTTATTGTCAGAACATCTAGCGAGAAATCGCAATGTTTAACCGGTCGGTTATATTGGCAACAACCATCGTGCTTCATATCAGATAAAAATGTCTGAAGTACCTGAATTGATAAAAAGTGGCATCAAGCCCCCTTGGTTGGTTGTCAACGAAACCGGGCAGTATTTGGGCGTGGTCACAAGTCAGGATCTTCTCAGCCATTTTGCCAACGAGTAGCTAAGAATCGCTGGTGGCACTTATCTAAGCAAGTCTGCTATTATCCGCTTCCATTAAAAACAATAGTGATAGCTCACACCATGGTTCAGCAATTGTTAGCAGTGTTTCCTCCTATGCTTTTAGGCGCTCAGTTGATTTTGACGCTTATCTTAGTCAAAGGGGATATTTGTCCTGGCCAGCGAGGCCGTATTCATAAAGTACTCCCTGTACTCGCTATTATGTGGCTAGCCGTCGCGTCGTTGAAAATCGAAGCCATGATGGTGGTGTTTGCGATTGCTTACTTTTACTCGCAAGTTCAGACCAAAAAAACTCGGGTACAAGGCCCATTGTGGGTGATGTACCTTGCTAATGGTCTGGCCTTGGCTTATGTCGCCATTGGCATTGGTGAGCAGCCTGATTTAGCGGCAAGTATAAACGTATTTGTTCAGATCATTCTTCTAGGCGCTCTGTTTGCTCATTTACTCCTTACGGTCGCTCGCACTAGACTTCAGGCTTTTCATCGTATTTTGCCAGTAACGGGTGTTATCTCAGCAATGTTGATGAGCCTAGCAATTCTCTTAAAAGCTTTTGGCCTAGAAGAAGTCACCTTAACTCAGGCGACTCAACCTTTATTGATAGGTTTTGCACTTCTAATTACTTCAGTCCTCATCTGGTGTTGGCACATCATTGTGTCGAAAACCGTCAACAAAATTCAGTTAGCAGTAGCATTACTGACGTTAGTTTCGGCCACAACGTTTAATCAAGGCTTGTTCGTTCTTTAGAAGCGGCTCACTTTAAATTTGAGGATTTGAAGCTACGCTTGTGTTAGGTGATCAGCACAGGAGTGTAGCTATGGATCTAAGTAATGCTGGAAGATTAGATAGCGTCATCTTGCTTGGTATTGTTAACGAAAAGCTGAGACTGGAATGTAACAGTTTTGAGGAGCTTGTGACCATGTATGAAATGGATATCGAAATTGTGATTGGCAAGCTCGATGTCCTCGGTTATCAGTATGATCCTCTCACCAATCAGTTTAAATCTTACGACAGATAACATGTAAAAAGGAGGCTGAATGCCTCCTTTTTCATACTGTTTTTATCCCTTCTAGATGGCTCTTCGATTGCTGTCGTGCGGTATTAAAAAACGCCTGAAGGTAACGTTTATCTTTGTCTGAGTTGCGAGTCGCGGCGAAAAGGCGTCGCCATAATCCATCACCAAGCGAAATACTGGTTATTAACCCCTGACGAGAGAATTCGCTGATGGCCCAATTTGGTAACGCGGCGACTCCCAAGCCTGCTGAGACCATTTGTACTAACATCAGAGTGTTGTCAGCCTGTTTCCATTTTGCTGGTTCAATACCTGCTGGGTGGAGAAAATGTTTCACCACATCCAGTCGGCTTTTTTGTACCGGATAAGACAACATAGTTTCGTTTTCCAAATCACTTGGTTCGACAGATGTGTTTGCCGCTAATGGGTGATTGGTCGCGGTGACAAGGCGCATTTCAAAATCAAACAACGGTTCGTAATGGACTTCTGACCTAGGCTGGATATCCGAGGTAATGACTAAATCCAACTCGCCACTCATCAACGCAGGCAGAGGCTCGAAACCAAATCCCGATGAGAAGTCCAGAGTTACGCTTGGCCAAGCAACTTGGTACTCCCTCAAAGCTGGCATTAACCATTGGAAGCAAGAGTGGCATTCAATTGCCATGTGCAGGCGTCCATTGACGTCTTCTTTCAGGCTGGCAAGTTCATTCTCTGCTCGGGCTAATCGTGGCAGCACTTGATCCGCCAAATTCAGAAGAATCTCGCCTTCAGATGTAAACCTTACCGGGCGTGTTTTGCGCAGAAATAACTGACCGCCAATTCTGGCTTCGAGATCTTTTATTTGATGAGACAAGGCTGACTGAGTCAGATGTAACGTCGTTGCGGTAGCGGTTAACGACCCCGTATCTCGCAACGTTGCTAATGTTTTCAGATGCTTAAGCTCAATCATGAAATCCCTTCAACCGTAGTCACTGATGATGAATATAACTAACTTACCTGCATTTTTTAGGGGTGTAAACATCTAGACGTCTAAAAATTTAAATGATTTTTAATATAGAGCTTTTACATGTAGAGCATAAGTAACATGAAATAATCTAATAAACAGGTTGAATAATTGGAACTTGTTCCGTCATGAGGTTGGCGAGATAGTTTAGCCATCCAGACGCCTTCTATGCCGTCTGAACAGAACATGCATCTACGATTACAAACCAGAAGGATTAGGGCTATGACAACAACTCATATTTTGGGATACCCAAGAATTGGTGAAAAGCGTGAACTTAAGTTTGCGTTGGAGAAATACTGGCGTGGTGAAATTGAACAGGCTGAGCTAAAGGCCGTTGGCGCCGAGCTACGTAACAAGAACTGGCAGACGCAATCTGATGCAGATCTGAGTTTCGTTACTGCCGGTGATTTTGCATGGTATGACCATGTACTTACCACGACTTTATTGTTGGGCCATGTGCCTAAACGCCATCGCGATGGCTTCCCGGATCTGGATACCTTGTTCAAAGTGGGGCGTGGGCAGTCGCAGGTGAGTTGCGATTGTAATGGCTCTGCGGCATCAGACATGACCAAATGGTTTAACACCAATTACCATTATATTGTGCCAGAGTTCAGTGAAGACGATAGTTTTGACGTCATCTGGCCGCAACTGTTTGAAGAGGTGAATGAAGCAACGAAAGCAGGTCATAAGGTGAAACCCGTTCTACTGGGGCCTATCAGCTACCTTTACCTTGGCAAAGAGGTGGATGAAGGGTTCGATCGCCTAACCTTGCTACCACGTCTTCTCACTGCCTATCAGAACATCTTGTCAAAGCTGTCTAAGCAAGGGGTCGAATGGGTGCAGATAGATGAACCCGTATTGTCGCTAGAACTCGAAAAACCTTGGTTAACTTCATTCAAACTCGCGTATCAGGTGATTCGCAGCGACATAAAAGTGCTGCTGACAACGTATTTTGATTCCGTTGATGACACATTAGATAAGATTGTTGAACTCGATGTTGATGGTTTGCATATTGACCTAGCGGCCGCACCTCAGCAACTGAGCACCGTAGTATCTCGTTTGCCCAAAGAGTGGATACTGTCTGCAGGCGTGGTTAATGGACGCAACGTTTGGCGCACTGATCTCAGCACACAGCTTGAGCTTTTGCAGCCTGTTAAGCAGCAATTAGGTGATAGGTTATGGGTCGCGAGTTCATGTTCATTACTGCATAGCCCAGTTGATTTAGAGCTTGAACCTGCGTTGTCGGAAGAAGTTCGCAGTTGGTTCGCCTTTGCCAAACAGAAGGTGCATGAAGTTGCTTTGTTAGGCAAAGCACTGGACGGCAACCAGCAAGCCATTCAAGAATGTGTTGTCTATAGTGCTCCGATTGAGACACGAAAAACCGCAACACACGTTAACAAACCTCAGGTGCAGGAGCGATTAAATCAAATCACCAAATCGCTGGCAGAGCGCAGCGCACCCTATGAGGAACGCGCAGAGTATCAAAGTGCTGTGCTAGGTTTACCGCTTTTCCCAACAACGACTATTGGCTCATTTCCTCAAACTCACGAAATACGAGTTCAGAGAAGTGCTTACCGTACTGGTCAATTGTCTGACTCTGAATATGTAGCAGCCCTAAAAGGGCATATCGAAGACGCCGTGAAGCGACAGGAAGCATTGGATCTCGACGTGCTGGTTCATGGTGAAGCTGAACGAAATGATATGGTTGAGTACTTTGCAGAGAACTTGGCCGGTTTTCAAACCACAAAGTTTGGCTGGGTTCAGAGTTACGGGTCTCGCTGTGTGAAGCCTGCGATTGTCGTTGCAGACATTGAACGCGAGAAGCCTATTACCGTTAAGTGGTCGACCTATGCACAATCGCTGACGTGCAAACAAATGAAAGGGATGTTAACTGGGCCTGTCACCATCCTTTGCTGGACGTTTCCTCGTGAAGACATCTGTCGCAAGGAGATCACCAATCAACTAGCGCTTGCATTGCGTGATGAAGTGTCTGATCTGCAGGAAGCAGGCATCAATATTATCCAGATTGATGAGCCTGCGATTCGCGAAGGTTTGCCACTCAAGAAGCGTGACCATGCAGAGTATTTAGAATGGGCGGTGGATGCTTTCAAAATTTCCGCAGCCAGTGCAAAACCAGAAACCCAGATACATACGCACATGTGTTACTCAGAGTTTAACGAGATCATCGACTCAGTCGCAGCATTGGATGCAGATGTGATTACGATTGAAACATCGCGCTCCAATATGGAGCTCCTTAAAGCGTTTGAAGAGTTTAATTACCCGAATGAGATTGGTCCAGGTGTCTACGATATTCACTCGCCTAACATCCCAAGTGAGGAGTGGATTGAAGGATTGATCAACAAAGCAGCAGAGAAAATTCCAGCGAAAAGGTTATGGGTGAATCCAGATTGTGGTTTGAAAACACGAAATTGGGCTGAAACAGAAGAGTCACTAGCCAATATGGTGTCGGCGGCAAAAAAACTGCGTAAAGAGTTTGCTTAACAAAGGGACGCTGCGGATTTAAAAATGCCGATCGATAGATCGGCATTTTTGTGTTTGGATATAGTTAGATAGATTCGCCATTCACGGTTACTTGAACATCAATATTACCGCGAACGGCATTAGAATATGGACATACCTGATGAGCAACGCGAGTCAATTCCAGAGCCTGTTCCTGAGGTAAATCAATATCTGCAGCGAGGCTAATAGTCAGCGCAAATCCGCCATTATCATTTGGGCCAATCCCGACTTCTGCAGTGACTGGTGCTTGACTGATCGCCACTTTCGCTTCGCGAGCAACGTGCAAAATAGCATTAGAAAAGCAGGCAGAGTAACCAGCCGCAAATAGTTGCTCTGGGTTAGTCGCTGCGCCACTGCCGCCCATTTCTTTAGGGTAAGCAAGTTCTAGATCAAGTAAACCATCGTCAGTTTTCACTTGGCCGTTACGACCTGCGAGCGCTTTAGCTGAAGTTTTGTATAGAGTTGTCATGTCATCTTCCTTTTATTTAGGTTGTGTGCAATTTAATTGCTTGCAATATTAGATCGAAAATTATCTGGAATGCAACTATATTGTGCGCAACTTAATTGTTTTTGTTTGATAGGTGTCGAATGAGTAAGTGCCAAAATGTAGAAAACATGACGGATGAAGAGAAGCTATTGCTGGATAATCAGCTTTGTTTCCCACTTTACAGTGCGGCTAATGCGGTAATTCGTGCTTACCGACCTATGCTTGAACAGCTGGGTCTTACCTACTCTCAATATTTGGTGATGATGTTGCTTTGGGAAAAAGATGGCGCCAGCGTAAAAGATTTGGGAACAAGGCTCCATCTTGATTCAGGCACATTGACCCCATTGCTGAAAAGGCTGGAAGTGAAAGGGTTTGTTGCCAGAGGCAGAAGCCAAGAGGATGAGCGTGTAAGAGTACTTAACCTGACCAATGCTGGTCAGGCGCTCAAGGATTCGGCGAAATCAGTGCCTAACGCGATGCGATGCAAAATTGATCTTGAGGTCGATGAACTGGTTACGCTTAAGCAACTATGCGAGAAGGTTCTGAACAATCTAGTCTAGGCTATACGCGATTATCCCCTGAACTAAAGGCAATCGTCTGGCTGATTTGGGTCAGGCTGCGCCCACTTTGTTGTTGCCATTCGGCGAATGCTTTATTGGCAGCATCCAGAGAGCGTTTGGTGTCTCTGCCACCTTCAATAATTTTGCAGTTTCTTAGGTAGGCTTCGACGTCTCCAGACATAATAAAGGTGTCGACACCCATTTGACGAAGGCTATATGGGCCGGTGTTGCCTCCCAGTCGACTCCCTTTCTTCTTCAGGAAACTCCATAATTCTGTAATAGTTTCGCTTGGCCATTCGGCGATCATTTTGCCGAAAGAGCCATGTTCCAGAGATGCTTCATGAATCATTTGTGCGTTAGAGTGTATGGACTTCACTTTAGCGTGATGGCGAATAATGCGTTTATCCGCGGCTTTGGTATCCCATTGCTCATCAGACAACATCAATAGTGATTCGATCTTAAAACCGAAGAAGACCTCTTCAAAGTTAGGCCATTTGTTTCGAACCACAGCCCATGAAATGCCACTTTGAAATACCTTCATACTGAATGCAGATAACCAGCGATCGCTGGGAATGGCTGCGATTTCTGCTTTGCTGAGAGGGTTAGAAAGCAAGGCTTCCAGCTGGTCTTCGCCACCTTTGCGTTCTGCTGCTCGTTGATAGATATGTTCAAATTTTTCAACTGTCATGTGCTGTGTCCTTTTATTTTTCGTTATCATATCAGCCTGTTATGCCTTATCTCAATTGACCTTGTCGGCAATTATTAAGGATGCAATCGGCAAAGGTCCGATTTTTCAAAGAGAGTCGTTTGCTCTTGTACAGCAAATGATAGATTTGGGATCAAGCACGTTTTGTTCGAGAATCTATTAGCTGACCATTAGTGAGATGGTCGACAAAGACTGGATGCAGGTTTTAGCTCGCCTTTATCTGGATAGCAATTTTTGTGAATCTTCTGCGTTAACTCTTTTCAGTGGTGTACTTACAGCCGAAGATCATGGGGTCATGATTTTGGGTACTGAAGGGGCGCAGACGTTCGATTTATCCTTTGACTGGAGACCTAAAGCAACCCGTTCAGTGTGGCAGTGTATAAAATGTCACAGCGACAAGTCGAGGCAGCGGAACAAGGGGGATGGCTTTTAAACAGGTAATCTCAGAATAGTAAAAGGCCAGAGCAACAACCCTGGCCTTTGTTGTTACAGTGTCAATAGGTAATTGACCAGCTCATTATACTCTTCAACAGAGCCAATTTTATCGGCGTTAACGATGTATTTGTCATTTACTAACACGCCTGGTACACCAGTCAGCGTACTTTGCTTAAATTGCTTGTCGAAACGCTTTTGCATCGAGTTCACCACAAAGCTGTTGTACGTTGAGTCAAACTTTTTGGCATCAACGCCATTATCGATAAAAATTTGGCGAAGTGCGTTTTCATCTTTGGGTGCGCTGCGACGCTCGTGAATTTGCTTAAACATAGCCGGTACCAAGCTCTTTTCGACATCCAGTGCTACCATGGTCGCATAGGATTTAGCCATTGGTATCGCCATATCACTGCCCATAAAGGCTACATGAACTTTCTCGAACTTTGCGTCTTTTGGAAGTGAAGCCTTAAGGCGATCGATCACAGGTTCAAAGTTATAACAGTGTGGGCAGTAGAAAGAGAAAAACTCAGTGACTTTCGGCGTTTTTGACTTATCCGTTTCGATCACTTTGTAATGTGTCCCTTCTTCGAACTTAGCGGCGTTAGCGGCGAGTGAAAATATCAAGGTGGCAAATAGGGCGAATAGTTTTTTCATTGTATTAATTCCTAATAGATACAGTTAGTTGCCGGTAAATAACCGGAGTGAACGTGAACATTAAGAATTACGCAATAGGAGGGCGGAACAGAGCCTGAATACGAGCCACTGCTTTTTCGGCCTTATCTTGATTGATAAGTGCCAGTGAAGTAGGGATTGCATCTGCAAAGATCAGTTCGGAGATATAAGGTACTTTCAGCAGGCAAACTGAGGCACAGCAGTGATGCGATGACTGCCCCTCACTGTGGTTGGACTTTGGGCATTCTATTGGATGAACCTGAGAGAGGCTGTCGAGATTTAGTGTACTGTGAGTCGATGCTATCGTTGCTTTTTCTCCAGCTGCTACGCCCACCGCTACACCCATAAAAATTAGTGCAAGAGTGAGAAGAAAAACAATAGCTAATGAACGATTTTGTAACAACACAATCAACCCAAAATGAAATTGAAATTAGCTTAACTGATTTGCCAGTAATGATAAATATTCAGTTTTTCTTTTTGTTGGTCGAACTTTATTTGTGTGGCGGATGTCCTACCAAACAAGTTTGCTAATTCTATAAATTTATGTCTAGTTTTAAAGATATTTTGCTATTTGGTACCTTGTTTGTCTCTAGCGGCGTATTTGCTAATTCCTCTCTCACCTATCAATTGTCGATTGACCCCGACGATGCAGACAAAGTCATCGTCAATGTAGACACAAGTGGCTTAGAGCAAGTCAAAGTATCACCTGCACGCACCTTAACCCATAGTGACCAGCCAGTAATATCCTGCCAAACCGCTTCGGGCATTATCACGGCTCTAGATGGTTTGCATTCTCAGAAATGCCAGCAGATTGAATGGTTTTTGAAAATGAAACACACACCTGATCACGGTATGGATATCTCACAACAAATTGATAGTCGAAGCGTTGATAAGGGTTGGTATTTTATTAGTGAGTGGGATTCTTTGCCACGTGTCGAAGGGAGTCGTAATATTCGCGTCTGTACTCCGGAGCAAAATTGCCAGGAGATGCCGGAGCTATCAGAGCCTCCCATGTTTGTTGTTTGGGGAATGAAAAGTACAGAACTAAACATCAATGACAACAAAGTGACCGTTTTCAGCGATGCCCCTCAAGTGATGAAGCAAGTAGAGCAATGGAAACCGGTATTAGAAACGTCACTACGTTACTTGAACAGCGTATTCTCGAATACACAGCGACGAGACTGGCAGATGGCCTTTTTCAAAAAGGACCGTTCGTCAGGGAGCTTAAGTGGAGCCGCCGGTCAGAACATGATTTTGATTAATGCCTGGTTAGAGCAAGGAAAACTCACACCAGTTTCATTAAAGATGCTTCTTAAGATTGCTGCGCATGAGTCAGTCCATGTGTTAGATTCAGCCAGCAGGCCGACTTGGGCAGCGGAAAGTCTTGCAGAGTACTACGCGATAAAATCTTTACAAACTACGCCTTATGCTGCGGATAACCCGATTCATTTCTGGCATGGCTTTGCTCAAAAGTTCCCTTTCTCGAGCACAGGGCTTATTGAAGCAAACCGTCTCTTCAGTGAACAGGGAGCGGGGCAATACTATCCGTTGTTTTACTTTAAAGGCTCTGCGTTTTGGTATGAACTGGATGCAGCCTTGAGTCACACAGGCTCAAGTCTAGACAGCTTGATGAGTCAATTGAACTTTGAAACTGATGGAAGCTTATCTATAAAGTTTGTTAATGCAGTAACTGAGAAAATAGGTGATAAGGAATGGACAGCGATCAGCCTTCGTTATTTGTGATTCTGTTCGGTATGCACAGCAAATGGGAATCTTGCTCCCATTTGCTTATGTCATACAAGCATTATTGATTGAAGTAGTCAGCCATAATTTTATTGGCGTCGATCTTTTTCAACCCTTGATCAATGATCGATTTCCATTTCATGCCGGTTTCGTCGTTAGCAAATGCAATGAACAATTCTTTCTCTTCCAATAGTTTAGAGTTCATCTGCAGTTGGTTCTTCGCTCCTGCGAGGGCCTTATCACTGGCGAGCAAATAGCTGAGAACGTTACTGTCTATAACGGCGAGAGGAATTCGTTGTCCTGAAACTTTTTTCAGATTTTGGCTATCACTAGTTACCGCTTCCGATTGAAGTGCACCACTGGCAATCATGCTGTCGAGTTCCTCGGTATTCACATAACCACGAACCACGCCGATTTTGGTTGATTTTAAATCTTGCAAGTTGCTCCACGATATTGGGTTCGCTTTATTCTCGACGAAGCCAAGAGGGCCTGTTCCTATGGGCTCTGAAAAGATTAGATCGGATGCCTCAAAGTGGTATTCAGGAAAGTAACCTGCATACTTGGTTTGATTTTTTGCAAGGTGAACGGCTCGTTCCCAAGGGTAAAACTCAACAGTTAACTCATGTCCCATTGCTTCAACAGCAGCTTTGACAACGGCTACGGAAGCACCTTGAGAGTCGAGGCTTCTTCCTGCATAAGGGGGCCATTCCAGAGACGTTAAGGTGAGGACATCACCGCGAACTGGCAACGCAATTAGCATTAGACTCAAAAGCATCAGTGTCAGGTTGTGCATTCGCTTACTTCCTTGTTGTTGATAGTGTATTAACAGCATAGACAACATTGGTCGGTAGAGATGTCGAAAATCTTCAATCTTTGGTTTTTTACTAAAGGTAATCTAATGATAGAAACTAAGGAGAACCGCAGATGAAAACTAGATTGAATTACTTCAATGCCGCCCCTGAAGGCATCCAGATTTTGATGGCGCAGGAAACCTACCTTCGTAGCCAGTTCGAGCAACAAGACACGCTATCGATCACCATCTGGGAGCTGATTAAGCTTCGCGTGTCGCAGATCAACCAGTGTGCATTTTGTATTGACATGCACAGTAAAGAAGCATTGAAACAAGGAGAGCCATACTCTCGTCTCATTGGGCTCAATGCTTGGCGAGATACGCCCGAATATAGCGATGAGGAAAAAGTTGCGCTACATTGGTCTGAATGTATCACAAAATGTAGCGATGTCGACGAAAGTGCTTATCAGGCAACACTGAATACGTTTGGTGAACAGGGACTCGTTATCCTCACGCTGGCTATCAATGCAATTAATAGCTGGAATCGTATCGCCAAAACGTTCAAGCCTGAAATTGGTAGTCTTTCGGCAGACTAACGGCAGGAGTAACACTCAACAAATGGATTTTGAAATAGTCAATCCAGATGGTCTACTAGCCGATCATATTCAGGCAATATGGTCGGCTAAAGTGTCTGTTGGGCAAGCCATCTCCAAACCTCTATACTGTGATGGAGGCTCTGGGGTGATGTTTGTACTAAAAGGGCAGGTGAGTTTAGAAGGCAGAGCATATAGTCAAAGCGCGGTGTATCATCCATATAGCATAGTCACCAAGAACATCACTATGTCTTGTGAGGCCGAGCTTTGCGGGGTCCGCTTTCACCCTGGTATGCAGTTTTCATTTTTGGACGAGCTCATTGAAGCCAGCAAAGTAAACCGTCAAGATGGGTTTTGTTTCGAACCTTCAAAGGCTTTGGTCACGCAATTATCCGAGCAGCAGAATCATAGCAAGCGAATAGCGCTGTTGATGAATTGGTGCTCAGAATACGTGTCTCAACATGACGTGGATGAAGACAGAGCTAAGCTGATTCATCTTGCGCAGGATGGCAAGATAGGCGAGAGCTTTGGCGAAAGCCAAAGGCAAGTTGAACGCAAATTCAAACATTGGGTGGGAATGAGTCCAAAGTACTTCCAACGTCTTCGTCGAGTGCATGCCAGCATTCAAAACCTGAGAGACAACCCTCAACTCTCTTTAGCCGAACTGGCTGCCTATCAAGGTTTTTCCGATCAAGCTCATATGACGAGAGAGTTCAAAAATTTCGTGTTGATTACTCCCGGACAATTCAGTCGCCGGCTAAAACAAAAATAGCTCGTACTCTCAGATTGCTCGCCACTATCTTATTTGAACGGCTCTAGATATTCACTGACCAGTTTTGATATCTTCCTTCCATGTACCTGATTGACGACCTTTAATATCAGCATAGCAGGATCGCAGACTATGCGAGACAATTGTTGCAACGTCAGTTCTGGGGCTGGATAAAGGGGTCTTTATAGGGTGTTTTCATTCAACAGTGATGTGATTTCCCTGCTCTATGTTCGACATAACAGGTTGAGGGACTGAGAAGGTTTTGCCCTCAACTCCAGAAGACGTTGGGTTTCTTGGCCAATAGGTGATATACGCAGTGAGCTTTGCCAATAATAAAGACCAAAGCTAGCGCTTCTATCAGGAACAAGTGTTCTTTAGTCATTAGGTGGGGAGAATAAAAGGCGCAGTTTTTGCCGAAAAGATAACTGCTTCTGACGTATATCCTGCAAGAGGTCTCCCCATTCTTTAAATGTCACTACCAGTGGATTGAAGCTGTTGATGGGTTTAGTGACACCGTAGCGTACGGTTTCAACTTCAGGTTCAAAGGTACCGAACAGTTTGTCCCAGATAATGAGTACACCAGCGTAGTTTTTATCGATGTACTGAGGGTTACGACCATGATGCACTCTGTGATGAGAAGGGGTATTAAATAGATATTCCAATGGGCCAAGTGTTCGAACCCACTGAGTGTGAACGAAGAACTGCAAACCCAAGTTTAACAGTACGGCAAAAATGACCCATTTAGGCTCGAATCCTATGATCACAAGCGGCACCCAGAATAGCCACATCCCCGCAATGGGGTACATTAAGCTTTGTCGAAAAGCCGTGCTGAAGTTCATGCGTTCAGAGCTGTGATGAGCAACGTGCGCAGCCCACATCCAGCGAGTGCGATGACTGGCGCGATGAAACCAGTAGTAGAAAAAATCTTGCAGTATGAGCAGAATAATAAAGCTCGCAACACCCATTTCTATGTCCATCAGTCGCCAGCCAAACAACCACATGTAAAGCTGAATGATTAAAAGCCCAGTCAACAGGTCCGCTAGTTGATGCATGCCCGCGAGAGTAAAGTTACATAATACTTCTGGAAGAAAATAGGATGAATTTTGTGGAAGATGACCGCGTTTTTGGCCGATGAAGTACTCAGCCAACATCAAACCAATGAAAAGGGGGGCCAATAGCATCAGAAGCCATTCAGGGTTGTCGATAAGAATACTGAAATTCATACAAAGCTCCGAAAATATTACCAGCGAGCGAAGTGATCTTCGGTTAAACCAAGTTGCTGTTCTACTGTGTGATGGACACCATTGTCATCTTTGATGACACCTGAAAAGTGGCCGATAAACTGACGAAAATTGCTTTGTAGAACCCACAAGTTGAGTTTTTCACTTCTGTTGTTTAGTGGTGTAAAAGTCAAATCGACTCGACCATCATCAGAGAAAATACGCCATTTCTTTTGGTTCGCTTGGCGATCAAAATGAAAGTGGACAGCACCGAGTAGATGCCGAACCTCATCAACCCATAGAGCATTCTCATGACTGCCCGTTTCGTTAACCCCTGCAGCTAAGTTGAGGCCAAGCTTGCTCTTGTCACTGAAACCATTGATGCTTGCCCATCGCCAACTTGTTTCGCGTCGCATATAGCCCGCTGAAAAGTCATAGCCACCCAACGCGAGAGAAGTGTCAATCTGGTTGCCACCTACCGTAATATTTCCCTTAACGGCCAGCGCGTTGTGCTTTTTGGTGTAGGTCCAGCCGTTATAGCCAGTAGGCGTGCAAAGTGAGAGCGGCAAGCTGCTGCTTGGTGGTTGGAGCGAAACATCGAGTTGCAACAAATCCGTGCTGGCTTTGACCTGCCAATTAGGGTAGGCAATCTCAAACGCTAGTTTTTTGGCCGCGATGTGACTGGATCCTTGATATGGAGATGGGGACATTTGTTTGTCGATGTTTAAAGGTCTTAACCAGCTTTGCTCTACCAGAGTGTCGGTTTGGACGTCGTAAACATAACAAAATGCAGATCCTACATAGCGAATATCTGCGATGGCTAGGCCAATCACGTAGCGTGGTGTCATGATGCTGACAAATTGAAACTGCTTGTAGTGAAAGTATTTTTTCAGCCTACCGACTTTGCGATCCATGTTATTGCAGTATGCAAAGTGTTGGATTCCCAATTGTTTTGGTACGCCATCAAAATGACCGAAACAGGGCTTTCCATTCGACTGGATAAGGTATTCAGGGGCAGCTTGGCTCATCATCATGATAACCTCACAATCCAATAACATTTCCATCAGTGTTGCGTGTTTGGTTGAGATTAAACAGGTCATTTTCGGCCATAAAGTTAACTAATATCACAATTAAAGGGAGTGAACTCCGTTATCCTGAAGATTAGGTCGAACGAGGAATAGGCATGGCGATCATCGCACAATATCTGCCGGTTGATCATCGATATCAGTTGGGGGTATTAGATATCTCTTTGCTGCTTAGTGTCGTGCAAGAATATGGCCTCGATGTGGATAGCTTACTCAACCAAGCAGGTTTACGGTCCATAGACTGGCGCAGCCAGGAAAGTCATATCAGCTATTCAGACAAGTTGTTGATATTTCGATACGTACAGAGATTCTTTCCCAATATCAGTTTGGGATTGTTGCTTGGTGAGCGAGCGACGCTGAGCCATTTTGGTATCCTTGGTTACGCTGTTTTGAGTAGTCGAACTGTCTTTGAAGCGATTAAAGCAGGGTTTAAATATCTGGATCTCAATGGCCCTATTTTTTCTGTAAGAGTATGTCGCGATGCTGACACAGCCTCCATTGAGATTGAAAATGATTTGGAGATTGGTCAACTACTTCCTTTTTGTACTGAGTACTTTTTTAGTTCTATAACCTCTTTATTTTTTGAACTGACTGGGCAGCGCTTGATGATAGATAAGCTGGAACTGCCATACCCAAAACCTGACTACGCCACTCACTATACAGAGCGTTTCTGCTGTAGAGTGTTGTTTGAACAACCACGCTGCGCGCTGACTTTTAATGCCAATGTTATGGATTGGAAGTTAGCTAGCCACAATTCAGATTTACTCAATACCTATCTCAACTCCTGTGAGTCTGTGATGGCAGTATTGCAATCACCTACACGATTAAGTAATCAGATCAAAGCCTTTCTCTATCAGAGTGTTGGTATGTTCCCTTCTATTGATGACATTGCCGTCCAACATGGATGCTCGGTTAGGACTTTAAGAAGGCAACTCAATCAGGAGCAAACCAGTTATAGAGAGCTTGTGGATGAAGTACGCTTCGAACTCTCTAAAGAATTTTTGCTAAGAACACACTTGACTACAGAAGAAATGGCTTTTCGGCTTGGATACAGTGATAGCGCCAGTTTCAGGCGGAGTTTCAAGCGCTGGTCAGGTACGGTGCCCAGTTCTTTCAGAGCATTATGAAGTGGTATTAACAAGCTCTAAAGCACGTATCACCATCCATTGTTTAGATTGCAACTACAATTAATATTATTTATTGATATTTGTGTTTTTTATGAACCTTGTAAGACTCATCTCATTACTGTTTTCACTGTGTGTATTTTCATCGTTGGCCAATGATAAGACGGTTCGGTTTGCCGTGGGAGATTGGGAACCTTACACCAGCTCTCTGTCTGACCCAGAATTGAAAATATCGGAAACTCTGGTGCGAAGAGCATTCGAAATTCGCGGATATGCTGTCGAGCTAGAGTACTACCCTTGGGTTCGATCTTATCAATACGCGATTCGAGGTGAATTTGATGGTTCTTTTCCTTGGATGAAAAATGAAGACAGAGTGAAAGACTTCATCTATTCAGAGCCATTTTTTAGTCAACGTGTACAGTTCTTTTATCACTCAGACATACCATTTTCTTGGCACGATGCAAAAGATCTAAACAAATTTCAAATTGGTGCTACCCAAGGCTATCAAGCTACCCACTTTATGGAGCAATTGGGTGTCGACTTTGAAGTGAACAACTCGGAAGAAACCAATTTTCAGAAAATGGCGAAAGGGCGATTAGACGCTTATCCAACGGGTGTTGAACGGGGCTTGTACCTCATTAAACACTATGTGCCCGAAGCACTTAGACCCTATATAAAACTCCACGCCAAACCCTTGCTTGAAGACGACATGTTTGTGATCTTCAGTCGATTCAATAGTCAACGCAGCCGTTTATTGGTGAGTGAGTTCAATGCAGGTTTAAAGCAACTGATGGAAACGGGTGAATATAAACAAATAATGCAATCGGAGGCTGAGTTTTTGCAAATGATACAGAGAAACGACTAATTCTTTGGTTGGATATGAATGAGTATAGTCAAAATGACTACCTTATTTACGGCTAATCATGCCTAGGGCGTAACAATGTACAAGCGTATTAAGATAACTCTGGTCACTGCCGTTTTTCCCATTTATGCCTTTGCCGCTATTAACATGGCTGAAGTTAACGCTTACGCCTATGAAGGTCTAGCGGAAATATGTGCCAACTCGAGGAACATTCTCGGCTCAGAGCTGAAAGAGATAAAAGTGCTCTATCTGAGCAAGAAACGCTCTAGGCAGGCAATGTTTCCTGCTGACCCGAATTTTGCCTATTACGCGGCTAAGCAACTTTGGGACATCGGAACAGGTGATCATCCTTCTTTTGATGAATGCGTGTCGCTACTGAGTAAGTAGTGAACATTAATTGATTCGGTTCGCTGCTTTCCCAGTCAGCTTGTTGAGCTTATTGACGGCATCACTGATCGGCCCAAGCACTTTCGTCGTGTTATCACAATAAATTGTGATGTCAATCCCATCACTTTTACAAACTGATGATGTTGTTGTAAAAGCCAAAAGGAGCCGTTGCGACTCCTTAGCGTTAATCTGAAACTCAGTGATTTTTCCCCATTCATTAGCGCGCCTAGCGCAATGGCTGGTGAATAGCACTAACCCATTAGTTGTGAACGAGCGTTAGACCACTTGGCAGCGCATCACCAAAGACGCGCTTCGATTCGCTCTCAGATAGCTCTTTGACTTCTTCAACCAGCGAGACCCAAGACTCTGGAACCTTACTTTGTTTTAGCTTAGTTAGAACTTGCTCGCGGTAATCATCAGAGATATCGAATAAACGGTCACCTGTCTTACGACAAATCATCACGGTGGCGAATGCAATCATCGGTTCTTTGAGCCAGTTTTGTTCTAGCAGTTTAGGCAGCCACTGCTCAGCTTGTTCACGAGGGATGACACTATGCTGGCTACCGTATAAGGGTGTTCGTGACGCTAGGCGACCCAACGCCCACCAATGAGCCTGTTCAAATTGATTGTGGTTGATGGCTTTGCTTAAGAACCAGCTGGCTAACAGCACTTTATCTTCCACTTCAAGGTGCTCAAGTGATGCAGATAGTCGAACCATAGACTCGTAACCCATGTCTTGCGCTGTTTTGGCTGACTGAGGGTTCTTCATCGCACCTGGGTGTAAGTATTTGGCAATATCAGCCAACAGTGTTTCTTGTTGCTCCTGACTTAACCCGCCCGCGATGCGACGCCAGAACACCCACCAGTCTGTCCAGCCCTGATGGTTTTTGAACTGAATACCTTGCTGATATAGGCCCCACACTTGTTCGATTCGCCAAGAGTCGGTGGCATCGCCAAAGCCAGGTCGCAGTGAGAAGCCTGCTAAGCGAAGCCAGCTTTTCTCATGAGCTTCTGAGCGGCGACGGCGTTTACGGCCTTGTGCAAAAGCATCGAACAAATGACGTAAGGTTCTAAAATCCCAGTCGTCTCGTTTACCTAACTTTCTTTCTAAGTCTTTTGCGAGTGTCTTGATTTCTTTTGCGTCGGCGCTTTTCTTGTTGCCGCTGTAGAGGCGGGAGATGAGCTCTTTAGACTCAGAAAGGCGCGGGTGCAGTTGCTCTTGCTCTGTGTCGTCCGCTTGCTGATTGCGAACTTCGAATTCCAGCTCCCAGCGTTTGTTGTCATCTTCAACGCTGACACATTCCATTTTTAGCGTGCCAACTTCAGTTAGCTGGCAGGCCAGTTGCACCTCAACACGTTCTTTCTGGTTAGCTTGAAGATCAGTCCCTTCACTTTCCAGAGTTGAAATATATGGAGGAAGAGGCGAGAAGATATCTGGGTCTACTTCGACCATCACACCGTTTTGAATTTCGGTGTTGTGAGTCAGTGTGTCGTGGGTAGACGTTAGCAGGTTAAAGCGAACGGGCTCACCCAGCGTTAAGGAGAATCGACGTCCACTTAAGCGAATCTCATGCCCTTCGTCCGTGCCTTTCGCCAGAAGGCAAAGTGCTTTGCCCATCTTGTTTTTTTCCTGTAAATGCAGGAAGTAAGAACGTGCAGCACCGCCACCAATCTTAAGCTGAGCGCCACGGCGAGCCTTACCAAATGCAACGGCACCAAGAGCGACTGACCAATCAGGATGTGGGTTATCGAGTACTGTCACAGGAGCGCCGCGCCAGTTGCCAAGTAGGCTGGTTACTCGCTCGGTAACCAGCTCGCTATTAAATACACCACCATTGAGCAACAGGCCAACAGGAATGGCTGGCGTTGATGTGTCTTCTTGACCTAATGCAGAATAAGAGACTTGTTGATGCTGATTAAGAAACTCTGCAACGTGCTTACTGACCGCAGGGTCTGCAACATATGGCAATCCAAACTCGACCATCGCGCTGCGGCGTTTGTCTGGCACTTCACTGAAATCGGAAAGTGGGAAAAAACCATCCAGAGCAATTTGATGGACTTCTTGTTTGCTGAGGCCAATACTCTTTGTCCCGCCAAGTAGCTTAGACCCGCTGCCCAGCATGGTGATTTTTACCTCGTCAGGCGCGCTCACTGACAGCAAATCTTCTTTTGCTTTACGAGTTTGTTGAATCAGTTTAGTTAGGCTTGCTGCGGTGAGTTTCTTACTTTGATTAAAGCGGCTTTCCGCGAGATGTGCTAATGCCAAGTCGAGGTTGTCACCACCAAGCATTAAATGCTCGCCAACACCAATTCGATCCAATGCCAATTCATCGTTGTGATACTTTGCTTCAATCAAACTCAAGTCGGTGGTACCACCGCCGACATCGCAGACCAGAATCAGCGGCAACTCTTTGAGCTCGTCAGCAGCCGTTTTCTGGTGGCGCGCATACCAGTCGTAGCATACCGCTTGTGGTTCTTCGAGTAAGACGATCTTCTTCAAGCCCGCCAGCTCAGCGGCTTCCAGAGTGAGCTTACGCGCGGTCTCATCAAACGAAGCAGGAACAGTTACGACGACGTCTTGATCTTCTAGCTTGTTGCTTGGGTAACGATAGTTCCAAGCTTGGCGAATGTGGTTGAGGTAACTTGCGCTAGCAATGACAGGCGAGACTTTGTCGACGTCTTGCGCACCAGCCCATGGAAGGATATCTGAGCTGCGATCCACCGCTTGGTGTGAGAGCCAGCTTTTGGCACTGGAAACTTGTCGGCCTTCTACCTTCGCGCCCAATTCACGTGCCCATTCACCAACGATGACATTACTGATGTCACCAGAAACGGGTTGGTTTTCCCAAGGAAGTGTTAGGTCAGAAGGGGATATTTGACCAACGGCTGGGTGGTAGCGGAAAGAGGGCAGCAGTGGCTTACGAACCACTTCACCCGGACCAATTAATTGGTCGATATCAAACAGGGATACTTCGGATTGTTCAAGGTTGTCGGTGATTTCACAGTAGGCTACCACAGTGTTTGTGGTGCCAAGGTCAATACCAACTAGAAAACGAGGAGATGCCATACAAACCTTCGTGTATTTAAAAACGGCACCCGATTGGATGCCGTTTAGTTTTTATTTATTCTTCTTCGTTTGAGTCGCTTTGTGCGTCTTCGCGTACATCAAACTCAACATGCCATTTTTGACCGTTATCTGCGGCAATGGCTTCTAAGTAAAGCGTACCAAGTTCTGTCACGCGAGAGGCTAGGGTAACTGGCACTACTTCACCTTCACGGCGACCTTCAGAGACGGGTAGAGTAACCTGAATCTCTGGTAGCTCTTCCAATTCATCAGGGCCCCAGTGGTCAAGGTGTGTACCTGCGGCGTCTTCACGACGGATTGTTGAACCAAAGAACTGGAAGTTTACTGGTTGGCCGATGATAAGACCAAATTCCTGACTTGGTACTTCAACCGCAGAGCCTTCTTCCATACCAAATGGTGCTACACACAGAGCTTCCATTGGTGGAGCCATGCCCGGAATGGCTGGCATAGCACTCTCGATGCCTACATAGTAGCTCGATGCAATGCCGCCGCGGATTCGCACACCTTGGCCGCGACGTACAGAGCCATAGTAAGAAGCGCCACTTGCCACCGCCAGATCCAAATCCACACCCGTTAGACGTTGAGCCATTTCAGCATCAGCGTCTATCAACCACTCATTGATGGTTTCTTCAAGGCGATTCGCCAGCAGGTCTGATTTTAAAACGCCACCGTTGAACAAAATGGCTGTTGGCTTGATAAAGTCAGCTGAAGGTGCTTCAGCGCCGCCCATACCGGGCATTCCAGCAAATGGATTGAACTCGGTTGAAGCGCTTTCTCCACCTTGAGCATTAGCCTGCTTTGCAAGGAACGCAGCGATGTGTCGTGTAATCCCTGCATCTTGCGCATACGGAAGACCCATTTGAGTAAGAGCGCCGCGATTACGCTGAACTGGATGCTCAGTAACGGCAACTTTCGGGAAGAAACCGTCCACCAGTGTTTGCTGAACTTCTTCTTGCGTCAGTTCCGTCTTCAAGGTTGCGCCAAGCAGTTTAGAACCGCGACTTGGTACTACGATTGGCACTGACTGAAGTTCGCTGTCGTTCAATAGTGCTTCTTTAGCGTCACGACAGGCGTGCGTCATTGCCTGAACTTGCCATGGTTGTAGCTCTTTACCATCTTGCGCTAGCTTCATCTTCAAGCGGTACGCCAGGGCAAGGTCCATATTGTCACCGCCGAGTAGAATGTGTTCACCTACTGCGATACGGTTTAGTGTCAAGTTACCTTCGTCTTCAGTAACTTCAACTAGAGAAAGGTCCGTGGTACCACCACCGATATCGACAACCAGCACGATGTCGCCAACTTCGACTTCATCACGCCATTTGTCATCGCTATTGTCGATCCAGTTGTATAGAGCCGCCTGAGGTTCTTCTAACAGTGTTAGATGAGTTAAGCCAACATTGCGTGCAGCTTCAGCGGTTAAATCACGAGCCGCAGGATCAAAAGATGCCGGTACGGTAATCGTCACATCTTGCTCTGAAAGCGGGTCGCTAGGATGAGTGTGGTTCCACGCATCTTTGAGATGTTCGAGGTACAGCTCTGTTGCGCGAAGCGGAGACACTTTCTCTACTTCTTCCGGGCTGCCAGCAGGAAGGAACGCATCACGTCGGTTGACACCAGCGTGGCAAAGCCAAGACTTTGCACTTGCTACAAGGCGGATCGGAGTTTTTGAACCAAGGTTGCGAGCGATTGCTCCCACTAGGGCTTTAGGCTCAGATGACCAAGGCAATACACGAGCTGAAGGGTTCATCTCGTGCTCGTGTGGTTGATACAGGAACGAGCCTAGCTGGTTGCGAGTTTCTACGGTGCCCGGTGCGGTCAGCTGAGAAATCGACATGACTTCAACACGCGAGTCTTCCTTCGATGTATCCACGTAAGACAGTACGCAGTGTGTGGTACCTAAGTCGATACCAACGCTAAACTTTGGCGTTTCAGCCTGAATGGTGTTCAGGTTTTCCATTACAGCTCAACCTCAGCAGGCGCAATGACGGTAGCATCGTAGTTTTCAGCCAGTTTTGGAAGGTTCATTTCGCGCGCTTTCCAGCCTTTATGAACCAGAGTGCCATTAAATGGCGCACTGCCTGTCACGTTACCCGTTAAGCGAACCTCTTGCGAGTTAAAGCCTTCTTCAATAGTAACGCGTGTTTCTTCATCCTCATCACGGATGTGCTCAAGGCTCACGTAGTCGTTCAGTACCTTCTGACCGCCGGTATGAATAACACGCGCCGCAGCGCCGACATCTTCGTCTGAGAACGATGTCAGGTCTTCTTTCAGGAAGTCAATCAGGCGAGCTTCTTGCTGCATGATTGATAGTAGCTGCATGGCTGAGTCGGTAGAAGCTGTAGCAAGCTTTGATTCCACTTCCACGACTTTCTCAATCACTTTTTCAACTTCGACCACTTTCTCTACTTCAACGATCTTCTCGACAGGCTTTTCAACTTCGACGATTTTCTCAACTGGTTTCTCAACCACTTTTTCGACGACTTTAGATTTGCGCGAAACCGCAATCAGAAGTAAAAGGACGCTTGAAGCCGTCAGGCCAGCGTGCAGCATATCGAACGTTTGAGGGATCATTTGTAAATCGAACGTCATGACATTTCTCTTAATTGATGGAAGAAATAGCAGTCACACTTTGACTGCTATTGTCGTAATTATTGGGTTAAATTGGGGCAAATATTATCACATTCAAGTCTACAGGCCTTCAGAAAAGAGGCGCTAACAGGCCTGATTGATTTGTTTTTAGTCACTTTTAGTCACACTATAGGTAAGTTGACTAAAATGACTGGGCAGTTTGACAGAAAATTGCAGAAGATCTGCGCAATCAATTCGGTGGTATTCGAGTTTTGACCTCAACTGAGGTAGAATTCGGCGCTTTATCAAAATACTAAACATAGGCGAACAATGAACCATAACCGTATAGTTTGTTTCGATCTGGAAATGTGCTGTTGGAATGAAAACGGTGTCGGTACTACGGGTGAAATCATCGAAGTCGGACTGGCAGAAATCGATCTTGTGAAAGGCGAGATCGTCAAGCGTGCCCAGTACTATGTCAAACCCGAACAGGATGAAGTCTCCCTGTTTTGTTCGCAGCTCACCGGCATTACGCCACGTAAAATTGAAAAGCAAGGCCGCCCGCTTGAAGAAGTATTAAAGTCGATGATCAAGAACTTTGGCGGTGCGAATAAGATTTATGCATCATGGGGGCGGGATGATCTTATCTTGGTGCAAGAATGCCAAGACAAAGGTATTGAGATGCCGTTTAAAGAATTCATCAACTTAGCCACTTTGTATCGCGTTCAACACCGCCTCAAAGATAAACGCATTGGCCACAAAGCCGCTCAGGAAGCGCAAAATATTGAGTGGGAAGGGCGGCAGCATTCTGGGTACGTTGACGCGTATAACCTCGCCAAATTAGCATTGACGATGCTGTGATAAAAGAGAGATGTAAAAAGGGAGCTTATGCTCCCTTTTTTGACTTTAGAGCCTTTCTGATAGCAGTGTACATTATCGAAGTTTTATGACTAAGCTCGGTGTGATGTTGAAGTTGTAATGTCCTAGAGAGTATGAAGTAAAGCTTATTGGATTCGGCTGATTAAACTAAAGGTGACAGTCAACGTATCCTTTTTCGTTTTACAGGTAGAACTGGAGAGCAAATAAATTCAACCTATGAAAAGAAAATTACTCGCTATTCCCTTCAACTATCTGCAATTTGGCGCGAATAAATTCACTATGATCGACATACAATAGTTCTGCTGTTTTGCGAATGACGGCCTCTTCCAATGGGTCAATCTCGCCGTCGGCATGAGCAACCTCCCACATGGCTTTGATTAAATCGAAGCGGGTTTCTTGACCAAGTTCTCTCAGTTGAGAAGTGAATTCATAAAGGGAGGCGGACGCTTTGCTCTTTGCTTCTGCGCGCTCAAGTAGCGCTGCGGCTTCTTCGTTGCTTAAAAGCAGCAATTTTGTCATGAGCAGCAGTTTGGCTTCAGTTTCTGCTTGATGGATTTGATGGTCTGCTCCGGCGACTTCGCAAAGCAAACAAGCGATGGCGAGATTTGGATCGCTGCCCACGTGGTTTCCTAGATCCTGACCATCGATGAGTTGCTTAAACAGAGTAGTGATTGAATTCAACATGTGATGCGCCTCAAAATTTGTTCCTATTTCTATAGATAGTGATTCTATGAAGCGAGCACAAGTGTTTTTACAAAAAGATTACTTTTCCTTTATGGGTGGGAAATCAATTTCTCTACCGTCACCCGTCAATATAGATATGCGTACAGGCTTTCCATGGTTGTCAAGTTTCAGCTCGCCAATCGCACTGGTATTGACCAAACGGCGTACTCCTTTCGTGTTGGGATCGCGCTTTTTGATTTTCAGGCGCTTTCGTTTGGTCAGAAAGTTAAGGACAGAGCGAGGTGAGTAAAGCAATCTATCCATATGATCACATATTGCCAAAAGTGGCTCAGGAAACTGGTTCTTGAACCCGCTCGATGTGATCTGATAGATGTTGGGGCTGGAGCGTCGGAAACGCAATTTAATGTCATAAGCAAACGAATAATGCACGTCACCTGACAAAATGACAAAGTTGGTCGGTGTTTTGGTGTGCGTGAAAATACTCAGGAGCGTGTTCGCGCTCCCAGGGTGGGCCATCCAGTTCTCTGCATCTATCACCAGTGGTTGACCGAGATTTGTCATGCCTTTTTGCAGCGCTTCGATAAATTTGACACCGAACATCGGTGCGGCGGACACTACAATAACTTTGTCTTGATGCATCAGTTCTTGTTGAAACTCAATCAGAGCCTCCCAGTCCATCAGGCCAGATGGTTTGTTCATTCGGGATTCTGAGCGCCACCTTCGAGTTCGGGTGTCCAACACGACAACCTTAGGCGAGGCATGAACCGTATAGTGCCACCTTTCAAAGCTGTAAAGATAACGAATGAAATCATCTTGGTGTTGTGCTGTGGGGTTGATGAAATACTCAAGAGCGACAGATAAAAATTCATCATTGAAGTTATTCGGTTCATTCCCCCAGCCTTGACATAACCAGTAAGCCATTAACCCGTTACCAATAATTCGGTTGGAAAACGGATTGCTGTATGCCGCTTTTTCCCACCCGACCGTCAGGTTCCAGTCATCTGTGACATCATGATCATCAAAAATCATGTAAGTCGGGACGTGGGCAAATAGTCTCTGAACCTGTGGTAAGCCCTCAATGAACTCATCCAGTATGTGCTTTTCTTCGCGCCATTGTTGTTGCCATTTGGGCGACAATACTTTGCCACTGTGGGTGAACGCCTTGTCGAGCAAGCGTGTCAGGTTGAGATACGGCCAGAGTGTTGGCGACCAAACCAGAATGTACATGGCGAAAAACTCAGCAAAGGTGATCAGATGGTTTTCACTCTCTCGGGAACTAAAAATTGGCGCATGCCGTTTGGGAAACAATTTGGTTAACCAGGAACCGTCATCCACATAGTGGGGTAATATTTTATCCCGCCCGTAGAAACATTCTGGATGTGCGTACAAGGCTTGTGCGGACTCAATCGGCGCGTTATTGAATGATTCAGAAGGTAAGCCAAGCATATCGATGGTTTGAAGGATAACGTCCAACATAGGGCCTGCAACATGATCGGCATAGATCTGATCGCCGCTCATAACCAACATGTCCGGTCGGTCATCTAGTGATTGAGCCGCTATTTTTGTATCCATGCTGACTAGTGCGTCTTTACTTGGGTGGTGTGGATTACGACAGGAGCCATGCAGGACGTAATCTGCTTTAGTTGAAATCTTAAACGTGAGTGTTTCTTCATCCTTGTACAGCAAATGTGGACATAGCTGACTAAGCGGGCCTAGCTGAGTTTCAAATTCGTAACTGAGCGCAACGTCAGATGGGAAGTTATGTTTGAAATGTGCCAAGGTGACAAAACAGCGAGTGCCGACCTGAATTTGATGGCAGTGGCTGAGGTTGTCCTGAAATATCACCCCATGGTCTGGTTCGTGATAAAGGACAAATTGACCTTCAAGAGGGCGACTTGTGACCAGCCAGAAGACAAGATCTTTGGTAGTGGATTTTCTTAATATCGGGCCAGCAAGTAGGAAGGGGAGTTCAGGAGTCAGTTTCATTAGTTGTCTGTTGGATCCTTAGGCACTTCAGGGTCTTCCATGATTTCGATAATTTCAGAACTCGACATTTCATGGCCCATAAGAAAGAGCGCCAGCATAGCATCTGCTTTGGTTTTTGTATCGGAGCTTTCGTCAAGAATTTGTTCGAATCGTTGACGAATCATAGCAATTTCATGCTCAACAAAGCCTCGACCTTCGTCTTCACCTTGGGTTTCTTCTGGGGCGTTATCAAACTCCAAGAACAGCATCTCATCATCGAGATGCGTGTTGACCAGCCGTTCAGGCAGCCATTCTTCACCCGTGACAATGTTAGGGTTCTGGTCTTCAGGTAGCGCGTCGAGTAGTTTCTTTAAATCTGATGCTTTCACAATTACTGGATTTAGGCGAACATATACTCTTATATTAACGGTGAATTGAGCTTAAAGATAACTAATAACTTTATCGATTGAAGAGAATTTGCGTCGTTCAGTCAGTTTTGGACAAAAATGAGTAATATAAATAGACAGTTGGCACTGATGATGTTGGCCGCGAGTAATATCAGTTTTTCTGCGGCAGCCGAAGAAGAAACCAGTATCAGTGAACAGGATTGGGGTATTGCGGCTGTTTATCGTATGGCCTCTATCCCTTTTTACACGGGTAACAATGACCAGACAGTTGGTACCTTTGTTCCTATGATGTTCTTTCAGAACGAGCATGTATTTGTCGAAGGCTTGCAGGGCGGAGCCTATCTCTATAAGCCAGAGGATGAAGCTATTCAACTCAGTGCGTTGATGCGGCTTCGTTTCGTAGATATTCCTTCTTCAGAGCAAAACTCTAGTGGGGGGGATGCGGTCGATTTTGGTGGTCAGCTACGTTATTTCTTCGATGAGAATTGGTATTTCGATGCTGAATTGATGGCTGATGATGAATTTCGTTTTCACAGTAATTTACGTATCTCAGGGGAGCTTGAGTATGGAGATTGGGCACTGAAGCCTCATGTACGCCTACGCTATAAAGAGGCAGACTTCAATAACCAGTATTACACCTTCTCAGACATTACTGGCGAAAAGATCGGTGGTGGTGTGGACCTGAATCTGGGTATTGATGCTCGTTATCACGTCTATTCTAATCTCTATCTGCTCGGTGCTACCAGCGTAACGCGTTTGGATAGCAATACTTACCATTCAAGGACGGTTGAAGAACGCTATCAAGGTGAATTTTATATTGGTTTTGGTTTCTTCAACGATCAATCTAAAGCCCCAAAGTCTGAGCTCAAGAACAAACGTTACTTCCGAATAGCGCACGGCTGGGCAACGCCGTCAAACATTGGCGATATCATCAACCTCAACACACAGAAAGACCCATACAATAACCAGATGACGTCTTTCTTTTATGGACACCCATTGACCGATGAGTTGTTTGGTGTGCCGTTGGACATCTATTTTACACCAGGTATTGTTCATCACTGGTCTTCAGAGGTGCAATCTGCCAGTACAGAATATGTTGCGGCGATAAAGGCTTATTATACTTTCGATTGGCCAACTCAATGGCGATTTGGCTTCGCAGAGGGTATGTCGTTTATTGATAGCATCACCTATATCGAGCAAACTGAGATGGACTCGAAAGGCTACAATGCGAGCAATTTACTCAACTATCTCGATTTCTCTTTTGATGTGAATGTTGGCGATTTAATAAACAACCATGCTTTGAACAATATGTGGATTGGGTACTCACTGCATCACCGCAGCGCGATCTTCGAGCAAGCTTCTCAATACGGACGTATTAAAGGGGGCAGTAACTACAACAGCCTCTATGTGCAGTTTGCTTTTTGAGTAAAGCCGCCAGTTTGTTGCAAACTGGGGCAAAATGAGTATTTTCTTCTACTCCAAAGTTCATAAAATACACTGTATTGGCCCCATTGTTGGGGTTAATGCTCGTGTGTTGATGGTTTGAGTGCACTTGTATTTTAGCAAGGGCTTTTTCTCAAGAAAAATTTGCATTTTGCATTGAGACATTTGCCATAGCGACTGTGATACAATCGGTGACAGTTTTATGTAGTGAAAAGAATAGGTAACGCTTTGACTTCGTCACAGCCAGAAAAAAATCCCGTCGCCGAAGATAAAACGCAGGCTAACAACGCCGCCTCTCTTCGCAAGGCATTGAATCAGTGTATGCTCAAGGACAGATTTCGTTTGAGCAAGCGTATTTCGGGCGCGAGCAAAATCAAGAAAGAAGCCTCCCGTCATGCGGTATTTGATGAAATTGCACTCGATATTGCCAAGTCTATGATGGATGTAGAGCAAAGAGCCAGTTATAAACCCACCATTGAATACCCAGAAATTCTGCCTGTTAGCCAGAAAAGAGATGACATTGCACAGGCGATAGAAAACAACCAAGTGGTTATCGTTGCCGGTGAAACTGGCTCAGGTAAAACGACTCAACTGCCAAAGATCTGCGCTGAACTCGGACGTGGTCAGTATGGCTTGATTGGTCATACTCAGCCAAGACGTTTGGCGGCGCGTTCGGTGGCGAATCGTATCGCTGAAGAAATGGAAACCAAGTTAGGTGAGTTTGTTGGCTATAAGGTTCGATTTAACGACCAGATCTCAGACAATACCCAAATTAAACTGATGACCGACGGTATTTTGTTGGCTGAAATTCAGCACGATCGCTTCTTAAATCAGTACGACACCATCATTATTGATGAAGCGCATGAGCGCAGCCTCAACATCGATTTCATTCTCGGTTACCTCAAAGAGCTTTTGCCGCGTCGCCCAGACCTGAAAGTGATCATCACTTCCGCGACCATTGACCCCGAGCGATTCTCGAAACACTTCAGTGATGCTCCTATTATTGAAGTGTCTGGTCGCACTTATCCAGTAGAGACACGATACCGCCCGCTGCGTGGTGATGATGATGTCGATCGCGATCAGCTAGAAGGTATTTTTGAAGCGGTTGATGAACTGTGTGATGAAGGCTTGGGCGATATCCTGATCTTCATGAACGGTGAGCGAGAAATTCGAGACACTGCGGATGCATTAGCAAAACGCAATCTCAAAAGCACTGAAATTGTTCCTTTGTATGCACGCCTCTCAGCGGGTGAACAGAACAAAATATTTCAGCCTCATGCTGGGCGGAGAATCGTATTGGCGACCAACGTTGCTGAAACCTCTCTGACAGTACCGGGCATCAAGTATGTCATTGATCCAGGTACAGCACGTATCAGTCGCTACAGCTATCGAACCAAAGTACAACGTCTGCCGATTGAACCTGTTTCTCAGGCGAGTGCCAACCAGCGTAAAGGTCGTTGTGGTCGTGTTGAGGAAGGTATCTGTATTCGTTTGTATTCGGAAGAGGATTTTGAATCTCGCCCAGAGTTTACGGACCCAGAAATTCTTCGTACTAACCTAGCGTCGGTTATTCTCCAGATGACAGCGCTGGGTTTAGGCGACATTCAAGCTTTCCCGTTCGTTGAAGCGCCCGACAAACGCAATATTCAAGATGGTGTGCGACTGTTGGAAGAGCTGGGAGCGATCAATGAAAATGCTAAAGATCCTAAAAAGCGTTTGACGTCGATTGGTCGCCAGTTGGCCCGCTTACCGATTGATCCGCGTTTAGCTCGTATGGTTCTTGAAGCGCCAAAATATGGCGCATTGAAAGAAGTGATGGTTATTGCTTCTGCACTGTCGATTCAAGATCCAAGAGAGAGGCCGAGCGATAAACAGCAGTCGTCAGATGATAAACACAAGCGTTTCTTCCATGAAGAGTCTGATTTCCTGACGTTTGTTAACTTGTGGGATTACGTTCAGAAGCAGCAAAAGGCATTAACAGGCAATCAGTTCCGCAAACAGTGTAAGCAAGATTACCTAAACTATTTGCGGGTGCGTGAGTGGCAGGACGTCTATTTCCAGATTCACCAGTCTATGCGTGAAATGGATTTCAAGCTCAACGATGAGCCCGCCAGTTATCAAGCGACTCACAGCGCGATTTTGGTCGGTTTGCTCTCTCATGTTGGTATGAAAGACCAAGAGAAAAATGAGTACCAAGGGGCGCGCAACGCAAGATTCCATATTTTCCCTGCATCAGGCTTGTTTAAGAAACAGCCTAAATGGATTGTGTCGGCCGAGCTGGTGGAAACTTCTAAGCTATGGGGACGTATAATTGCTAAGGTCCAACCTGAATGGGTTGAACCGCTGGCGAAGCATCTCATCAAACGTAGTTACAGTGAACCACACTGGTCGAAAAAACGTGCTGCCGTTATGGCACACGAAAAGGTGATGCTGTATGGTATTCCGATTGTGCCTAAGCGCTTAGTAAACTATGGCAGCATTGATGCGTCAGTGAGTCGAGAGATTTTTATCCGCAGCGCCCTCGTTGAAGGTGAATGGGATACCAAGCATGCCTTCTTCAAACAGAATCGTAAGCTTCTCCAAGAAGTGGAAGAGCTGGAACACAAGTCCCGTCGTCGTGATATTTTAGTTGACGATGACGAGTTGGCAGACTTTTATGACCAACGAGTTGGGACAGAAGTAGTCTCAGGCCGCCATTTTGATACTTGGTGGAAGAAGGCGTCCAAAGAGAACAGCGAACTACTGAACTTTGAAAAAGAGATGCTGTTTAAGGGTGACGCGAGCCATGTTACGGATCTGGATTACCCTAACTTCTGGCACCAAAATGGTCTTAAATTGAAACTGAGTTACCAGTTTGAGCCGGGTGAAGATAATGATGGTGTGACTGTTCACTTACCTTTGCCTATATTGAATCAGGTTGAACAAGCTGGTTTCGACTGGCAAATTCCAGGACTGCGTCATGAACTGGTTGTTAGCCTGATCAAATCACTGCCGAAGACGATTCGTAAGAATTTCGTGCCTGCGCCTAACTATGCAGATGCGTTTTTAGCTCGTGCAACGCCAATGGAAGCGCCCTTACTTGACGCTTTAGAGAAAGAGCTTCGTCGGATGACGGGCGTGGAAGTTTTGCGTGACGATTGGAACCTCGATCAGGTTCAAGATCACCTTAAAGTGACATTTCGGGCTGTCGATCACAGAAATCGAAAGCTCAAAGAAAACCGCGATCTTCATGAGCTAAAAGAAAGCTTGAAAGACAAAGTGCAGGAAACCCTGTCGAAAGTGGCAGATGACGATATCGAGCAACAAGGTCTTCATACTTGGAGCTTTGGTGAGTTGCCAAAAGTGTATCAACAGAAACGTGGCGGCTATGACGTGAAAGCGTATCCGGCGATTGTAGATAGCAAAGACAGCGTCGAAATAAAGCTTTACGAGACAGAGCAAGAGCAGGTTTCAGCGATGAAAGCGGGTCAGCGTCGTTTGGTTTTGCTTAACGTGCCGTCTCCGATAAAATATCTACATAGCAATTTACCGAACAAGTCTAAGCTGGGTCTTTACTTTAACCCTTATGGCAAAGTACTCGACCTGATTGATGACTGTATCGCGTGTGGCGTCGATAAGCTTATTGAAGAAAAGGGTGGGCTAGTATGGCAGCCTGAGCAGTTCGAGCAGCTTAAAGAACACGTGCGTGCGGAGCTCGGTGATACTGTTGTTGATATTGCAAAACAAGTTGAGACAATTTTGACGACTGCGTTCAGTATTAATAAAAAGCTAAAGGGTAAGATAGATTTCACTATGGCTTTTGCTTTGTCAGATATCAAAGCTCAGATTGAAGGACTGATCTTCAAAGGATTTGCAACGGAGTGTGGCTGGAAGCGTCTTCCAGATATATTGCGTTACATGAAAGCGATTGAGCGTCGTATGGAGAAATTGCCGATCGATCCGAATAAGGATCGTCTGCACATGCTTAAAATTGAATCAGTGGCCAATGACTATAAAGAGTTACTCAACAAAATTCCGAAAGGAATGGCTGTACCAGATGACGTCAAAGAAGTACGCTGGATGCTTGAGGAGCTGCGCGTGAGCTATTTTGCTCAGCAGTTAGGCACACCATACCCAGTATCGGACAAACGCGTGAAAAACGCGATTGACGATTGCTAGGTATATAAATTGCATTAGAATTTAGACATAACAAAATTTTGACTGGAATTGGCAGAGGATTGCCGCGGTAGCCTCTGCTAAGCGAAAACAAAGAAGGTTAATATGAAAAAGACACTACTCGCACTAGCATTATTAGGTGCATCAGCAACAGCATCAGCAGACTCATGGATCTACGGCAGTGCAAGTGTAGGTCAAGGCGACTTAGGGGGTGAGTCAACAACGACATATAACGTACATGTCGGTACAGGTATTTTGCCTTTTATCGGTCTCGAGGCTGGCTATCAAAACCTCGGTGATTATGACCGTGTGGATTATTCAGGTATTAAAACTAACCTAACGGGTTCTTCCATTTACTTCGCAGCGAAGCCAAGTCTTGATTTTGGCCCGTTGCATGTTTACGCAAAAGGCGGACTTCATTCTTACGATCTAAAAGCCGATGGCGGTTTTAATGAGGATGAAATCGACGTAATGTACGGTGTTGGTGCGGAGTATTTCGTTATGGGCCCAATTTCTCTCGGTGCGAGCTACAGCGTATTCAATATGAAAGAAGACGATGTGAAAAACTTCTCGCTAAACGCGACATTCCACTTCTTGTAATAGACACATCACCAAAAAGCCCGGCTACGTTACTAGCCGGGCTTTTTATTACCTGAAATCAGCGCTTAAGCTTGCTGCTTTTGGATCTCAGCTTCTTTTGTTTCTTCTTCAATCAGTGAATGAACAATCACAGCACAAGCGGCATAACTTCCGGTTTGAACCCGGGCAATATTGTAATCGCTTATCTAGCGTAAACTGTATGCGTACTTTTCGATGATTCCCATTCTTAAATGAAGTTATTGTCTTGGTCGAGATATTTCGAGTAAGGAAGTTTTGTCCTAGAGTTAATGTTAGGCTTTGAAATTTATTAAGGGCATTGATTAGTAAGAAATTCATATTATGCCGAGAGTCAAGCATCCATGTAAATAAATGAAATCTCAACTGCATAATTGTAATGGTAATATGCAACCATCACCATTGTCGCCTGTTTCAGTTGTGTCGATTTGATAGGTGAAGTTTTATATCAATTTTGATATTAACTGGATGATATAAATGAATAAAACACAGTATGGTCGGGTGCCATTAAATAGCCTTTTATTAAAGCAATTAAGAAAAAAATGGATTGAGCCAAGAGAAATTAGCTGACAAGTGTAGAGAGCGTCGGCTAGCCGTATCGATTGGTTCAATAAAACGAGCGGAAGCTGGGAAGAACATTTTATATAGAACAGTTGCAAGCTTAGCTTGTTTTTTCAATGTGACTGTAGGAGAACTGCTTGATGACGTGTCGCCTTCGCTTTTGGAATACACTGTTCAGAATTATCCTGAAGTTTTTCCTTGTGTCGGCCGTACCCATGAGCTGAGCCAAGTTAGGTTTGTGCACCATTTAGCTGCAGAGCGAGGACAAAGTGCGTGTGTGTATGGAATGCAAGGGGTGGGGAAAACAAATTTAATCTCTCACTTTTTACGTAGCATTAATGTCGATAAAAAATGCAATTTATATATAAGTGTAACGAACGAATCCCAACTCTTTGAGCAGTTGATTCGTGCGGTTTTGCACCTGCCACAAGAATTGGATAGCGACGTTATTCGATCAAACCTCAAAAAAGTTGTTAAGAGCCCTATAGTTTACTTTCATATGTTACGGCTGATGGGGTTGTATTTAAGTAGAGCAGAATCCGCCGCATTAGATGGACTATCAGACTACAGACGTAACGAAATTGATGTACTGGTTTTAATGGTTCTTATTCAGCGCTTAAAGGAAACAGGAATTTCAATATTGGTCATTGACGGGCTACAGAGTCTTGGATCTCGTCAGGCCTATATCGTCCAGCTTTTAATAGAGCACACACAAAACCTCCCTATATTTATCCTTTTGGGAGTGACGTGCTCCTTACACTTTTCAACAGACCCCTATCAATTACCAGGAACATACTTAATTCCGCTAACATTGTTAGATCACTCGAACCTAGTCGTCTTGGCAGATTCGATATCACTTAGTCAACCGAAAAAGGTTGCATCTCCTTCACACAAATCTTTAGCGATTTCTCGTTCAGAAGGTAACCCTCGAATACTAAAAGCCCTACTCATATCCCAATGCTCCAATAAAACAGTGCCATTAGAATTGATTGAGTGGGTTCAAAGTATGATGGAGCTTCTCGATACGATTGAAACCAAACTTCTCTACTTTTTAGTTGCTATTGGTTTAACCATCGAATTGGATGAGATTGATCAGTACTTAATGAGTTGTAAGGTAACCGGAATTCGGCAACTACAAAAATTAGTGTCTGTTGGTTTTCTTCATCCATTGACCGATTCCTACAAGTTCCAACATAAAATTATATGGGAAGCACTCCAGATACACGTAACTAAAGAGAGGCAAGGTGAGTTCAATAGTCTCAGTCAGGTGTCGTAACTGATCCGAATGTGATCCGTTTTTAATCGTTCCACTTGGTTAATTTTTTCCTAGAGACGTAATGCAGTTGGTTTATTTAACGCTCTGGCAGAATAAACACGTATTGCTTCTCCAGTAACGAATACAATGATGGAGAAATAACCATGAATGGAATGAAAGTAAAAACAGAAGAATACCTATCTTTCAATAGCTTATGGGTTGGCGATAGCGCATTTGTACAGTTGACTAATCAGCGCATAGCATTAATGGCAGCAAGTCAAATACCGGTCCTTATACTTGGACAGAGTGGTACGGGAAAACGAATTGCTGCCAAAGCATTACACGAAAGTAGTGAGAGAAGAACTGCTCCATTTGTTTGTGTATGTTGTAAGTTATTAAATGATGAAAACCTCACCGACAAGTTAGACGAACAGGTCAAACAAGCACAAGGGGGGAGTGTCTACATTGCCAATGTTGACGCGTTAACCAACGACAACGCCCGTGCATTAAAAGCTGCATTGCAGCGCTTTGATAGCTTAAATACCAATGTACGCCTTATAGCGAGTACAACAGAATTACCTTTTTTAGAACAGGATAACGGAGGAAGAGAAAGTGACAGGGACGATAACTTATTACTGAGGTGGTTGCATTACCATTGTTTAAATATTCGATTGCCCACGCTGGCTGAAAGAGAGCAAGATATAGAAGCCTTGGTGCAATACTATCAACAATCTGATCCTCAAATTGAGCGCTTGTCTATTCAGGAGAGTGCATGGCAGGTTTTAAATAACTACGCTTGGCCAGGTAACGTAAAACAGTTAAAGCGATGTCTAGATAAATTAGCGATACAAGCTGAATCAACCATTATTAATCGTGAGGTATTACTCAACTGTTTTCCGACTATGGTTAACGATGAGCCGACAAGCGAAACTTCAACTACTGTTACTACCATAAATGGAAGAGCGCGTAAGCCTTATTTAAAAATTGATAATCAAGCCCGTATCAACGCGCGGGCACCACTTTTGACTGACAGTTCATTTAACTTAAATGAAAATACCAACGAAACTCAGCTTGAAGGGAGCCCCAAAAGCCACCCTGGCCTAAACAAAGCGATAAGCCACCTTTACCATAACTTCAAAACGCCGCTAACAATGGAAGAGTTGGCAGGGCATGCCTGTATGAGCCCTTCGCACTTGTCATATCTGTTCAAAGTGTATTTAGGTATGTCATTTAAGCAAGTACTGCTTCGATTACGAATAGTTAAGGCGATGGAAATTCTGTCAGAAAACCCCAATAGGCACGTAACCCAAGTATGTGACGACGTCGGATTTTCCGACCTTAGCTTTTTTGTGCGCAAGTTCAAAGCCACCGTAGGCGTGAGCCCCGGAGTCTATCGAGATCAATTTCACCATGACCAATCCAGCCCAGAACTTTTGGCGCTGGTGGACGATCTCTCGCATCCATTACTGCATACAGAAACGCGTTTAATCCCGTAAAAATAGATTCTACCAATGGTTGAATGCTTGCTACCAAACGGAGCATAAGCTTGACCAATTTTATTTGTCATCGGGCGATTAACCTATTCATATCGTTTGAAATTACAGCGGCATTCAATTTCAAACGCGCAGTAAACACAGTGAAGATTGAACAAACAAAGCGAGGCAAACAATATGGCTTTTCCGACAGCGGTTAACGACCAAATCACAGACTCAGTCACACAGGCGAATGTGAAGGTATTAGGTGATGCACCAGCAATGTCGATGGGTAACCTTTTTCAGGCGACATCACAGGCATTAGGCAATGCGGCACACAATGCCACACTAGCTCAGCAACAATCTGGTATCACGTCGCAAGCGGCGACAACGATGGGTGTAACAACGCTCTACTCGATCGATACCGCCAGCACCGCAATGGGGACAAAAGCAATTCTTACTCCCCGTAAGAAACCCGTTGCCGGGCTAGGTTCTTAACCCTAGTTTGTTAGCGAACTATCAGCAACACCATTGAAAAGGATAGCACTATGGCATTCCCAACCGCAGTAAACGACCAAGTCACAGATTCGGTCACACAAGCAAACGTTAAAGTACTGGGCGACGCACCAGCCATGTCGATGGGCAATCTATTCCAAGCGACTTCACAGGCATTGGGTAACGCAGCTCACAACGCCACTATGGCGCAGCAGCAAGCAGCAATTACCGCACAAGCTGCAACCACAATGGGCGTCACAACCTTGTACTCCATTGATACGGCATCAACAGGCATAGCAACCAAAGACATCCTAGACAGCTTAAAGCAGAGTTAAGGGTAAGGAGATCTTAAATGGCGTTTCCAACAGCAGTTAATAGCCAGATCACCGATTCGGTAACTCAGGCGAATGTCGAAGTACTTGGTACAGCCCCAGCAACAGCAATGGGCAACTTGTTCCAAGCAACTTCACAAGCACTTGCTAATGCGGCACATAACGCAACGGCAGCGCAGCAACAAGCAAACATTGCTGCGCAAGCAGTCACGACGGCAGGAGTAAATTTACTTTATACCGTCGACACCGCGTCCTCGGCTGTGGCGACGAAGAAACTATTAGGCGCTTGACGGAGCATCCCTGAAAGGTTCAACGACGCGATAGGCGGACAAACTTGTGGCTAGTCAGCCACATACTTTAAATAGTTAAAAAGGAAGATATTATGGCATTTCCAACGGCAGTAAACAGTCAGATCACAGACTCAATCTCACAAGTAAACACCAAAGTACTGGGTGATGCACCTGCAGTGGCAACAGGTAACTTTATGTTAGCGACAAGCCAAGCTCTATCTAATGCTGCGCACAATGCGACATCTGGCCAGCAGAACAATGGAGTAACAGCTCAAGCTGCTCTGGTTCAAGGCGTTAACACCATGTTTGCTATGGATGTTGCAGCAGCAGCTGTCGGCTCAGAGCGAATCTACCGCTAGGGCGATTCGTAATGGCGATATTGGCAATATACCTGTGCCAATATCGCCAATTAAAGGTGATAGATTGAATTTCTAGAAAGCCTTTCCCCAAGCACTAACCTGGCATGTCGGAAACGTGCCCACATGGGGGAATGAGATGGAAGAAGAGAGCATAGATTCGGCACCCGCATTTGCAATGGCCGTCACCGATGTCGTCATGGCGAACACCATTGGACTATTGATGGAAAATGCAGTGCATAACGAAGCGCAATGCCAACTGATACAAAATGCGAGTGTCAATCAATGTTGCGCAATGATTCTCGCAGCGGCAGCGGGTAAACCCCCAGCAGCAGAGTAGTCAAAATAAAGTCAAAAACTAGGAGAAGACAATGAGCTCAGTTAACGATCAAGTCACCGACTCGGTGAGCCAAATACATACCCTTTTAACAGGGGGCGCACCTTCACAGGCTATGGGCATGTTGGACGTAGCAGGAACTGAAACCCTTGGCATGACCATGTTTAATGCCGTGACGGCTCAACAAAACTCGCAAACATCGGCAGGTGCCGCACTTAACGCAAGCTGTGCCCGAATTCTGAAAACAGAAACCGCTGCGCCGCCCCCTAAGACGAAAGAAGTGCTAGAACTAGAGCTAAAAACAATGCAACTCGCTGAAGAAAAGCTAAAAAGCGCAGTGGAATTTGCATTGATTAAAGAACTAAGAATGTCCAACAAATCGATTACCAAAAGCTTGATTGATGAAGCGTTGGCTAAAGCGGTGGACGAAGTGGCAAAGAACATCGAAGCGAGCGAAAAAGCACTACTTGAAAACATCGCAAAAGAGCTGAAAACCAAGTTTGATAACTTGGTGTAATCAAACGTTACGCGTTCGGTGCTCAGCATAAATCAACAAGAGCCATCAAATAGGATCCAAACAGGGGAATCACAATGAAAGATGAAAGTGTGAATACTCAAATTGTCGAAACGGTCAAACAGACCCAAGAGGCAACATTAACCGGCAACGTGATTAAAGCATCGGGCGCAGGTAAAGCGCTTCAATCCATATCGCAGTCTTCAGCCATAGCGGTGCAAGATGCCACAGACAACCTAAGAAACATCAACACCATGGCGACAACGGCTATGGGGGTGGCACTGTCTAAAATGCTCGCAACCGGAGAAACCACGCCCTATGCAGATATTCTGACTCAGGTGAACACCATGGTAGAGCAAAGTACCACCAACTTTGCCAACGTCGGTGAAAAGGCCAGCAAGGTAATTCAAGATTTTTCAGACAGACTCTAGCCAAAGGACAGGAAGTGGGACATGACCATAAAAATCGAAGGGACAGAAATGCAGTCGTTTAGCCAGTTAACGCCACGCAATCAAGATCTGGTTGGCATGCTTCCGAATGCACTACCCTGGATCAACATCAACATTGCTAATACAACGAATACTTTAGCCTTTGCCAATGAAGATGGGTTTGTGGAGCAAATTGGGCTAGGGCTGTCGGGTACCTCATATGTGGCGTTGCCTAATATTGACCTGACACTAGATATAAAAAAGCTGCTCGATGTCGATGTACAAGACGTGCATACCCTAAGCACAGAAAACAAAGCGCATCAAGCGTCGGCCAGCCAAGTTAGTGATGTACTAAACCGCAACCATTTGGTTACCGACAGTGAACTCACCAAAGTCGCTTCCTTGTTTGAACACGGTAAGTCGTCGGTGCCTTTTTCTTGGAATAGTGGATTGCAAGACAGCATTAACTGCTACAACAGTTTGATGTACATCGAACGATACATTCCGGCAAAACAGAGCATAAAAACGCAAGCCGCGAATTGGGCATTAACAGGTTCGCGAACACTGACAGGCTTTGGGTTGAACTACGCCGCCTACTTGCATGTCGCGACACATATCGACTTAAAGCACCACACGGTAGAAAACGCGCTCGCTACGCTCAATCAGATCGCCTTGAATAGGCTTGACTGCCCCCTAGTGACATTCGAATTGGATCAAACCAACTTGCAAAATGCGTTTGTTCAGTGGAGTGAGGCGGGCAATACCTTGGGCTTTAGCAGTATTGCCGCTGGCGTGCTTAGCATCGCGTTAAACATTGATTGGCGAGCAAAAGGGACATTGGAAGAAAAGTCTAATGCCTACATAACTCAGCTACAGGGCGTATTGTGCGAGCAATTGGCAACGGACAGTTATGTGAGCCAAGCGGGCCAGTATCGTCACTACCTGTATTCATTACCGGAACGACAAATCATCGTCAACGTCGATGAAGTGGGCTGTTTAAGTGTGTATAGCGATTTGCCTATCCCCAAAACAAAAGCAGGCAAAGTGGGCATTGCAGACGGGCACACCAACAAACCGCACACGCTGTCAATCAATTGAGGTGAACCATGAACAATAACACCCAGCCACGCCCCTTTGGCCAATCATCCGCAGCAAACAAAACCCAAAACATTGGGAGTCGTGTGAATGAAACAAAGGGTAGCGACACGCTAAATGAGGCATCAGCCTTTGATAGGTACGATGCAATGCGGAGGTTAGCTGAAATGTCATTGCCCGTGGATACCAACACGATAATGAAAAATGTCGACAACGTAATCGCAGACGCCATGCAAGCGATTAATCATTCGTTGAAACAGTCGTCGGATTACATCGACGGCGAACGGCAAAAATTGATGCAGCAGCACCCGTCGCTATCGCAAGCGTACAAGCAGCAAGATCAGGGTAATGATATTTCAGAGTTTGGTCAAAGCCCTCAACCCACTCAACCTATATTGGGCGAAGAGGGAAAAGATGGAAAAGGGCGAGATAATGGGCAAGGTACACCTAGCTCGAACTTAAGCAGCTCAAACCCACTTAGCACGCTCAATAGCCAGGCAGCGGAAACAATGTCAAACATCGCGCAGGGCTACGAAAGCAAGCTCATGGCAACACATCAAAACAAGCAGCAGCAAGTGATGAACAAACAAGCCTCGTTAACACAGGCCGCGTTCGACATGCAGCAGCAAATGATGGAAAAGCAGCAAACCTATCAGCAGCAATTATTGGGTATGGACGATCCCGCGTTGAATGTTTTAACCGCAGAAGCCAAGCCACACTCTATGAGTCAGCCAGAAGCTATGAGTCAGCAAGATCCAGTGGATCAGCGTCCCCCTAATGGGGTAAGTGAATAACCATTCTGCAAGGACAAAAATGGTCGAACAAGGCAAAAAGACAACCAAGTAGGCAACAGTATGATTAAATTAGACAAACTTAACGTTGAGTTAAGCGCTGATTTGAGCGTAAAACAGGCAGCTGCAAACAAGCAGATGAAAGAGCTGGTGGAGCGGCTGAGCCAAGCACCCAAATACCACACGCTAACGAAACAAGATCGTCAAGTGTTATCAAAAGAAGGGTACGCGCCCGATCTGGCAAATAACTTAGTTCTAATCACACAGCGTGATGGCAGTACTCGCTCTTCAGCGCAAGACACACTGCAAGTGGGCTTTACTTACGCAGCGTTTGATCCGGCACTATACGCTAGCCGTGATGTTCATACGGCGTTAGAGCGCTTATCACATTGCTGCTGCTGTTACTGCGAAAGCTTCTTAATGCCAACAGGGGCAGGGGAAGTTGGGCACTTTCGTCCCGTCACCTTGTTAGATACTGATGCCAGTCAAAGTAGTGACAAACGCCACTCTTGTTCGCCTTACTACTTGCAAGCGTACGACCAATCAAACCTAGTTTATAGCTGCCCAGAATGTAACAGTGACCAAAAAGCAGGCCAGTTTCCAATTGTGGGTGAGCGCAACGCACAAGATGTCACCCAAGAGAAGCCACTACTGGTTAACCCCTATCAAGAAGACCCGCGTGATTATATCCGCTTTAATCCACATAACGGCCACGCTTACGCTTTTGATCAAGTGTGCCGCTTTTACCAAGCAAAACATCATCGAACGCCAGCGAAAGTGGAGGTACTGATGTGGCAAAAGCCCGCCAGTATTCCAAACCAGTTCACCACCAGTGGCGAGCTGCTTACCGACAGCCAAACGCAGCAGCAGTACGAAGATTGGCGAGCGCATAACGATAAACCCAGCAAAGGCGAGCAGACCATTCGCGTACTTGGGCTAAACCGAACGCCCTTAGTGCTGGCGCGGTTAGCAATGGCAAAATCGTTAATGGCAGGCTACAAAGCCCACCAACAAGCAGCGCCTGCAAAAACTGATGCCAAAGGGGCGAAAGCAGAGGTTGAACACGACAGCATTGCATACCGAAGCATGGCAATAGACATAATACAAACCTTAAACCAGGCGAGTTCAAGCTCATTGAACACAGAGCCATCGAAATCAGGCCGACAGAACACTGCGCCAGCAGGCAAGCCACATAGGAAAGTAACAAATCAACAAACAGCGAAACCAGATGCAGTAAACAAACAGTTAGTGAGTGAGGAAGACGGGCAAGTAAAGGTTTCGAGTGCGTTAGTATCTCAGGTACTAGCGTCTAAGGCCGTTAGCTCAAAAGAGCCTCAAACCATAGCAACTTGGCTGCGATCTTGTCTTAGTTACCTGGTATTAGAATCGGAACTGACGCAAACCAATAAACGACGATTAGTCTGCTTGTCGGCAGAAGACAAAGTATACGGTGGCACCGACACCGAAAAATGTGTGTTTTTGCCCATAGACTGGAAGCGAGATTTACATAACGTCATAAAGGTTAAATCGAACCGCAATATATGGGAAGCCAGCTTTTTAGAACTGGCACATTCACGGCCACACGAGCTTATAAACCTGTTCGCCAATAACGACGTATGGGTAGAGGGTGAATTTTCACCACTGGCTTAACCAAATAACACATCCGTAGCCAACAAGCATTTCAACGTTGTCTACCCATGCAAGGACTTGTAACACAAGGCAAGAAATAGCGAAAATTAACTAAGGAGAAACATCATGAGCCAAAGAAAACAATCTGACAGCACACAAGAGTTCCATGCACAGCAAGAGGTGATCCATCAAGAGCAAGTCGCCAGCCATAGTGTTGCTTACACTGATGAGAGTGTCGCTAGGCAAATTTACGGAACCAATAATGTTGCCCAAGCCGTAAAAGATGCCGAGCAACAAGCGCTAAGTGCAGTTGCTGCAACTGAATAGCCTGTAACGGCTAGCCAACGAGTCATCCTTACTCAGTGTATTGATGGCTCATTTCAACCGCCTCTTCACACCTTAGGGCAAGGCTATTTGTGAAGAGGTTTTTTTTAACCATTTGACAACTCACCCCAACCTTGACTTTACCAACGACGGCATCGGTTATACCAAGTCGCCAAGTAAAAACCAGCATAAAGTAAAGATATAGCAAAGTTAAAAAGGCAAGCAAGGACGGTAACGCCAATGAAGACGCAGCGATATTTAAAACGGACAAACTTAAAACGGATAAACCCGCCACTGTTTGGCGTGAAGCACCACAAATGGTTAGCGCAGCGTGCGGCAAGTAATGCGGCTTCGCCATGCGTTAAGATGGCGACTAAGCCTTTGCCTGTTAGTCTGCGCCAAGGAATGGAGCGTATATCGGGTGTAAATCTGCAACGGGTGCGCGTGCACTACAACTCACACAAGCCAGCCCAAGTTCAGGCTCACGCTTACGCACAAGGGGAAGACATCTACCTCGCCCCAGGGCAAGAAAGCCACCTACCGCATGAGCTTGGCCACGTAGTCCAACAAAAAATGGGCATGGTAGAGCCAACTATGGAAGTCAATGGTGTAGCAGTAAACGACGACCCAAGGCTAGAGCAACATGCGACGGAGCTTGGTGAAATGGCGGTAAGGGTGGGGGGACAGACGCCCTAAGTGGCCTCTGGCATTGCTTGAACACCCCAGCTTAAAGACAACCAATAAATATACGCACATGACGACAAAGGGCTTTGGAAATATCAGTTCGCCATCGGGTGAGATGAATAGTTTGAAAAGTAAGGAAGTGGCTCATTAATAGCTAAATAGGCGGTTAAAGAGCCATCAATGTTAATGAGTTAGTCGAGGTAAAGTCCACAGTGGCTTTGTTGGGATGTTATAGGCAATGAAATAGAGCCTATAACAGTGATTAAATTCAATCTAAAAAAGGTTTGAGATATGTATGCACAAGTAGAGAAGACGAAAGAGAATAAAAGTAGGGCTATGACTATTTTTATTACTCAGAAGAAATGTTCTAAAAAAAATAATTCGATACTGTGCACGCAGAGAAAGCTTGAAAATACTTTGTATTCTATAACGAGGAGACAGGAAAACATCTACAACGCAACGGAAAACACTATAACAAGACCAATCGAGACTGAAGCAATTACTTTTGCAAAAAGAAAGTCAGTCACGCCTACCATCAAGGATTTTACAGCACATCATAAAGTGCCTTGGTCAATCCTGGAGAGTGATATTAAGAAGGCGTTTCAAATAAATAGTAGTGTTGATCCTGTATTTTATAAACTGGAAGAGTTTTCGGGTCAAAAATTTCCTGTAGATAAAAAAGAATTCATAAAAAATATTTGTTCAAGGAAGTCATTATACGCGGCTAACTCAGATGAAATAGATAAATGGATACAAAAAATCTGCTGGGCTCCTCAAAACATTTTCATAGGCCCAGAAACGGATGTTAGACTTGATGATCCTGATAAGCGTCCTTCGGTAATTAAGGGGGGAGATAGGCCGGAACTAGATGGACATTTTGACTCTAGTGGAAATAGAACGCCTAGATCACAGCAAAGCGAACGTATTTTTAGTAACAAAGGACTTTCCTCATTTAACGAAAAAATTATAGGTCCTTTTGACATTACAAATTATGATGAGAAAGAATGGATGCTAGAAAGTGGTAAGGAGAAGTTCACTAATAAAGAGCCAAACAAGCATTATAAACAAATAATGGATCCTTACAATCATGATATTCCTCAAGTCAGACTTGATTATCCGAGGGTTAATGTTATGGATCACCAGGGTGATGAATATAAAATAAAAGTTGAATCTATCGATAAAGCTGAAAAAGTACAGGTTGAATACACATATAAAGACCCAGCTGTAAAAGGGCCGCCGAGTAAAACTATAGCAGATTGCAAATTAACACACACCAATCAGGATGGGGATAAAATATGGGAGCTGGAAATACCGACACCTAAGGGGTCAAAAATAACTATACATAAAATAATTGCCTTTAATAAAGAAGGGGGGAATAGCGAGAAAGTTATAGAAATCCAGACTCCGATAAATAATATGATAAACAGGAAGAAATGATTAAGTTGTGGCTTTGAATGTATTGCGTTAGATAGCTAAGTTTTTTTGTAATCTCAAGCCCATAACAAAACCTAAGAATCATTAAAACGCTTTCTAGCCTCATTGTTATAGGCAATGACGTGAGCCTATAACAATCACTAAAGAAATTTAAAAGGTTTGAAATATGTATACGCAAGTAGAGAAGATTAAAGAGAATAGAAGTAGATCGGTTGCTAATTCTGTTGGCCAGAAAAAGAGTAATGGGAAGCAAGGTTTTGGGTTTGTGGATAATCGAATTGAAACAGTAGCTCAAAAGAAATTACAGTCAATAGCAAACAATTATTCTACTACTCAACCCATTCAGAGAGTGCAAGTTACAATTAGTGGCCAACAAAAAGAATTGTCAACGCTAACCGTATCGGAAATGGAGCGATTTTTGCGTATGAAAAACCTTTCAAATACGGCACTAACCGAAGAAGAGAAGGTTGATGTTGCAACTTGGGTTGAGCAAAATAAAGTGCAAAAAGGATATAAGGTGATTGAGTCACAATTCACAAAATTGTACCCTGAAGTAATACCGGAAGCAGTGAAAGATTTCGGGCAGGTTGAAGCTGTAACATTGAATGCAAATGATATTGGAAATGCGATTGGGGGTGAAAAACAGCAGATTGGTGCTACCAGTTATTACATTTCAGCCAGCCCATCAACATTGAATATATATTATGGTGAAGAGGAGTTAGGGAAAATCAGATATAGTATTCAAGATAATAGGGTCGGGGTGGAAACAATAAATATTAGAAATCACTTGCAAGGCAAGAATCTTTCTCGATTAATAATGGTTGCTTTCTGTAAATATGGTTTGGCAAATAATGCCACTACTTATAAGTTAAATACTGCAGACACTAGTGGTGGTTGGTGGGCACAATGGGGCAGCCAAAATTTGACGCAGATTCTAAGTAGAGGTGACATGCAAAATATCTACCTTCCTTCAACAATATCATAAAATGTATATTAAAAAGCCCATAACAAAACCTAAAAATCATTAAAACACTTTTTAGCCCAATTGTTATAGGCAATCAAAAATTAGTGGGACAGACACTCTAAGCAGTACCCATGGCGCGGTATAAAACGAGTAATGGGACAGGAACAACCTAATAGGACAGACACTCTAAGAAACGTCTATCGATAACTAATAAACTAGTCAATTACATCTAAAAAGTAGGGAACTCTTGAAATAGCAAAGTGGGCTTTTCTAGGCTAACGGCGTGAACTAAAGTCAGCGTATTACAAGAAGGAACACGCATGACAACTGCACGTAGCCAACAAATTAGCTTAGAAGCCACACCCTATTATCATTGCGTATCTCGCTGTGTGAGACGCTCATTTCTGTGTGGCTTTGATGCTGAAATTAATAGGACGGACACCTTAAGAAACGCTAAGAAACGTCTATCGATAACTAATAAACTAGTCAATTACATCTAAAAAGTAGGGAACTCTTGAAATAGCAAAGTGGGCTTTTCTAGGCTAATGGTGTGAACTAAAGTCAGCGTATGACAAGAAGGATCACGCATGACAACCGCACGTAGCCAACAAATTAGCTTAGAAGCCACACGCTATTATCATTGCGTATCTCGCTGTGTGAGACGCTCATTTTTGTGTGGCTATGATGCCACCACCCAAACTAACTACGAACACCGTAAAGGGTGGGTAGAAACTCGTATCAAAGCGGTAGCCAAGGCATTTTGCATCGATGTGTGCGCCTATGCAGTAATGAGTAATCATTACCATATTGTGCTGCATGTGAACCGTGGCAAAGCTCAAGCATTAACGCAGCAGGAAGTCATTGAACGATGGACATCCTTTCATTTGGCTCCCGTTATGGTTCAAAGAAAATTACGCGGAGAAAAACTGACCAAACCAGAATTGCGGGTGTATCAGGGCATCATCGAAACTTGGCGAGAGCGATTGTATTGTGTTAGTTGGTTTATGCGCCTAATCAATCAGTTTATTGCAAGCGAAGCCAACAAAGAAGACAGCTGCACGGGGCACTTTTGGGAAGGGCGATTTAAAAGCCAAGCGCTACTTGATGAAAAAGCCCTTGCCGCAGCCATGGCGTATGTCGATCTCAACCCAGTGCGAGCGGGAATTGCCGATACGCCAGAGAACTCAAGCCATACCTCGGTGCAGTTGCGCATCCAATCGGTTGGAGGTCATCGAGTTACGCCGCCCAACCTATTTCCATTTACGGGCTACCCGAGGAAAAACCGGCCCGAAGGTTTGCCGTTTCGGCTTATGGACTACTTAGAGTTGGTGGATTGGACGGGGCGGCACATTCGCAAAGGTAAAAAAGGGATGATTTCCAACGTTACGCCTCCCATACTGGAGCGGCTTGGGTTTAATTCCCACACTTGGCTTAATAGCTGTTTCAATATTGAACGTGGCCAAATGGTCGGCAGTGCGAGTAGCATTAGTACAGCGCTACCAAAATTCAAACGCCAGCGCGGAACTGGGGTAGTAATCCCCTAGAAAGCGGATCGGATAGGCAGAAATAAATTCGAATTAATGGGACAGGCACCGTAAGGAACGCACTCTATTATCATTGCGTATCTCGCTGTGTGAGACGCTCATTTCTGTGTGGTTATAATGCCAACGATAAAACGAATTACGTTCATCACGATCGACTACTTGCGGGTTTCCACTGAATATAACCGTGTAATGTTACCCCATGGTCTTGAAAATGTGAGTGGGCATCGGTGTAAAAGTGGTCGTGGATAACACAAGCTACCACCTTAGCTTTTACCTGTGAATAGTCACGCCAGCTAATGGTGCTTGATGCGGCAATAGAGGGTAGAGGACAGGCACTTTTTTGGAAAACCATAGAATATTCCAAGTGAAACACTGTTTTTCCTATTAATTTTATTTGGCGTGATAGGTGCGCAAGCAATACGACAAATACAAGATAGGAAGAAAAATATGCCAAAAATGATCGATGCGTCATGTGATACAACGAGTAACATCGAAGCGCTGAAAAAAGCAGGGGTGACTCATGTTGGTCGATATTATAATAACGGGAACTCACCCGAATTACCGACCAAATGCTTAACAAAAACGGAAGCGACGGCACTTTCGCGTGCTGGATTACACATCGTTGTTGTTTTTCAGAAGGCACAAAATACGATTTCAGATTTTAACGCAAGTGAAGGCAGTGCAGCCGCGCAGCAAGCCCTGCAGTGTGCGGCTGATGTAGGGCAGCCCCCAGGGAGTGTGATTTACTTCGCGGTCGATTTCAATGCAAATACAGACCAAGTGAATAACGAAATTAGTTGTTACTTTACAAGTGTGAACAAAATCTTAGATGGTAAGTTTGAAGTTGGTGTGTATGGTTCGGGAATGGTTTGCACTTTGTTATATGAGGCCGGATTATGCCAACATCGATGGCTGTCGTGTTCAACGAGTTATGAAGGCACCGAGCAGGCAATAGAGAACAGCGCTTATGATATTCGGCAGTTAACGATGGATGGAACAAAAGCGCGCTCGGGACAGCAAGAGATAAAGGGGGCAAAAGAAGTCTACCAAGTCACGTCCGATAAGATTGGAACCTTGTCGGTCGATTATGATGAACTTGGGGCAGTAGGGCCATTCAGGTTAGGTGTTTCAACGTATAGGGTAAACGTGTCAGATAGGAGTAACTTGAATTTACACGCAGCTCCTTCCCTTTCTGCTCCTGTCATTGGCAAACTTTCTGCTAGACAAATAGTGACAAAACAGTTCTCGACTAATGACTGGGATTATATAAGAGCGGATGACGGCCAAACAGGTTACGCCAGTCCGAAGTATTTGGAGCTAATAGACTAGCCTCCCATCGCAAAGCGCGGAACTTCGATCCGCGCTTTTACTTACCACATCAATGATTATTCCAAGACGACAAATACAACACAGTGGATACTGAGCATTAAATCCCCCCGTTAACTGCGGAATTTAGATGATCAACTATAATGTCATTTCATATAAAAACAAAAAGTTAGATTCACCTGTGAATATTGGTTTAGGGCGCAAAGAAGCCAGTAACGCTTCCTTAATTACCGAGTATGCCCACTGGTGTGAAACCCTAATTCAAACGCGGCTGCAGCTCTATTTTGGACAAGAGTGCCCTTATTCATGCGTGCGCGATATTCCCCCGCCCGAGGTGACGATTTACGAAGGAACGTTAGCCACGTTCGTTGCCAGCCATCAGCTGGATTTCGACGCGCAACTTTTATTGGCACTGGCACTGATGCCCACGGTAAAGCCGCAAGTGTTAGATGTGCTTATGATGCGCAACGACAACATAGAGCGCCCCTATACCGAATTTGGCGGTGCAGAAGCAAACGGGGCAGTGGTAGCCAACGGCGAAACCCTTGCATTTCTTTTAGGGGGAGAGTGTATTGCTACCCGCTTAAACGTGCAGCACTGGTTAAGCCATGCCTTGTCGGGGGATGTGAATAGCCTAAGTCAGGGGCAAGCTGCGGTTGCTGCTGAGTTAGAGCAGCCCGAATTTACCCTAACCAACCCATTAAAACTGCCACTGGTATTTAATGCCAATCACAACGCTCTGCTTACTTTAGGAACGTCTGCTAAAGCGGCAAAGGGGGTAGGTTTTCCTGCTCAGTTGGTCGAGCCCAAGCATCACATTGAATCCTTAGTGCTGCCCGATTCCGTTCTAAAACATTTGGATGATATTCACGCCTGGGCGCAGCACGGGCATACACTGGCCAATGAATGGGGAATGGGGGCGCACATTCGACCCGGCTATCGCGCGCTGTTTTATGGCCCCTCCGGCACAGGGAAAACCATGACAGCAGGCTTACTTGGCCAGTTACTGGGTAAAGATGTGTATAAAGTGGATCTGTCGCAAATTCACTCTAAATACATTGGCGAAACTGAAAAGAACTTAGCGCGGGTGTTTGCCCTCGCCGAGCAAAATGACTGGGTACTGTTTTTTGATGAGGCCGATGCGGTGTTTGGTAAGCGTACCCAAACCAGCAGTTCAAACGATCAGTTCGCCAACCAAAATGTCGCCTATTTACTTCAACGCATTGAATGTTTTACCGGGCTAGTGATTTTGGCATCCAACTACAAAGACAACGTCGACGATGCCTTCTTTCGCCGCTTTGAAACCGTGGTGGCGTTCCCGAAACCGGAATCGGACCAGCGCCTAGCCATGTGGAAAAATGGATTCTCTGCCAAAGCTGAGCTGGCACCAGATGTCAATTTAAAGCAGATAGCCCTGCAATATCCCCTCTCGGGCGCATCGATTATGAATGTAATTCGTTATGTGTCGCTAAAGGCCATCGCTCAATCACGCAACGTGATCAGCTTAAGTGACTTGCTGGAAGGGATCGAAAAAGAGAACGGTTCAACCAATCAAACGCGCTGGTAATGTCGGTTATCAGCGCCTTCAATCATGCCTAATACCCTAAATACCCGAGTGATTTTGACATCGGTACAAAGAACTTCCCACGCCGCAATAGGTTTTACCAACCTCCTCCGAATTAATCCCATTTAAGTGCCAACATCTGCCAAGTTGGTAGTTTCTACGCTGCATATAGTTAACTTAGCAAGCCAAGGTAAATAGCTTGTTTTAATTCGCAATTGTGCGGAAACAACGACAGAGGGGAAAGGATTATGGCGGCGAATATAAACGTGACAGGATTAACAACAGAAGAGCTATCAAAGGCCATTGCAGACGCAACCGTAGCTGCGACCACAGCAGTGGCAAAAGCGACCACAACCGCCAATGCCAGTTTAAAACTGAAAACGGAAAACGCATCGGCGAATGCAAACGGTTTTAAGGCTGATCGGGTAGTAACAGAAGGGTATTTGCAAGCCAACTATGCCAAAGCACATGACTATCAGTTTTGTTTAAGGGAAATAAGTTTTGAGGCTGATGACCAGGATCTATCGGCATTTAGTGTTCAAGAGTTAGCTTCAATATTAGATCCCAACGGCTGTGATTTGGCAATGATGCCGTTGATTAAATTTGCCGAACATACAGAGAGTAAGTGGTTAGAAGCGATGGAGTCTTTAGCTAAAGCAATTATGGACGTAGTGATTATTGAGGGATGGAGTCACCTTACGAAACCAAAGACAGACAATGACATTAACACAACTAGTCTTCATGAGCATTTAAGCAACATAATATCCGATCATCAATGGATATCAGGAATCTTAAGCTGGACCCTCGGTAGTGATGATCCAGTTTCAACTCTTTGTCAGCGTATTATTGAGGAGGGAAATAAGGTTAAAGGAAAGTTCACTAATAATTTCAGGCATGAAATAATGGCAATTCTGCATGATATCTTTCCTAACTATCGGCCACTAAAAGTGACTGCGGCCAATATAATGCATAGGCTCAAGTCTCTTGGCCTTCCGATAGATGTGACTATTTGGTTTGATAATGAAAACCTCAAACAGAGCGTGAGAGATACTAAGTTTATTAGTGAACTTACCGATGCAGGGTATTCAGTTGGCTACTTTGGCGGCGGCGATTGTGCTTGCCCACAAGGTAATGGCAACGTGCAAAATGGAGCTATCGTGTTAGATAACGTTCAATGCGGCCCAAAAACCGAAGCCGGTGGTGGCATCCAAACCTTCACCATTGGTGATAACGGCGGTCCTTGCAAAATCCGCTGGATCAAGCCTCAATAACCCACTTCACTCGCAGGCCCAAGATTTGTCTCGCTCACTTGCGGCCTGCACCTTAGCGTTTTTCACCTCAGTGTTTGTCTTGGGTGTATTTACCCATTCTTACCTATCTTTACCTAGGTCTTACCTAACCAACCTTAGCTTCAACCAATTCAATTTGCCTTCTAATCGGTAGAGTAAAGCTATTCGTTATTTCGTGATGATTTGCCCATCGCCCCTTTTCTGGCGTCGTGTGGGTCATACAAAAGGGAGAAGCTAGGTATGTCACCATCAGAACAACTTGAGCAATTAATACCAGCAGAAGACGCCTCGGTAACCGAAGGGTTCAACACAGCGGCGCACGCAGAACCAGAAGCGGAGCCAGCCGCAGATCTAAGTACTCAGACGACAAGCCAGCAAACCAATGGCAAAGAAATGCTTGAGCCAGTAGAAGGCCATGATCAATCGCAAGGCGATTTAGGATCATCACTTGTGCCTACCGCAGAGCAGAGTGTCAATTCCGATGAGCCCGAAGTGGTAATTCAACGCCAGTATCGTAGCCTTGACAACGACTATGTGTATGCGGTCGGGGTGCTAAAGCCTGAATTCCCAAATCAGGGCTTGCTTGAAGCCTTCTACAGCGCGGCTCAAAACCTTAATGTGAGTGAATACGACTATTACGCCGTGCTCAACCATGTTGAAGGTAACAACCATCGCCCATACTTCTACATTGCCGAGCAGATCAACTGGGTGCTCTCTATTCACGATAAAGAGACCTATCAGTTGCAGCCACGTTCAAAAGCGGAGTTAATGTGCTTTATTCAGGCTCTAAAACCGCCAGAGAACAGTTTACTTTCGGTGCTCTCGACTGTGGTTGGTGTGGTTGATGACGGCGCCAGCGCTACGGGCAGTGATAACGAGGAAACGGGTTTAACCAAAGTGGTGTGTAACCACCTGTTTAGCCAAACCTTAGACAGCCTGCACGATATGCTGCAAAAGCAAACAGGCGTTAACACATCGGTGATTCAAGATGTATTGAAGGGACTGGAGTATCAGCCTAATCAAGGCCGCAGTGATTTCAGCCGCGCCAAGAACTACCTTGCGTACCGCTACCCTGAGCTTTATCTGACCACTCATACCATGCAAAAAGACGAGGGTACCAGTGTCGCTGGCTACTTTTTGCAAGATGTTAACGCCAGTTACAGTGATTTGGCTTCGCCACATGTCATTGTGGATTTGACCTTCAGCTACAAAAACAAGGGCAGAGACAACGGTCACCCGCCAGAGGTCTATTTTCATTGCAGTGTGGATGTAACCCACCAATTTCCGTTTGTAAACACGCCACTGCAAAAGTATATGCCATTTACGTTAATGGCAGGCTAATGGCTAACAATTATTAAGGAGATACACATGGGTATGAATACCTTTAACCAAATTATGGGCGGGTCGTATGTGTACGCACTGGGATCGATTCGCCCCTACTTATCCAGCCGCGACTTACAAAAAGAGTTTGACGCGGCTGCCAAAGCATTGGGCTTAGCTGACGACGACTATTATGGCGTATTCAGCTACAGTGAAACCACCAGTAACAACCAAAGTATCACTTTTCGCCCGTATGCCTACATCGCGGAAAAAGCCAGCTGGGTGTTTACGATAAATGGCGTCGACACTTATATGGTTGTGCCAAAATACACCAACGAATTGGATGCCTTGATTGCGGCGTTAAATCATAGCGTGGTGGGGGACACGGTAGCGCTTATTGGGACAATGGTGAAAAGTACTAAGAATGAGGGAAAGCTAAAACCGTCAGACAGCGATCTACAGCTGCCAAGTGTGGTATGTAATCACGTTATCACCCAGTCTGCCAAGCAAACGCCGCCGATTGTTATTAAGCACAACGATGGGTTTAGTGCTTCTCGCCGCGCCTTGAACTATTTGGTGTTTAATTTTAATACGCTGATTAGAGGCAAACTCGATCTGTCTGGACAGCTTATTGAAATCCAGTATCAACCTTATACCAAGGATCCCAACCGTTTATTGATAGAGATGATCCTCACCTATAAGAGTCAGAACTTAGAAAGTTTCTATTCCTGCGGCATTGATGTGACAGATGAATACCCATTTGTTGATTTTCCACTAAGAAATTATGTGCCTAAAGCGGCCTAAAGGGGAGGGATATAACAATGCAAACCCAACACACCACAAGCAACCCGTTTGAACCCGTTAATTCTCAGAGTGTGAATGCCCAAAACGTGAATACCCAAAGCATAACGGCCCAGCGCGTTATTGGAACACTCGATGAGTCGAAAAGTACGGATATCAGCCCACTAGAGCAAATCAATTACCCGCCCACGCAGGAGTATATTTATGTGGTGGGCCATGTGAACGCGCATTTTCCGAACTTAAGTGTCGAGAAAGAGTTCTATCAAGCTTGCGTATTGTCGCAAGTAGATGTATCGAGCATAAAATCCGTCGACGATGATGTAGCGCTTGCTAAGCTCAATCAAGATGCCGAACTCACTCCTCTACTATTTAAAGGGTTAGGGCTGCCTGAAAACGAGTATGTGGCACGTGAGATGAATTGGCTACTCAGCAATGTGGATAACGATGAAGTGTATACCTTAATTACTGACTCAGATGATAGTATGCGCCAGTTTGTTGCAGCGCTTGGCTTAGAAACGCAACCTGTAATTTTGATTGGGCAAATGATGCAAGATGGTCGCGTATTAGTGAGTAACCTGATCCCTTGTAATTCTACTCCAGTAAATAAAGACCATTTAGAGTCTCAAAACACGAACATGAAAGAGCTGGTAGAAGAGATCCGTTCACTCAATAGTAACAACGGCATACGGAATGAAGACAGAGCGCTTAACTATACGTTGTATAACAACAGTAAGGTGTTCAGCGAGTCGTATAATTTATGTTACAACCCTAACCCAAGCGGCCCAAACCCTAATGGCTACCAGTTGGTGAATGTGGAAGTGGTGACCGATTGGAGCGGCGATAGGTTGGTATCTAAGCTGATATTTAATTATCAGGGCATTAATACTGGCGCGAAGCAGAGCTGGTATTCAACGGTAGATGTAACTGGGGAGTATCCGTTTACACTAACCGAATGGAAACGGTTTTTACCTCGCTATTAGAGGGATTTCATGCAGAGTTTTTAGGCTTCGCCGAACTGTATGCTTGTCGTTCAGGAAAGGGCTACTTATAAGTAGCCCTTTCTTAGTTTTAAGCTTCTTGCTGATTCATTTCTTCTCTTGCTTCTTCTTCAATCAGTGAATCAACAATCACAGCACAAGCAGCGTCACCTGTGATGTTCAATGCAGTACGGATCATATCGAAGATACGGTCAAGAGCGAACAGTAGAGGCAGACCTTCGATAGGGATACCTGCTGCTAGAAGAACAGCAACCACTAGGAACGAAGGGCCAGGTACACCTGCTTGCCCAACTGCGCCAAGTGTCGAGGTAATAATGATGGCAATGTATGCGCCCATACCAAGATCGATGTTGAACAGTTGTGCGAAGAAGATTGCTACCAAACCATAGTAAATGGCGTTACCCGACATATTGATCGTTGCGCCCAGCGGGAGAACGAAAGACGCAGTCGAGTTTCTTACACCCAGCTCATGCTCACAGGTATCCATAGTGACTGGCAGAGTTGCCATTGATGAAGCGGTAGATAAAGCCACGGCTTGAGGCTTCTTCATCGCTGTTAGGAATTTCTTCGCAGAGGTCTTAGTGAAGATGTGAACCATAAGAGGGTAGGCCACGAAACCAAAGATAAGAATTGCAGCGATGTAGACAACAAACAGTTTGAATACCACCATTAAGGCGCCAAAACCGAAGGTCCCTACTGCTTCTGCCATCAGGCCAAATACGCCTAGTGGAGCAATGATCATAACCTTGTTGATCATCCAAACCATGGCATCAACAATGCAATTTACGCCGTTAATGATTGGGTCACGACGCTCTTTGGCCTGCTTAGAAATCGCAATGCCAAAGAACATACAGAATACTAGGATTTGTAGTATGTTTGCTTCATTCAGTGACTGGAAAACGTTTGTTGGGATCATACCTGTGATGGTTGCCCAGAAAGAAGGTAGTTCACCTTTAGAAGCGTACTCAGAAGAGAACATGCCTTCGATGCCTGAAACATCGATACCCATGCCCGGTTTGAATACTTCGCCCATAAATAATGCTAGGGCGACGGCAAGTGCTGACGTTAAGCCAAAGTAACCTAAGGTGACTATGCCGACTTTACCAGCAGATTGGCTATTACCTAAGCCCGCAGCACCTGAGATCAAGGCTACGGCAACCAAAGGAATAACCAGCATTTTAATTAAATTGATAAAAATCGCGCCTAGTGGAGCGAAGATGGTAGCGCTGTCTCCCATGAAGGCACCCACGGCAGTACCTACAATCATGGCGATGACAACCTGAACACCAATGTTGCTTAGCAAACTCTTTTCTTTTAACACTTCCATAACCTCTGTGCTAACAAAATTTAAATTCCCAGAATTACCATCTAAGTTAAATATTTTAATTAGATAATAATTTCGCCTCGCTTTTTACACGTTATTTTTACATTTAGCAATAAGGTGAAAAGTCAATCGAGCCAATTAAAACCACTTTCATTGATGAGTGATAATTTTTTAGTCAATTGCAAACGTTTGCTATTGGTTTGGGGGATGAGTTTGGGTTTTGTGATGCGTTTTGTGATTAAGAGATGAAGTGGGAGAGGGACGCTTAAATGTTAAAAAAAAGATCGGTTTCTTCGATGATTTAAGAAACCAATCTCATAGATGTTTAGACGGCTAATCTGTTACTTTTGCGTCGCAGCTTTCATCGGTGAAACAAAATTAGCGAGCTGATTTAACATTTCTTGCGGAGATTCAACGTTCGATTCGATGATTTTTACGATGGCAGAGCCTGAAATCGCACCAGCAGCACCAGACTCAATAGCTTGCTTAACCTGCTCTGGTTGAGAGATGCCAAAGCCCAACAGTGATGGTGGAGCATCGTATTTATTGAGCTTATCGAGCAGGTCACTTACTGGCATGTTGGCCTTTGTTTCTGCACCGGTTACACCAGCACGTGAGAGTAGGTAGGTATAGCCGCCACCTAGTTCAGCCACTGATTTTAGTGTCTCTTCTGACGCCGTTGGCGGTGCAATGAAGATAGGCTCAATACCGTGCTTCTTAGCCGCCTCAACAAACTCTTGGCTTTCATTGGTTGGTACGTCAGCAATTAACACAGAATCGATACCGGCATTCGCACAACGCTGGTAAAAACTATCGATACCGCGCGCGTAAACAAGGTTTGCGTACATCAGAAGGCCGATTGGGAGTTCTGGGTATTTGGCGCGGATTTTTCCAATCAAATCAAAGCAGATATCTGGAGTTGCTCCCGAATCCAGTGCGCGAATGTTCGCTCCTTGAATAGTAGGGCCATCCGCAAGGGGATCTGAGAATGGAATACCCAGTTCAAGTGCATCGGCACCTGCTTCAACCAGTGTCTCCATAATTTTCAGGGACTGCTCTGGGTTTGGATCGCACACGGTTACGAAAGGAACAAATGCACCTTGGTTTTTCTCGTTCAGGCGCTCAAACATAGACTCATAACGGCTCATTAGATAACTCCTTTTTCTTCTAGAATGGCGTGAACAGTAAAGATATCTTTGTCACCACGACCTGATAGGTTTACCACAAGTAGTTGCTCTTTGTCTGGGTTCTCACGAGCCATACGCAGTGCGTGAGCCAATGCGTGAGACGACTCCAGTGCCGGAATAATACCTTCACTGCGAGCCAGTTCTTGGAATGCGTCCAAAGCCTCATCATCGGTTACGTTGTCGTATTCCGCGCGGCCAATCGCATTCAGGTGAGCGTGTTGAGGCCCAACTGAAGGGAAATCAAGGCCTGCAGAAACAGAGTAAGACTCTTCAACTTGACCATTTGGATCTTGCATCAATGGCGCTTTCATACCAAAGAAGATGCCGGTTTTACCGTGCTTAAGAGGGGCGCCATGCTGGTCGGTATCGATACCTTTACCTGCTGGCTCAACACCGATCAGGCGAACCGTTTCCTCTTCAATAAAGTCAGCAAACATACCGATTGCATTTGAACCACCACCTACACAAGCGATGACTGCATCAGGAAGGCGACCTTCACGAGCCAGAATCTGGTTTTTTGTTTCTTCGCCAATCATGCGTTGGAAATCACGCACTATGGTCGGGAATGGATGAGGACCAGCAGCGGTACCCAGCAAGTAGTGAGCTTCTTCGTAGCTTGCTGACCAGTCGCGTAGGGCTTCGTTACAGGCATCTTTAAGCGTGGCGGAACCGGAGTGAACAGGAATGACTTCCGCGCCCATAAGTTTCATACGGAACACGTTCGGGCTTTGACGTTCTACGTCTTTGGCACCCATGTACACGCGACATTTTAGACCGAGCAATGCACAGGCCAATGCAGTTGCCACGCCGTGCTGACCTGCACCCGTTTCCGCAATGATCTCGTCTTTCCCCATACGTTTGGCCAGCAGTGCCTGACCTAGCACTTGGTTAGTCTTGTGTGCGCCGCCGTGCAATAAATCTTCGCGTTTGAGGTACAGTTTGGTTTTTGTACCTTTGGTCAGATTGCGAGTCAGTGTTAGCGCCGTAGGGCGACCTGCGTATTCTTGCAGCAGGGTCATAAACTCGCTGCGAAACTCTGGGTCTTCTTGCGCATCGATAAACGCTTGTTCTAGTTGTTCCAGTGCAGGAACGAGAATTTGCGGTACATACTGACCACCGTATTCGCCAAAGTAGGCATCAAGTTTTGCCATGGTTCTATTCCTTCAATTCGGTTTGGCATTGCTGTCTAGCACACCAAAAAAATTATTTAATTATTAGTCATTTATCTTTAATAAATCTGTTTAGTAGTTGCGGATCTCAGCAAATGTCTGCTGCAACTTTTCTGCATCTTTTTTGCCGGGAGAAACTTCAACACCTGAGTTTAAATCCAGACCTAGGCAGCCTTGTTGGGCCGCTTTCTGAGCGTTGAAAGGGGAAATTCCACCCGCAAGCATTACTTTTGACCTATCACCAATCAAAGACCAGTCGAATACAAGACCTGTTCCTCCAGTTTGAGAACCAACTTGGCTGTCGAGTAGGTGGCGACTGACGGGAGCGTCTAGCAATGCTGGCGAACTATCAGTCACACCGTAAGCTTTCCAAATTTCAACGCGATTACCTAGTTGCTCATGGATCGCAGTAACAAAGTTTTGGTCTTCATCTCCGTGCAGTTGAACGGCGTCTAGGCCAAGCTCTTGCGCAATACTAACCACAGTGTCGACATCGTGATTTTGGAACACGCCTACATATTTCAAAGGCGCACCAGACATGGTTAGGCGAGCGGTTTCTAAATCCACACAACGCTTCGACTTAGAGACAAAAATCAGCCCACCAAATACAGCGCCCGCTTGGTAAGCTTTTGCTGCATCATCTGGGTGAGTTAGACCACACACTTTGTTTTCACCTAGGGTAACTTTACGCACTGCCAGCTCTAGGTTTTCTTCTGCCATTAAGGAGCTGCCGATAAGGAAACCGTCGGCAAAACCGGCAAGGTCGCGTACTTGCTGATGGGTATAAATACCTGACTCTGAAATGATGGTTGCATTGGGTGCAAGCTCGCGAATGGTCGGTGCCAGCGCTTTGGTGCGGTTCAAATCTGTTGTTAGGTCACGTAAATTGCGGTTATTGATACCAATCACTCTCGCGCCTAGTTTTACTGCGCGATGTAACTCTTCTTCATTGCTGACTTCGGTCAAGATGCCCATGTTGAGTGAGTGAGCGACTTCTTCCAGTGCTTTATACTCGGCGTCATCAAGCACAGATAGCATCAGAAGAATCGCATCAGCAGAGTAATAGCGGGCGAGATAAACCTGATAAGTATCAACCATAAAGTCTTTGCACAGAATGGGTTGAGAGGTTTGCTTTCTCACTTGTGGCAGGAAATCGAAGTTGCCCTGAAAGTATTTTTCATCGGTGAGCACTGAAATTGCATCAGCGTGATTATTGTACACGGAAGCGATGTAATCGAGGTCAAAGTCGTCACGAATTAGGCCCTTGGACGGAGACGCCTTCTTACATTCTGTGATGAAGGCAGTTTTTTGACTGCTTACAGCGTCATAGAAGCTACGATCAGACGGAGTGAGCGCCTCTTTAAATTGCGCCAAAGGTTGAGAGGCTTTACGTTCTTCCACCCAGGTGTATTTATCACGAACGATTTTTGCTAGGACTTCTGCCATTTGCGCTTCTTTCAGAGACACGTGCTCTGAAAGTTTATCTTGCGTCTGAGTCATCTTTTGTTCCTTCCTTCAGGTGCTTAGGCGTGAGCTGCTAGCTGATTAACCAGCTCAAACGCTTTACCAGAGTTCATAGCCTCAATCGCTTGCTGAGTATTGGCCTTGAGATCTTCATGACCAAATAAACGCATGAGAAGCGCTACGTTAACCGCTACCGCACCCAGCTGGGCATCGGTGCCTTTACCTGTAAGGATATTGGTAATAATGGCTTTGTTCTCTTCAGGATCGCCGCCTTTAATCGCTTCAAGCGGATGTGCTGTCAGGCCAAAGTCTTCTGGAGTCAAAGTGTATTCAGTAATTTGCCCATCTTTGATTTCTGCCACTGTGGTGTTGCCATGAATAGCAACTTCATCTAACCCGCTACCGTGCACTACTGCAGCGCGCTTCATGCCCATCTTAAGCATGGTTTCAGCGATAGGACGGACCAATTCTTCGCTGTACACTCCCATAAGCTCAATATTTGGACGAGCAGGGTTAATCAGTGGGCCTAAAATGTTAAAAATGGTGCGAGTTTTCATGGTCTGACGCACAGGCATCGCGTGTCGAACACCACTGTGGTATTGCGGCGCAAACAAGAAAGCAACGCCGAGTTTATCTACCGCAGAGCGTGTATCCTCTGCGCTCATGGCGAGGTTGATACCAAATGAATCAAGCAGATCAGAAGAGCCTGATTTACTTGATACACTGCGGTTGCCGTGTTTGGCTACTTTCAAACCACAGGCAGCTGCAACAAAGGCGGCTGTGGTCGAAATGTTGATGGTATTGTGACCATCGCCACCTGTGCCCACGATATCGGCAAAATCATAGTCAGGGCGAGGAAAGGGATTGGCATTAGCAAGCAGTGCTTTTGCTGCACCAGCGATCTCATCCGGTGTTTCGCCTTTAATCTTTAGTGCTGTCAGCGCTGATGCCATAAGGATTGGATCAAGGTCACCGCGAATAATGATATCGAAAAGATGCTGGCTTTCTTCCTGAGTGAGCGGTTGTTGTTCATAGAGTTTATTAATGATCGTTTCCATTTTCTCTTCTCCTTATTGCTGCACTGACGTTAGATTGGAATCTTGTAAAGCCCACTCGATCGCATTGGCTAACAGGGTTGCGCCATGGGTAGTCATGATGGACTCCGGGTGAAATTGGAAGCCACAAATTTTATCTTGTTCATGGACCACAGACATGACGAGGCCATCGACTTCTGCGGTTACGGTAAGTGTTTCCGGTACCTGTGTGGCTACCAATGAATGGTAACGCGCAATGGCAAGTGGTGAAGGCAGGTCAGCATATGTCGGATGATTCCGGTGCTCCATCATCGACACTTTGCCATGGACAATTTCACCCGCGCCAGCAACGGTACCACCATAGGCTTCAACGATGGCTTGATGCCCAAGACAGATACCGATCATCGGCACTTTACCTTTCAGGCGTTGGATGACTTCTGGCATAGAGCCTGCTTCGGATGGTGCCCCTGGGCCGGGAGACAATAACACAACCGGATTGTCTAGTTCGTTGACCGCACTTTCAATCACTGCTGCAGCGATGTGGTTACGGTAGATTTTGACGTCATGTCCGAGTGAACGAAACTGGTCGACTAAGTTATAGGTAAACGAGTCAAAGTTATCGATAAATACAATGTTAGCCATCTCTACGACTCCTTATGCGCTGACTGAATTGCAGAGATAACGGCTTGTGCCTTACCACGAGTTTCATCTGCTTCGGCTTGTGGTTCTGAATCAAACACCACACCTGCTCCCGCTTGAACTTGAGCGATGCCATTCTCAACATAAGCAGAACGGATAACGATACAAGTGTCTAATGTGCCTTCGCCAGTGAGGTAGCCGACAGCACCGCCATAGCTACCACGGCGTGCTCCTTCGACGTCTCTGATAAGTTGCATTGCACGAATTTTCGGTGCGCCTGTCAGTGTTCCCATGTTCATACAAGCTTGATAAGCGTGCAGAGCGTCCAGATCGTCACGAAGCTGACCAACCACTCGGGATACTAAGTGCATTACATGGCTGTAGCGGTCGACCTTAAGCAAGTCTGCAACGTGGCGAGAACCTGCTTGGGAAATACGAGCGACGTCGTTACGCGCGAGATCCACCAACATCATGTGTTCTGCGTTCTCTTTCATATCAGTCCGCAGTTCAAGTTCAATACGGCTATCTAGATCGAAATCGATAGCGCCGTCTGAGCGTTTGCCACGGCGACGCGTGCCTGCGATTGGGTAAATCTCGACTTGGTTGGTGTGGGTTTCGTATTTAAGTGCGCTTTCAGGTGATGCGCCAAACAGAGTAAATAGTTCATCTTGCATGTAGAACATGTATGGGCTTGGGTTGCTCAACTTTAACTCTTTGTATGCCGCGAGTGGTGATGGGCAAGGCAGAATGAAGCGGCGTGATGGTACAACCTGAAAGATATCGCCTCGTACCACGTATTGCTTTAGATCTCGAACGATTTGGCAGAAATCTTGGTCTGAAACGCTTGGCTGCGGAGATACGTCGGTCAATTTGGTCGCTTGCGGTAAATGTTTCAGGTTAGCGCACTGTGATTGAATGCTTTCAATGCGCGCTTCCAGCGTCGTTTTTTCTTCGCTATTCGCAAACAATGTCGCTTGTAAATCACAAGACTCGCTCTGATGGTCTACCACGAGCAGAGTTTCTGCGACGTAAAAAACGTAGTCTGGGCATTGGTTTGATGCTTCAGCATCACCTAAAGGTTCAAAGTTCGCCACCATGTCGTATGCGAATAGACCACCAAGGAAAACGGCGTGTTGCTGATGTTCAGTAAGGTCAAAACTGTGCTGGACCAGACGCAACGCATCAAAAGAAGACGCTTCTCGTAAGCGAGAATCTTCATCGAGTGTATCGCAAGGCGCTTCAAACTCTAGTGTCAGTGTTTGACCATCAAATGATTGAGCCACATTGCTATGAATGTTGTAGGTCAAATGAGAAAGCAGGTGTTTACCGTTATTGGTCAGTGCTTGCATGGTCACAATGTGGCCATTGCAAACAATGCGAACAGCGGAATCAACGATTAGCAGACTTTTGAGGTTCTGTTTTGAATCTATCTCTGCAGACTCCAATAACAGGCTGTCGGTTTTGTTTTCACACAGAGTATGAAACAGACGAGTAGGATCCTGCGTGTAAGGTGCAGATGCTTGGATAACTTCAAGATTTCCCAGCTTTTTGATTTCAATGGCCTTGTTCACAAGACCTCCTTTTCATTTGTAATCTTTTTTACTTCCTGCCGTACATAGTCGCACAAAGAAAACATTCACCCAATGTGGAATTTGCTCTATTTGATGAATGTTTGACCAGTTGAGTGCTGAGTATCCGACAAAACAAAAAGCCCGCTTTAGTAGCGGGCTTGGTAACATTAATTTGGTAAATTAAAAGTACACGTTAGCCCACCAAGAACTTGTCCAAGTGCGCCACCAAGCAAGGTTTGCAGAACTGTCACGTAGAGAGTCAGCTGCAAGATTCGCTTTCTGGTTTTGGTTAATTTCTTGTAACATAGTGAGCCTTAATTCAGGTACTTCGTATTTGTGTACTAGTTAACTAGTGCAGAGGTAAAAAGTCAACTAAAAAAACACATTTATGAGAATTGATTTACACAGCCATACCACGGCCTCTGACGGACGGTTACCTGCTAACGAACTGATAGACAGAGCGCTCGGTTTTGATATCGATGTGCTGGCGATTACCGATCACGATACGGTAGATGGTTTAGAGATTGCGCATCAGTATGTTCAAGATAACCAGCTACCCATAACAATCATTAACGGTATTGAAATATCCACGGTGTGGCAAAACAAAGACATCCACATTGTTGGGTTGAATATAGACCCGCAGTCCGCCGAGTTGGCTCAGTTAATCGAACAGCAGAAAAAGCACCGTGAAGGGCGAGCAGAAATGATCGCTCATCGCCTGAGTAAAGCAACCCGAGAAGGGGTGCTTGAAGAGGTACAAGCCATTGCTGGTGATGCACCTATCACACGAGCACACTTTGCAAAATGGCTGGTGGACAATGGCTATGCTAAAACCATGCAACAGGTATTTAAAAAATACCTGACCCGTAATAACCCTGGTTATGTACCACCAAGTTGGTGTTCGATGGCTGAAGCAATCTGTGCCATCCATAGTGCAGGTGGTCAAGCGGTGCTTGCTCACCCCGGACGCTACGATCTTACTGCAAAGTGGCTCAAGCGACTGCTTGCAGCATTTGTTGAAGCGGGTGGGGATGCGATGGAAGTAGCCCAACCACAACAAGGCCAACAAGAAAGGCGCAACTTGGCCGATTATGCTATACAATACAAACTATTAGCGTCTCAAGGCAGTGACTTCCACTATCCGTCTCCTTGGATGGAACTTGGCAGGAATTTGTGGCTGCCAGCAGGTGTAGAACCTGTATGGAAAGATTGGGGTATTGAGCCTTCGCAAGTTAATTAGTCAATAGATTGGCATTAAATCAATACGTTAAAAATAGAGTCGAGAGACTCGATGATGAGGAATTACCATGAGCCAGTTTTTTTATGTTCACCCAGAAAACCCCCAGGCTCGCTTGATCAATCAGGCTGTGGCAATCATTCGTAATGGCGGTGTGGTTATCTATCCGACAGATTCCGGTTATGCATTGGGTTGTCAGTTGGAGAATAAACAGGCTTTAGAACGAATTTGTAAGATTCGTCGATTGGATGAAAAGCATAACTTTACTTTGTTGTGTCGTGATCTTTCTGAGCTGTCGCTGTACGCTCGGGTCGACAACACAGCGTTTCGCTTGCTAAAGAACAATACGCCAGGGCCGTACACTTTCATCTTCAAGGGGACGAAAGAAGTACCGCGTCGTTTGATGAACTCTAAACGTAAGACGATTGGTATCCGTGTACCTGACAACCAGATTGCGTTGGATTTGCTGGAAGCGCTTGGTGAACCTTTGATGTCGACATCTTTAATTCTTCCGGGCAATGACGTCACTGAATCTGACCCAGAAGAGATTCGTGATCAATTGGAGCACGCGGTGGACTGCATCCTAAATGGTGGCTACTTGGGTGAGCAACCGACGACCGTGGTCGATTTCAGTGATGACGAGCCTGTTATTGCTCGAGTCGGGTCCGGTGATCCAGCAGCGTTCGAGTAAGGACGCCTCTTTCCCAAACGTCCAATTATCTGAGCATAGTGTGTTGATACCTATGCTCTTTCAACCCGCAAAAAAACCGCGTGACTGCTATGCTGATTGTTAAGTCTAACAAACCAGATATGCAATATGCGTCATTTGCTTCTTATTCTATTCTTGTTTCCCGCTATTTCTTCTGCTGCACCGATAGAAGTGCGCGTTGTACAAAGTAATGGCAAACCAGTCAAAGATGCGGTGGTCTATGTTACCGCGTCAAACTTACCCGTTGAGCAAACGACAACTAACAAAACGTTAGTGACCGAAGTATCTCAAAACGGCCGTGCTTTTAAGCCTTATATTTCAGTAGTAAGAGTCAACCAACCGGTCCTATTTACCAACAAAGACGACATCTCCCACCATATTTATTCCATCACAGGCCCTCTCGATTTTTCTTTTGTGATTCGTGCTTCTGAACAGGGTGTTGAGAAATCTTTTCCTAGTGAAGGCGTGGTCGCCATGGGATGTAACATTCATGACTGGATGAGTGGTTACATCAAGGTGGTCGATACTCCTTATTACACCATTACCGGTAAGTCAGGGGTTGCCAGAATAACGCTTCCAGATGGGTTAGAAAGAGCGACCTTAACCGCTTGGCACCCACAGATGAACGAAACGCTGCAAACGGAAGTGGCGGGTGACCAAGAATTTGAACTGGCGTTAACCAAGAAAATGTCACCGATACCGAAGCAGAAAAATGCTCAGATGATTGATTTCTACGGGTCCTATAAATGAATCAATTTAAAAGTATCCAGACTCAAATACTGTTCTCTTTTCTCGCGGTGTTGATCGCTGTTCAATGCATTTTGTTTTACTCCATTTTCCAATCGAATGAAAAAGAAAGAGAAGAGCGAGCGCAAATACACCTCAGTACAGCAAAGGCGGTGTTTGAAAATCAGTTTGATCAACGTACGCGTAATTTAACCGGGTTTGCTCAAACCGTCGCAAAAGATTTTGGCCTTAAACAGGCTTTGAGAGAGGACGCGCGCAGTTTCTTAGTGGCGTTGAATAATCATCGCCAGCGGATTTCTGCCGACTTGGCGATTGCAGTTGATGAGAATGGTAATTTCATCGGCAAGCTGGTTTACGACAAAGGCACTAATCGAACCCGTGCCGATACAGAAAACAACATGCTGACCATGGAGGAAACCGCTGCTCCAGATGAGGACCGCCCAATACTCTATGACTATCAGGGAGCGGTGTTTCAATTAGTATTGGTTCCAGTTCAAAGTGGTGCTGAAACGGTCGCTTGGATAGGCTTTGGTTTTGCTATCGACCAGACTTTAGCGCAGCGACTCGCGCTACTGACAGGTATGAATGTCGATATCGGTTACCATGAGAGCGGGCAATGGTCATTGCTTGCCAGCAGTGTAGCAGATGCGGGCAATGGCCTTTCCGCTATAGAGCCTCAACAATCAGATGCACACACTATTGCGACTGAAGTGGCGATTGGCTTTAAAGACGAAAAAGATCTCATCGCATCCCTTTATCTCTCCAGAGCGGACTTATTCGCAACACTACAAAACCGATGGCTACAGATCATGTTGATCGTCTTGGTAACGTTTGGTTGTTCGATCGTCGCTGCCTTTTTACTATCAAAAAGTATCGCGAAGCCATTGCAGGGACTTGTGAGTAAAGCGAAGCAAATTGCTCAAGGAGAAAACATCGAAGCCTTGGTGGTGAATCGTAAAGATGAACTTGGTGTATTAGCCCATGAGTTTAACCTCATGAATCAGGCCGTTAACGACCGACAGGCTGAGTTAAACTACCGCGCTTATCACTCTGATCTTACAAAAATGCCGAATAAGAAAAAGTTGTTTGAAGACATTGCCAATCTTATCAACAAATCCTGTGATGGTTTTTTGCTCATTCGTTTCAGAGTGTTAGAATTTGAAGAGCTCAATTACAGCCTAGGGCTAGATACTGGCGAAGAGCTTCAGGTTGCAGCGGTCAGTCGATTAATGGCGTTGGAAGAGAAAGCACAATTTTATCAACTCGAATCGTCAGAATTTGCTTTGCTCTCCCAATGCAATACACAGCAGTCGGATGAGTACACTGCTAATGTCGTTCTTGCATGTTTGTCCGGAGCGTTCAACTTACAGCGCATTTCGGTAAGCGTGCATACTGTGTCAGGGTACTGCCGCTATCCTAAACATGGTGAAACTGCCCGTCAGTTGTTACACAATGCCGGTATTGCCTTACAACGAGCGATGAAGATTAAAGTACCAACGCTTGAGTTTGCCTCCAGTATGGCAGAAAGCGCAATCCATCGTGTTCGTTTGACGCATGAACTGACGGAAGCCATTCAAGGCGAACAGCTGGTACTTTACTACCAGCCAAAACTCAACCTTAAGACCTCGCAGGTGGATAAAGTCGAAGCTTTAGTAAGATGGATTCATCCACAACTGGGTATGATTCCACCGGATGAATTTATTGAAATTGCAGAAACCACTGGGCAGATAGATGCCTTGACGGATTGGGTCATGCGCAGTGCCTTGCAGCAACTACAAGTCTGGCGAGAGAGCGGATTCGAATTAGGTGTGGCAATCAATATCTCCGCGGTTAATCTAAAGCAGAAGAACTTTGACGACAAAATACTGACCCTACTCTCCCAGTTTGAATGCCGTGAAAACGAGGTCACAATTGAAGTTACAGAAAGTGCATTGGCTGAAGACCCTGAGTACGCCTTGTGTATACTCAGCCGATTGTCTGAGAGGGGGCTATCTATTTCAATTGATGATTACGGCACGGGTTATTCGTCGCTGTCGCAACTCAAGCACTTACCGGCAACAGAACTGAAAATAGACAAATCCTTCATTCTTAACGTTGCCAGTGATCAGCAAGATCAGACGATCGCACAGTCGACGATTAAACTCGCCAAACGCTTTGGGCTTAAAATAGTCGCGGAAGGTGTTGAAGATCAAGCTTCACTGGATTGGTTGGTTGCCCATGGCTGTGATCATGCGCAGGGGTATTTTATCAGTCGTCCACAAGCGGTTGAAAAGTTAACCAGTTGGTTAGAGTTGTTAGATGAACAACGTTGGAGCAAAACAGAGCTAAAAGCCACTGAGATAGGCTCGGTGCACTCAGGACAATAGTGCCGTCTAATTAACAGCGTATTTGAGGTTGTAAAATCTTACCCTCACTCGTTTTATGGCTCTGGTGATTGCTGTTGGAAATGAAAATAATGCATGCGTTTTTTTAGAGAATTTGCGATAATACGCGACCGCGATTTAGGGTCGCAAAATAGAATCGACGTCTGAGAAGACGACACAAAGGTAGATTGATGAACGAAAAATTACAGAAAGTGTTAGCGCGAGCAGGCCATGGCTCACGACGCGAACTTGAAGCTTTGATTAAAGCGGGTCGTGTGAGTGTGAACGGCGTTGTGGCTAAGCTTGGTGAACGACTAGAAGACGAGAATGCGGTAGTTCGTATTGACGGCCACACTGTTTCTGCGAAGGCGCAGGAAGAAGTGGTGTGTCGTGTACTTGCGTACTACAAACCTGAGGGTGAGCTGTGTACTCGTCATGATCCAGAAGGTCGTCGAACTGTATTTGACCGTCTGCCAAAAATCCGTGGTTCTCGTTGGATCTCTGTTGGTCGTCTGGATGCGAACACATCTGGCCTACTACTATTCACAACCGATGGTGAGCTTGCTAACCGTTTGATGCACCCAAGTCGTCAGGTTGAGCGTGAATACCTTGTGCGCGTATTTGGCGATGTTGACGAGAAGAAAATACGTAATCTAGTTAGTGGTGTAGAGCTTGAAGATGGTCTAGCGCGATTTGAAGACGTTGTTTACGCAGGCGGTGATGGTATGAACCACACTTTCTACGTTGTGATCAACGAAGGTCGTAACCGCGAAGTACGTCGTTTGTGGGAATCTCAAGACTGTACAGTTAGCCGCCTAAAGCGTGTCCGTTACGGTGATATCTTCCTTGATAAGAAACTGCCTCGTGGCGGATGGATGGAGCTAGACCTCAAAGAAGTGAACTACCTACGTGAATTGGTAGAACTGCGTCCTGAAAAAGAGACGATGCTTGATGAAAACAAAGCGAATACATCACGCAAGCGTGAACGCTCACGTAGTCAGAAAATTCGTCGCGCAGTTAAGCGTCATGAAGAGCGAATGAACAACGGTGGTGGACGCAGCAACAATCCAGCGCGTCGTAAACCGCGTAAAGGTGCAGGCGAGCAAGGTGCTCGTAATAAACAGCGCCAGCGTTAGAAATATGAATAAAAAAGCAGCCACATAGGCTGCTTTTTTGTATTTAAAATCAGATAAATAGCGTGCCTTTAAGCGCAATCACTGCGCTACCAGAAAGCTTGACTCGCCCACTTTCCACTCGTTCGATATCCAGATAGCCGCCCCTTGAAGATGCTTGGTAGGCGGTGAGGACAGGCTTATCGATTTTTCCTGCCCAGAACTCAGCCAATGCACAGTGCGCTGAACCTGTCACCGGATCTTCATTCACGCCGACCCAAGGCGCAAAGTAGCGAGAGACGATATCGCTATTGGATTGGGTGGATTGAGCGGTAACGATGATCCCTCGCCCCGTTTGTCTAACCAATGAGGAAAAATCTGGGTTTAGCTCATGCACCGCTTGTTCGTTGCTAAGCTCGAACAGCTCTTTAGAGTCAAACTCACAGTAGGACACTACCTGTTGTTCAGATAACCCAAGTGCACGAAGTCTCTCTTCAGAACACTGTTGTTGGTACTCCAATTTAGGTGCGGGGAAGTCCAACGTATAAGTCGAACTCAGCACTCTAACACTAAGCAAGCCAGAAAGGGTATTAAAAGTAATGCTGTCGCCAGTTGCCATCTTTCCTTGTTGCTTTAGGACATGGGCAACAGCAAGCGTGCCGTGCCCGCACAGTTTGACTTCTACTTCGGGTGTGAACCAGCGCAAGCGCATATCGCTTAAGGACAAAAATGCCGTTTCAGACACCGCCATTTCTGCGGCAATAGCAAACATCAATGACTCATCAAGTGGCTGGTCCGTAATGCAGACACCCGCTGGATTGCCTTTGAAAGTTTCTGTGGTAAATGAGTCGACTTGATAGATGTCTAATTCCATGTCTTGTATTCCGCTCTGATTAAGTGTGATTGCGCATACTAAGTTGCTTAATGTTTTCTCGCAACCAATTGATTTTCGGATTGTATGCATTGCGCTTATGCCAAATCAATGTAAATGGAATCAACAACTTTTGCTTAAACTCTTCTTCAACAGGGATAGGTAAGCTGGTGAGATTCGGGTGCAACTGTTTGACATAATGCTCGCAGTAATTGGGGGCAGTAGTGATGTACTCATGACCTGTTTGGGCTGCCATAAACAGAGATTGCTCAAAGCTTGCCATGGTTAATGTACTGGCTCGGCTCAGGCCTTGCTCTGCAAGGACGTCATCAAGGGCCCAAGTTTCACTCTTCTCCCAAAGGATATTAATGTGGGTGTAACGAAGAAAGGTATCCAGATTCCACTCTTGCTTAAGCGCTGGGTGGTCATCACGTAAATAGACTTTGGGTAGATCGGTAAACAGGACTTCGTAGTCCACAAAGTAGGGGAGAAGGTCAAGTGACTCTTTAGAGCGAGGATGACTCTCCCGACCAGTAAAACCGATGTCAGCATCGCCACGGATGATGGCCTCAAGTGAATCGTAATCCCAGTTGCTGGTTTTTATTTTGGCCTGCGGGTAGCGTCCGTGTATTTGCTGAATCAACTCCCCCAGCAAAGTCAGTAACAAAGGCGACTCTATCGCGAGATGAAACTGAATCCCTTTCGTGGACTCTTGAGTGCGCCTTTCTGCAATTTGAGCACCGATTTGCAGCCAGTCATTGAGGTCTTGTTCCATACTGAGGGTCAGCGGTGTGGGTGCCAGTCCGGTTGGAGTTTTGACAAACAAAGGATCATCAAACCAATCGCGCAGCTTTCCCAGTGATTTACTCACGGTCGAAGGCGTAACATTGAGCTTTTTCGCTGCTCTGGAAACACTCAGCTCCTGAAGCAGAAGCTGCAATGTAAACAGTAAATTGAGATCAAGCCGTGCCAGAGATTTCTTCATAACGCTGTAGTGGTGTCGGTTTTGGTATCCATAGTATTAGAGCAAAGCTGATTAGGCTACCTGCCGCCAGTATTATTATCAGCATGTTTAGAGCACTGATGCCCAAAATACCCGCAAACCATATGTAGAAGGCTGAGCTGCATACTTGTGAAATGCCCAACAAAGAGCTGGCAAGGCCGGCACGTTTTGAAAAAGGGCTGAGTGCCTGACTCATGGCCACGCCAAAGCCGAGAGAAAAGCCAGCGCACAACAGCCCAAAGCCTACGAAGTACCCGATATGACTCAATTGAATAAAGTGAGTGATGATTAACGTAGCAGCAGACGCCGAAAAAAACGCTTGGGATAACAGGCTCAGACTTCGCTGCTCAAATCTGGCCAGCAGGAGAGGCGCAGAAAAAGACGTTAGCATACTGATTAACGCAGTGAGCGCCATAACGGTCGAATAGCCGCCGCGATCGAAACCCATATCACTCATAATCAGCATTGGTGAAACATTAACGTATGTCAGGATCATGGTGACACTAAATGAAGTCACCATCAGGCGACTCAAGAAGTAACGGTCTTTAAAAGATTCACTCTCTAAATTAGTCGGCTCATTCAAAGGTTGCTTGGTGGCCTTAGGTCGGCTCTCTTTTAGAGCAAATAGCGATAGAAGACAGACGATCACTCCCATGCCGGACATGGTGGTGAAAAGCGCAGGCCAAGGGGAGTGAAGCATAATCAAATGGCCGATGACGGGAGCAATGACTGGCACGATGCAAGTGATGCCGTTGATCATTGATAGAACCTTGGCTCTTCGCTGGTCGTCCAACACATCGCGCAAAATCGCGAACGCAACGACGTAACATGAACCAGCGCCGATACCCTGGGCAAATCTCGCAATGAGAAACTCCGTACTTTGGGTCGATGTTCCGCCCATAATTGACGCCGCGACAAATATAGCAGCACCGGCAATCGCTACGGGTTTTCTTCCCGATGAATCCGCAATTCGACCAGCAACTAACATCGTGGTCGCCATGCCAGCCAGATAGACCGAAAAGGCGATGTGTAGCTCGGCTTCTGTTGCGTTCAAGTCTTGAGCAATTTGCGGTAAACCAACCAGATACAGGTCTATGGCCGTGGGATAAAGTAAAACAAGAGTAAAGCTACAAAGCAAAAATCGAATCATGGAAACCTCGCGAACTGAGAAGTCCTGATACTAAATTGCGCTTGAGGGAACCGCGAGTGGCAAATGCGACAACGGGTATTTCCAATGACGACAAACCCTTTATGAGTGAGAATGATTGGGAGGTGAACAAAAAGGGGCAATCAACATTGCCCCTTGTGTTTATAGCGTTTGGTTAAGCGCGAAATACCGCCCTTGTTTCTCAAGCAGCGCCTGATGGCTGCCATGCTCAACGATTTGGCCTTGTTCAATCAGACAAATCGAATCCATCTTATCAAGGTTGACCAAGCGGTGAGTGATGAAAACGACGGTTTTATCTTCAAAATGCTGTTCAAACAGCTGCATGATTTGTTGCTCAGTCTGTTTATCCAAGCCTTCTGTCGGCTCGTCTAGCAACAGAATAGGGCCATTATGAAGCAGCGCTCTCGCTATACCGATACGGCGTTTCTCACCTCCGGACAACTGTCGACCACCGTCACCTAACCAAGTATCCAAGCCCTGATCGTCAAGTAGTTTCTCAAGTCCTACTCTAGTCAGAGATTCGCTTAGCGCTTCATCACTAGCATCAGGGGAGGCCATCAACACGTTGTCACGCAAAGTACCATTCAAGATATCAACCCTTTGGCTGACTACACTGATTGCCTGACGAAGTTGGCTTTCACTCCAATGACGAATGGATTGGCCTGCAATCTTAATGTCGCCTTGTTGGGTGTCCCAATAGCGATTCAGCAACTGCATTAATGTCGATTTGCCCGAGCCGGTTTGACCCACCACTGCGATGCGGTGCTTGGCAGGGATTTGTAGGCTAATGTCTTTCAGTGTATTTGAGTCGCCATCCGGATAGCGGAAAGTGACATTCTCATACTCAATTGAATACGCGTTGTTGTGCTGCGTGTTCTCTTCTGGGAACTGAACATCAGGCTCGGACAAGATGATGTCGTTTAATCGACGTGCTGAAGTCAGTGTTTGACCCAAATGCTGGAAGGCGCCGGCAATTGGCATCAGAAGCTCGACACTGGCCATAGTGGCGAATACCACCAAGGCAATCATAGGGTCTGGCATATTACCGCCGACACCATCTGCCGCTAGCCATAGCATCAGAACAATTGTCCAACCGTTAGCAAGCATCAGCAATGCTTGGGCTAAACCAGCAAAGTGAGCGTTAAAATACTGATTCTTCAGTAAGCGTTCTTGCACATTTAGAATTGCATTGCGGTAACGTTCTTCGGCTCCAAACAGAGTGAGCTCGCTATAGCCTTGTAACCAATCTAATGTCGCGATACGCAGGTCGGCTTTGTTTTGTGTCAGCTCTGCGCCATTAGTTTTACCTAATTTGTAGAACAACACTGGCCAGATAAGCAGTAAAGCCATAAGAATGGCGCCAAGTGTTAAGCCGAGCTCCATGTCAAACCAGCAAATTAGCGTTGTTATACCTAGGATGCCAAGTGTGCCTACGACCATAGGACTGACAAGGCGAAGGTAGACGTGGTCCATTGCGTCGATGTCGGCAACTAGGCGGTTAAGCAAGTCTGCATCACGCAGGTTTGATACTCGACCCGGAATTAATGGTGCGAGCTTAGCGAAGAAGAAAATACGCAGATCGGTCAGTAGCTTGAAGGTGGCGTTGTGACTGACTACGCGCTCTCCCCATCGACCGGCGGTACGTCCCATAGCAAAGCCACGAACAAAAGCCCCTGGCAGCATGTAGTTGAAGGTTTCTCGGGCGATAGTTAATCCGGCTACTGCAGCAGCAGATAGGAACCAGCCTGACAAAGTCAACAAGCCTATAGAAGCGAAGAGAGTCAGGAAAGCCAACAGCATGCCCAGCGATAGGCCGAACCAGTGCTTTTTATACAGTTTTAGATAGGGAATTAAATCACGCATCGAGATTCCCCTTATTGGCTTGGTTGAGAGCATTACTCGCCTGAAGCATATTTTGGAATAACCCCTCTTGATTGGAGAGTTTATTGTAGGGACCACTTTGAACAATCTCGCCGTTTTCCATGACCAGAATCTGTTCAACCCTTTGTAGATGGCTGAGCTGGTGGGTGACCATCAGTGTTGTTTTACCTACGACCTGATCCGCTAACCCCTGCATAACCAAGCGCTCACTACGTGCATCCAGACTTGCGGTTGGTTCATCAAGTAACCAGAACTGACCGTTTTGAACCATTGCTCGTGCCAAAGCAAGTCGTTGCGCCTGACCGACGGAAAGGCCACCAGAGCGGTCAGATACGGCGTAATCGAACCCGTGTTGCTCAACGAATTCTGCGGAGAAAGACTCTTGTAATGCGGTTTGAATGGTATCATCCGATACGTTGTCTTTGCCTAACGTGATGTTGTCACGAATAGAACCATGTAACAGCAACGGATTCTGGCCAACCCAGCTGATTTTTTCTCGCCAGTTCTCGAGGTTCAGTTCTGTTCTTTCAATACCATTGATGATGAGTGACCCTTGATATGGTAGGAATCCGAGTATCGCATTGATTAAGCTGGTTTTACCGGCGCCACTTGGGCCAACTAAAGCTGTCGTTTGAGCCGTCGAGAGCTCAAAACTCACCGGGCCAAGCAATTTAGTGCCTTCAGGTGAGAACACCTCTAAATCTTTTGCTTGGATAGAAATTGCGTCACTCGCGCTGAGCGTTTTGTCACCTGAACGAACGGCACCGACATCAGTATCAAGGAACTCAACAATGCTTTCAGCAGCCCCAACCGCTTGTTGCTTAGCATGATAGAAAGTGCCTAAATCACGCAGCGGCTGATAAAACTCAGGAGCCAGCACCAGAATGAACAGACCAGCCATTAAAGTTACACCCGCACCATAGTCGCCAAAGTTAAGCTCGCCGATAAAGGCAAAACCGAAATAAACGGCTGTCAGTGCAATGGAAATAGAGGTAAAGAATTCTAGAACGGCAGATGAAAGAAACGCAATCTTAAGAACATCCATTGTGCGAGTTCGGAACACTTCGGAAGCGCCGCGCATCACTTCAGTTTCCGCTTTGGTTCGGTCAAACAGACGAATGGTGGTCATCGACTGTAAACGGTCATAAAAGTGACCGGACAAACGTTGCAACGCTTTGAAATTTTTGCGGTTTGCGTCGGCTGCTTTCATACCAACTAGGGCCATAAACATCGGCACCAAGGGGGCAGTTAGCAAGAAGATAAGTCCAGCTGCCCAGTTCACTGGGAAGACAACAATAAGAATCACGAAAGGAACCAGCACAGATAAGGACATCTGAGGTAGATAGCGAGCAAAGAAATCATGCATATCTTCTACTTGTTCAAGCAGCAGTGTGGCCCAAGAACCAGCAGGTTTACCTTTGATGTAAGCGGGCCCTAACTCTCGAAGTTTATCGAGAATAAGCTGACGTATATAGAGACGAATTTGCTCACCGCAGCGATAACCTGCGATCTCCCGACCCCAGGAACACAGTGCTCGAACGCCAATAACGGCAGCTAAACCTAGGAAATATGGAATCAGTTCATATTTGTCGACCTGTTCAATGATCAATTGATGAAGAATGGTGGCGAGCAAGGCTGCTTGAGCTAATAAGAACACGCTTGAAAGTACGCCGAGGCCAACAGCAATCATTAGCCAGCGTTTCGCTAACTTACTTTGCTGCTTGAGCCATTTATTCAAGCTGCGCTGTTTCTTTTTGTCCATCGTGAAGGCTTAATGATAATTATTATGACTAATCGAGGCTCGCGATTATACAAAAGAAAGCCTCGTGGGAATACCACGAGGCTTTAAGGATTTGAGTCAAAAATGAAAAATATTATTTACTGTCTGCTAGAGCATCTAAATAACGCTCTGCATCTAGTGCAGCCATACAGCCTGTTCCGGCTGACGTGATGGCCTGACGATAGTTGTGATCCATGACGTCACCAGCGGCGAAAACACCGGGAACACTAGTCTCAGTTGCATTACCTTCAAGACCCGATTGAACGATGATATAGCCATCTTTCATCTCTAGCTGGCCTTCGAAAATGCCAGTATTAGGTTGGTGACCAATTGCGATGAACGCGCCCATCACCTCCAATTCTTCGATAGAATCTGACTGGGTGTCTTTAATGCGAACGCCAGTCACACCCATATCGTCCCCGGTAACTTCTTCTAGAGTACGATCGGTATGAAGAATGATATTGCCGTTTTCGACTTTGTCCATCAAGCGTTTAACCAGAATCTTTTCGGCTCTGAAGCTGTCACGACGATGAATTAGGTGCACTTCTGAAGCAATGTTAGAGAGGTAAAGCGCTTCTTCAACAGCGGTGTTGCCGCCGCCTACAACCGCCACTTTTTGGTTGCGGTAGAAGAAACCATCACAGGTTGCACATGCTGAGACACCACGACCTTTAAATGCTTCTTCGGATTCAAGGCCAAGGTATTTGGCAGATGCACCGGTAGAGATGATCAACGCATCACACGTGTATTCGCTACTATCGCCTTTTAGTTGGAATGGGCGCTGGCTGAAATCAACCTCGTTGATGTGATCAAACACGATCTCGGTCTCAAAGCGCTCGGCATGTTCTTTCATGCGCTCCATCAATGCTGGCCCTGTTAGACCCTCAGGATCACCAGGCCAGTTCTCAACTTCGGTTGTTGTTGTTAACTGACCGCCTTGCTGCATGCCTGTGACGAGTACTGGATTAAGATTAGCGCGCGCAGCGTAAACCGCGGCTGTGTAGCCTGCAGGACCAGAACCAAGAATAAGTAGCTTACTGTGTTTTACGTCGCTCATTTGTGCTCCATTAGCGATGACGCTTATCAATTTCTCTCGATTGTATGGAATAGTTGCAGCTATTGAAAGCGTTAGCAAGTCACGGAAATGTAATTAATGGTTATAGATTAGAACGCAAACGATGACGCTTTTGACGCTGAATTTTCCTCTTAACTGCTTGAGCTTGAAGGCATATATCGCTGTTAATAGATAAGTCATCTGAATTTTGGAGTGACAAAAGTTTTATTCTGGCGTATTACGCTAAATATTAACTGAATATTGGTTTTAAGTTCTTATTTATTGTTTTTGATGGATGTAAGTGCTGATATTTGTTGATCTGGCGATATAAATGCGCAAATAATAATTGTGAACAAGATGTTAACCCCATATTTCAGTGTGAACATTCATTAAGGAGATGATGATGTTACCTAACCGCGAAACAACTCTGCAGCTCACTAAGCTAAGTGACAATGCTTTTGCACAGTTGGCGCCGTCTTTTACCAAGCTACCCAATACCGAGCATGCAGATGGTCAATATCGTTTGCGACGTTACTCTGTGATTCAGTTTAAAGATGGTCAGGTTATTGATCTTCAGAAAAATGAGTTTATGCAAACCGATGATATTAATCGTTTTCAGGGTAATGTCGTACGACAATTCGAGCCGATTGAAATACCGACTCTTCAAAGTGAAGGAATGCGTGAAATTTGCCAGTTATTTGTAGAGGCAAACAAGCTGATTGACGGTCAGGAAATTGAAATTCACCAAATGCGCATCTCTGCTATTTTCGATGAAACTCAGGTAGCCCCTGAAGGCGTGCATCAAGATGGGTTTGAGCATATTGCTCTGATTGGTATGGGGCGACACAACATCGAAGGTGGTGACGTGATGCTTTACAGCAGCTTCAACGAGGCACCTTTCTTCCGTAAAGTATTGCAAAACGGTGAAGTCGCTATGTTGGCCGATAATAAGCTTTGGCATAACGCGACGCCTATTCGCTCTGTAATTGAAGGTGAAGAAGGGTATATGGACGTATTTGTACTAACCGCGAAGGAAGCCGTGAATGAACTTCACTCCTAATTTGGTACGCGCACAGTTTCGTGCGCTGCAGCAAAGCCACAATGATTTGCCGGTGATGTTTCTAGATGGACCAGGCGGTTCACAGGTACCAAATGGTGTTCTGGAAGCGATGACCGCATATCTGGGCTTTTTTAATTCGAATCTGGGTGGTCACTATTTTTCCAGTGCCCACACTACAGATTTAATGAAACTAGCGAGAGAGTCCGCACAAGCACTGTTAAATGCAGAGTCGAGTGATAATATTGTCTTTGGCGCCAACATGACGTCTCTCACTTTTCAGCTCAGCCGAGCTATCAGTCGGAATTGGCAAGCGGGTGACGAAATCATTGTTACATCTCTCGATCATTATTCGAATGTCTCTAGCTGGCAGCAAGCGGCCGATGATAAGCAAGCTAAAGTCCTTCAGGCTCGAGTTAACGAGCAAGACTGTTCACTAGACATAGAGCATTTGCTATCGCTGATCAGTCCTAAGACTAAGCTTATCGCACTGACTTACGCATCGAATACCACAGGCTCGATTGTAGATGTGAAACGTGTCGTTGAAGCAGCACACAAGTTCGGAGCGATGGTTTACGTTGATGCGGTGCACTACGCTCCGCACCATTTAGTCGATGTTCAACAATTGGGTTGTGATTTCCTTGCTTGCTCTGCCTATAAGTTCTTTGGCCCTCACGTTGGGGTAGCGTATGTGGCACCTAAGTGGCTGCATGCTTTGCAGCCCTACAAAGTTGAGCCTGCAACCAATACGGGACCTGGTCGGTTTGAAACTGGGACTCAGAGTTTTGAAGGATTAGCCGGTGTAATTGCGGCAGTGAAGTATCTGGCTCAATGGGGCAACGATGGTGATGATCTCCGTACTCGACTGATCGACTCTTTCCAGCAGTTCAATCAGCATGAATCGGCGATCAGCGAACGTTTTTTGGCTCGTTTCGCAGAATTGAAAGGCGTGGCATTGTTGGGCCGTAATGAAGCCAACAGTGAAATCAGAACACCAACTTTTGCTCTAACGTTTGACCACCATTCGCCTGAAGAGATCGCTAAGAAACTTGGTAAGCGCAACATCTGTGTCTGGAACGGACACTTCTATGCGCTCGGTTTGGTTCGTCAACTCGGTCTCGAAGAATCAGGTGGTGTTGTCCGAATTGGCTTCATGCACTACAACACATTAGAAGAAGTAGATATCTTGTTTGATGAATTGAAACTAATCTTAGGGCAATAGAGTCGTCTGAGATTTTTCATCTGGCTTCTGAGTAGCGATAAAGACCCTCATGTAGGGTCTTTTTTGATCGTGCGAAAGGAATTACTCTATCTAACGGTCTGATTTCTCTAAGCAGAATGTATAAGGATAAACCGTGAATCTAACTCCGTTATCAGAGCACATTGGCGCTTTAGTTGAAGGCGTTGATCTTTCTAATTTGAGTGAGCAAGAATTTTCTGCTCTTTACCAAGCTTACCTGAAACATAAGGTATTGTTCTTTCAAGCCCAAGGAATGACACCGCAGCAGCAGATCGGGCTAGCAAAGCGTTTTGGTGATTTGGAGCCAGTACACCCGTTTTTTCCTCACCTAGATGATGAAGAACAGGTGGTTGTGATTGAGACTTCTCCCGGTAATCCCCCCGGTGAAAGCTATTGGCACACAGATTTAACCTGGCAGGCTACGCCGTGCCGTTGTTCTATCCTGCAAGCACAGCACTGTCCTCCACATGGAGGAGACACCATCTGGACATCGATGGAAGCGGTATGGTCACGTCTAACGCGTGATGAGCAACAAGCTTTACAAGGACTCACGGCGACACACGGGCTGCATGCGTTTGAAGGCAGCCGTTATGACTCCGTTAATGAACAAGGGGAGAGCCGCGTTGCAACAGTATCTAAAGGCTACCCGCCGGTTAAACATCCTCTTATTGTCCGTCATCCGGAAACAGGTAATCTGACCGCATTCGTCAATGAGCAGTTTACCCTGCGTATTAACGAGCTAGAAGAAAGAGAAAGTCGAAAATGGCTCGACCAACTATTTGCTTTAGCGCGACAACCTGAACATCAGGTACGGTTTTCATGGCAGCCGGGCTCTGTTGCCATCTGGGATAATATCTGTACTCAACATTTTGCTGTGACTGATTATGGCGATCAACCGCGTCGACTTCACCGTGTAACGGTTCGTGGCTTAGACTTGCTGCCAGCTTAAACCAGACCCCACTGAGCGCCGCCTAGTTTCTTCCGTATACGCGCGGACGCTCAAAGCGATAGAAACCTTGTTGCTCTTCTTTTTCGAGTGTGGAGGCCTGCTCGCCAAAATAGTCGATTCGAAGTTGGGTCAGCTGACTGTCCAGCTCTTCACCGGATAGACTAGCCAATAGTGCTTGCCTTTCTCCCATATATTGATAACCAATTTGCCAGCGAAGCTCATTGTCTCGATCTTGCTTTGCCGCTTTTTCGATTTGTGATTCGCTATAGCCCAAATCTCTGCGGATACTGGCTAGCTGCTCTGCTCGTTGGTAGGAAGACATGTTGCTCAAATCACGTTGAACAGAATCTAAACTGAAGAAAGTGCTTGCCATCATCGCAGGGCTAAGGATTTTGCCTCCAGCATGTTCAACAAAATTGGTTTCAATCGTGGCTTTAAGTGAAAAAAGCCGCTGGTTGATTTCCATATCATAAGCGCTGTTGAGTAGTTCAATCGATTTTTGCGTATCGGCAATTCTTTGCTCTCGTTCAGCAAGCTCTGCAGACCATATGATATCGGCGTCATCGCCAAACAGCTCACGCCGTTTTGCCCATACTGCTATTTGCTTCTCTTCAAATGTCATTGTGAGTAGAGGCTTCATTTCCGAGAGTAGCCATTGTTCATAATCCTCCATCAAAGCGATTTTCTCAAAGATCATGTCTGCGTATTCCGGAAAAGCTTGTTTGATCACCTCATTAAAAAGGAAGGGGGATTGGTCCGGATATGTTTCTGTTAGATAGTCTCTGAAATCACGCAAGCCAACTTGAATTTCGATCCGATTAACTCGATCACCTAACTCCTTTTGCAATTGAATCGCGAGGCGATCGGTAATGTTTGCAGCTTCCTGTTCTTCTTTGATTTTGGTTTGGCCGGATAATTGTGCTTCAGTATTATCCTTATTGTTGTACGCTGATATGACAACAGGAACAGTGTTGATACCGATAGGCGCAAACCAAGCTCCTACCCCTGCAATGGCACATACTGCGGAAGCCCACACCCACTTACTCATTGTTTTCTCCTTATCAGATATCCATAGCTCACCGATGGTTGACCACCGGTGAGTGTATTGAAGCGACTAGATTACGGCTTGAAGGTAAGGCCAGATTAGCTGCGCCAGTTTTTGAGAGCCCGAAGTTGTGGGATGAATATTGTCCGATAGGACATCGTCTGGTGTGATGTGAGGTCTAGGGTCGACAAACTGACAGGATACTGTGGTGTTGGTACAAGCGTCAGCAAGTCGGGTATCGCCAAAATCGATAGCCTGATGAAGATTTTCCTTATCGCCCGTGGTGTAGTAGTAACCCAGATAGATGACCTGTTGTACACCATCTTGGTCCATTTCGTTGAGTAGATTAACGGTTTCCACATAGACATCATCAACCAAGCTTTTACATTTGCTGCTTAGCTCTGGGCGGTACCAAGTGGTTTTACATTTGTGAGGGTCAAAGATGGCGGCGGGCAGTAGGATGTCGTTACCGCCTCCATCCATCACAATAACATTGATATTGGAGTCATCGCTTTTGGCATCCTGATATTGCTCAACAACTGGCTTGGCAACAATTCCTCCGCTCAGCTTAGCGCCACTTAAGGTGTAATCACGGAACGTGGTATTAGCCATTTCAGGTCCCTCAAGAAATTGTTGCAGTTCTCCTGAAAGGTCAAAAATGGAATCTCCTAAAGTAATGACATCGTTGCGTTCAGCCTCGGTTACGTACGGATTACCTGCACAGCCTGCAAGGGCAGCGACTAGAGCCGCGGTGGTCACAGTTTTAAATAGAGGTGAAGAGCCAACTTTACTGTTCTTATAAATGGTTTTCATTTTTCTTCTCACTAATAGATTGACGTCACGCACTTAATTGCGCTCAGATTTAATCTAGTCGGCATATTGAAAACTTTCAAAGTATTGAAATAAAACACATTTAATGACAATAGTCTCATTTATTTGTTGGGAGCGATGCATTGCGTGTAGTTGATTAAAAAGGCAACATCGAAGGAAGAAAAGGGGCGTAGATGAGTCCATTCATGTGAAATTGACTATCGACAGAACAGTTTACCAGTTATATTCCGCATAAATAAAAAAACAAAAAGTATTTCTATTATGAAGAATATCCTGATTTTGGTCGTCTTACTGCTGACAGCTTGTGCTCAGCAAACGACTAGCATTCCCATTGAGAAGAATACCAACTGGACGTCTGGTCAGTTAAACAACGGGTTAAAGTATCACATTTATCCGATTGATACCGAAGCCTTGTCTCTTCGCTTGTTTATTCATGCAGGATCTCTCGAAGAAACCCCAGACCAACTTGGATACGCTCATTTTGTCGAGCATATGGCATTTAATGGCAGTAAAAACTTTACCCCTAACGAAGTCATTGAACTGATGGAAAAAACGGGTGCGAGTGGGCACGATGTCAATGCTTACACTTCATATGAGGAAACGGTTTACACACTGAGTTTACCCAATCAAGATGAGCTCGATAAGGCGATGCTTTGGTTAAGAGATGTTGCCAATCGCGTTACATTCTCGCCTGATGAAGTTGAACGCGAAAAAGGCGTTGTACTTGCAGAATATCGCCGCAGGGCCCCAGAAAACCGGTCTTTCTACGATAAAGCTTATGAAAACAGTATTAAAGGAACGCCTTATGAGGGAAAGGCGGCGATCGGTACGCCAGATAGCATTCAAAACGCGACATCTCAATCGCTCAAAGCGTTTTATGATACTTGGTATCAGCCCCAATTGAGTGAGCTAATTATTGTAGGTGACATTAAGCGCGAAGATGCCAGAGAGCTGATTAAAAAAATGTTCTCTGATTGGCAATCGACCAGTGACTCTCAACCTCCTGTTCGACCAAAAGCGAAGATCAATAAAGGTGATTTTGTCGCGCAAGTTAACATTGGTGAACCGTCTGTGGCCGGACTAACATTCTACCTTGGTGATGATGTGCTGCTAACGAGAGAAGATCTTATTGAGTATTGGAAAGACAGTATCGTTGCGCGACTTGTATCAAATCGCTTGGATGCCGTTTACTCAGAGCATGCACTACCGTTACGCGACTTCGATTCCAGCATATACACTAGCGTGGATGAACGGATATACGACGTATCTATTGCATTCGCTCCACAAGACAGAGATACCGTCCAGCCTTTGTTTTTTAGTACTTTGGCGTCACTAAGGGACCATGGTGTGAGTTCGGGGGAATTCGATGTTGTGATGGCGGGGTATCGCAGTAGTCGTAAACATGCTGATGATGATTGGTTTAAGCGTGGAGCAGAAGCTTTTGCTGAAGACAGAACGTACCAACTGGCGGAAGGCGAACCTTCTCAATCTTTAGCTGACTATAAGCGCAGCCTCGATCAGCTGCTAGCAACAACCAGTCTTGATGATATTAATCAACATGCGAGAAATATGCTATCTTATTCATATGATATGTTCGTTGGCACTGATCAAACAGAATCAATTGAGCAAGCGAAGCAAACTCTACCAGAGTGGAAAAGCATGTATGGAATGCCTGGTGTTACCAGTAATCGTATCACTACAGACGTAGATGGGCTAATTGAAGTGGAGTCTGTTGACCCATTACCTGCCGCTATCGATGGGAAAAATGGTGAACTAACCTGGTCCTTGGAGAACGGCATCGATGTGTTGTTCGATCCTGAAAATGACAGCGATTTTGCCCACATTGTTTACATGTCAGCCGGCGGTAAAGCCGTATTGGATAGGGAACTGCTACCTGCATCTCAACTTCTGCTTGCAACGATCATCAAGAGCGGTGTTGGTCAATTTAATGGGGTACAGCTAAAAACGTATGTCCGCAAAAATGACATTGATGTGCAAAGTTACATTAATGGCACGGAACATGGTTTCGAAATTAGTGTACCTACAGATCAGGTCAATGATGCCCTAAAACTTCTATACAACGTAATGACATACCCCAAGTTCAGTGAACAGCAGCTTGACGTGTTGAAGAAGGAATACTCTGATGAACTTATGTCTTACGTCAAATCTCCACTTGGCCAGTGGTATGACGCCATTGAGAGTAATACCTACGCGCAGCAAAGTGTCTATTTTCCTACCACAGCTCATGACTTTGAAAGCGTAACGGTCGATCAAGTTCAACAAGTCTATGATGAGCTATTCAGGAAATCACGAAATAGTAAACTGGTCATTGTGGCTGGTTTAGATTCAGCGCAGGTTGCAGAGGGTGTGAAGAATTTTGTTGCGACCATCTCACAGGAAGAGGCGCCAATGCCATCTTATCGGGTGAATTATAATGATCGCCCTGACAGCAAAGTTAATCTGGCGATCAACAATGAACAAAATAGCCGTTATAGGTTACGTGCCATCAACAAATCGGCTCGGGTTCAGGATGCAAAACTGGTATTAGTTGATAAAGTTATTCAGCGTATTCTAGCAAGACGATTGGATGCGTATGTGCGTGAAGAGCTCAGTTTAGACTACGCTCCAGATAGTTACTATTCTACGGACTACAATGAACCTGCAACAGATTGGACGCTCGAAGCGCAAGTAGCCGCAGAGGATCTGCCCAAGGTAGAGCAAGCTATCGACAAGGTTATTCAAGAACTCATTGCTGAAGTTACCCAAGAAGAATTTACTATCGCTAGGGAACAACTGGATGCGTATCTCAAAGACACGATCAACTACCCCTCTGATGTCGCTTGGTTCCGTGCTTTAACTTTGGTGAACGGTTTTGGTGAGGAAGCCTTTACTCAGGCAAGAGAGATGGCAAAAACCATCATGCTAGAAGACGTGAGAGTCCGTATCGTTGAATCATTTGGTCAAGGTGCAGAGAAATACAAATACATACTTAGTCCCCTCGATCAATAAGCCTTCGCACTTGAAAAAGCCCTTTCATTGTTTAATGAAAGGGCTTTTTGATTACATCAGGGTATCCTTGGATCAAACGCTGACTTCGACTTCGTAGGAAGTGAATTTACGGATGTTGATAACACCAGTATCAAAAATCATATACTGGCCTTTTATCCCCTGTAAGAGCCCAGTGACTTCAGGGTTCTTATCAAAGTTATGCGATGTGATTTTTGTTGGGTGCTGTAAAACTGGGTAGCTGATGGACGTGATATCAGCGTTGAGTATCTCAATCGCATCATCACCGAACTGATGTTTTATCTCAGCGATTTTGTCTTCAACCAACGGCAATAGCTCTGCAAACTTCTCTTCAAGCGGCATTGGCTCGCCATCTTCTTTCAGCAAGGTACGCCAGTTGGTTTTATCTGCAATGTGCTTAGCCAGTTCAACTTCAATCAGGCCAGAAATATGACGAGTTTTGACTTTGAATATGGGGAGACCTTGGGTTGCCCCTTGATCGATCCAACGAGTCGGGATTTGGGTATGGCGAGTAATCCCTACTTTGAGGCTGGATGTATTTGATAAATAGACGAAGTGGTCAACCATACAGTTCTCTTCACCCCACTGCGGTTCGCGACACGTACCTTGGTCGTAGTGGCAGCTCTCTGGTTTCATAATGCACATATCGCAGCTGGCGAGTTTTTTCATGCATACAAAGCAGTGACCTTGGGAATAGCTCTTCTTGGTTTTCTTGCCGCAAGCGCTACAAAAAATGTTGCCCGTGTGGGTTAGGGTAATGCTCTGACCGATGAAGGGTTTAAGATCGACGAGTTCTTCGCCCACAGGAAGACGATAGTGGACCTCACCATCTAAGGAAGCACGCATTTTGTTTAGCGTACCTTTTGCGATTAAAGACATGACATTGCTCTTTTTTAATATTCTTCAGCTCTTGTATCGATAAATGTTTTATTTAAGCTGATTCACTCGGCATTCAGTGTAGCAGAGAATTTCGACTGGCAATATGAATACCTTGGTTGCCCAGCGATCGTTGGATTTTATGATGGATTTATCGACGACTATTGTGGGAGTAGTCGCAATGTACAGGCGCGTATGTTGTCTTTATCGCCAATACAATTCGCCTGCCGTGAAAACACGATAACGCAATTCAAGGTAAGTAGTAATAGGTAACTATTGATGCCACTTTATGGTGGCTTGTTCGAAGCTTACAGGCTGATTTAAGCTCAGAACACCACCTGGTGCTTTGGGTTGGGACACACTCTTAATTGTGAACGAATATAAACGAGCGCCAGATACTCAAATTCAATTTGTTGTCAGTGATTCTAGGCTACGTTGGGGATTAGCGTCTTCTATCGTAGTTGATTCACCATTGTCGGTTTGGATGGGCTCTTTGGGGCCAAGGAATTTAGGTTTTGCGCGTGTGATATAAAGATCCAATACAGCTTTAGCTCTTGCAAACACTTCCCTTAGCCTGATCTTATAACCAGAGTGTGCTGATGGGCCTGGAACCGCAAAACACTTGGCATTGATATTATGAAAGTTAGCGATAAACAAGGCTCGTTCGCAGTGAAATTTCTGAGTAATGATCAAGAAGTTGTCGGTATCAAAAATTTCCTTTGCTCGAACTACTGAGTCAAGAGTTCGAAAGCCTGCATAGTCGAGGTATATATGATTCTCAGGAACGTCTGCTTTGAGCAAGTCTCGTTTCATAGTCCAAGGCTCATTGTAAGAGCGATGGGCATTGTCACCGCTTAACAAGAAATTATCGACTTTTTCACTCTGATACAAAGCTATTGCCGCACTGATACGATTGGCGTAGTAATCATTAAGGATTTTTCCTAAATATTTACTGGTTCCCAGTACAACGGCAACGTCGAAATTACCGATTTGCTCTGGACTTGTATAGAGCTGATCTTTGGTTTGATGGGAGACCCAACGATCAATCAAGAACAGAGCAATAGTCGCACAGATAAGCAAAAATGGGATCAAGCGAAGCCCCTTTAGCGCGTAGGCCAAATAATGGTCAGAGGGTTTAGGTCTGTGAAAGAGTCTTCGCACTAAATTTGTCGATTCCGTTGTGCCCATGAGCCAATCAATACAAAGCTGACAATAATAATAGTGAACATGATGCCAGCGTCCATATCGCGTAATGTCCGAGCGAGGTAAGGGGTTACTTTGACAATGATTAAGCCGTAACCAAAAGCGTTAATCAAGATAAATACGACGGTTCTGAGTACAAAGTTGTGGTTTCTCAGTGTTCTTCTCAATAATGTGTTTATCTCACCGCCCGCCATCACCAAAAAGCAGGCAATCAGCGCTGTGGATATTTCAGTTAAATATGGAAATAGATATTCCCCCGCTGGGGAAAAAAATTCAAAAATCATCATATATAAAAAGCCCCTGCTACCAGGGGCTGAATCAATAAAAAGTTAGAATGAAGTACGCTTGTAACGACGGTAAACTGGCTGCCAGAAGTGGTTTTCAATCGCTTCTTCCAGTGCCTCGTCAGTAATCTCTAGCGCCACGCCTTGTTTAATTGCCTTCTTCGCTACAGCAAACGCAATCTTCTTCGAGACTGAGTGGATCGCTTCCAGAGGAGGCAATAGTGGTCCTTGACCATTGATTGCCAATGGAGAGCAAGTGGCCAGAGCTCGACTTGATTCCATCAGCATTTCGTCAGTCACGCGCTTAGCCTGTACTGCAAGCACGCCTAAGCCAATCCCTGGGAAAATGTAGCTGTTGTTACATTGTGCGATCGGGTAGGTTTTGCCATCATGAACGACAGGATCAAATGGGCTACCAGTCGCCACTAATGCTTCACCGTTAGTCCAGCGAATAATGTCATTTGGCGTCGCTTCAACTCGGCTAGTTGGATTCGATAGTGGGAACACGATTGGCCTAGCGCAGTGTTTGTGCATCTCTTTAATGACCTCTTCACTGAACAGGCCCGGGGCGCCAGAAACACCAATAAGAACAGTAGGTTTTGCGTTACGCATAACATCAAGTAGTGAATAGCCACTGCCTTCTGCTTCCCAGTCGTCAGTGTTGATGTGTTTCTGTACTAAGCGTTGCTGAAAATCAAGTAGATTTGGCATGCCTTCCTGTAGCAGACCCCAGCGGTCGACCATGTAAACCTGAGAGCGTGCTTGCTCGTCAGAGATTCCTTCCGAAACCATTTGGGCAATGATAGCTTCTGCAATACCGCAGCCTGCAGAACCTGCACCAAGGAAGGTTACGCGTTGTTCTGACAATTGTGTGCCTGCTGCTCGACATGCTGCCAGTAGAGAACCGACAGTGATAGCCGCCGTGCCTTGAATGTCATCATTGAAACAGCAGATTCGGTCTTTATAGCGCTCAAGCAAAGGCATTGCGTTTTTCTGTGCGAAATCTTCAAATTGAATTAACGCATCAGGCCAACGACGCTGAACTGCTTGGATGAACTCTTCAACAAACGCATCATATTCAGCGCTTGTAATACGCGGATGACGCCACCCCATGTACATTGGGTCCGCAAGTCGCTGAGGATTATTAGTACCGACATCTAGTACGATAGGCAGCGTATATGCTGGGCTGATACCACCACAGGCGGTGTACAGCGCAAGCTTACCGATAGGAATGCCCATGCCACCGATGCCTTGGTCACCTAGGCCCAGAATACGTTCGCCATCGGTAACAACAATCACTTTAACATTGTGGTTGGATGCATTGTTAAGAAGATCATCAATGCGATCCCGGTTTGCATAAGAAACGAAAAGGCCGCGACCACGGCGATAGATGTTTGAGAAGTTCTCACATGCCGCACCCACTGTAGGTGTGTAGATGATTGGCATCATTTCTGAAACATGGTTCTGCACTAGGCGATAGAACAAGGTTTCGTTGGTATCCTGAATGTTACGTAGGTAGATGTGTTTATCCATATCGCTTTCGAAGTTGCGATATTGTTGGTAAGCACGTTCCACTTGTTCCTGAATGGTTTCAGTTGTTTCTGGTAACAAACCTTCGAGGTTGAAAGAAGCTCTTTCTTCTGCTGAGAATGCACTTCCCTTATTGAGAAGAGGCGTACTAAGAAGCGCTGGACCAGCGAAAGGAATATATAAAGGGCGTTTGTCGTTATTCATTACTTGCCTTGTTGTAGGGTATTAAGGAACGGGAACCAGAAAATGATAGGGATTAGTGACCATATTGTAAACCGAATATTCCTGCATTCTGGCACAGATTAGTTATATACTTTCCGCCTTTTCCACGATCTCAATGCAAACGATGTTCAGCTTACCTATAGACACTCTCAAAACCGAATTTCTGAAACTTCTTTCTACTCACCATATGATAGTAGAAGCGGAAACCGGCTCGGGCAAATCAACTCGATTACCATTATGGGCAGCGGAGCAGGGAAAAGTACTGGTGATTGAACCTCGGCGTATTGCCTGTACGTCATTAGCGCAGTTTCTCGCAGAGCAAAAAAATGAGCCACTAGGTTGCTCAGTGGGCTATTCGATTAAGCTGGAAAACCGTTGTGATGAGAAAACAAACATTGTTTTCGTTACGCCGGGTGTTGCATTGCGTTGGTACTCTGAAAATCGGCTCAGCGATTTTAAAACCATTATTGTCGATGAGTTTCATGAGCGCCGCTGGGATACTGACTTGCTGGTGGCGTTGTTGAATCAGCACAATCAGCATCGTTTAGTTATTACGTCAGCCACGATTGAGGGTGAGAAGCTTGCACGATACGTTGGAGCGCAACGCCTACAAGCTAAGGGGCGCAATTTTGACGTAGCCATCGCTCATCGGGCCGGTGATTCAAGGCAGCTTCCAGATAGCCGTAACCTAGAACAAAGAGTCCGAGCAGAGGTGGAGAGTTTACTCGACTTAGAGGGGGATATTCTGGTTTTCTTGCCAGGGCGTAAAGAAATTACCCAATGCCAGAGTGCGCTCGCTCATCTTGACAAAGTGGTAGTCGTGCCATTGCATGCTTCTGTGACTAACAAACAGAGGGAAGTTGCGCTTAACCAGCAAGAGCTGCAAAAAGTCGTGCTTGCGACTAACGTTGCTGAAACCTCACTAACCATACTGAATGTGGTTGCCGTTGTTGATTCTGGCTTGGAGCGACGTACTGAGCAGAGAAACGGAAAAACCACATTGAGCCTAAAACATATTTCTAAAGCAAGCGCGAGACAGCGCAGCGGTCGAGCGGGAAGAGTGATGGATGGCATTTGTATTCGCTTGTATGGTGAACATGCTGCGTTGGCTGAAGTTACTCCTCCAGAGCTTCATCGAGAAACACTCACAGAAGCCATGTTGGCCTGCGCCAGTTGTGGGTATTCTCTTTCTGCACTGAGCTTTTTAGAACCACTACCTGAAAAGTCGCTTGTTCAGGCGACTGATATTTTGCACGCCATGGGTGCGATAGATGAATCTGGCCTAGTCACTTCACATGGACAACGTATTTACCCTCTGCCTATTGATGCTCTGTATGCTGATTTGGTGACGCGAATGCCACAGCGAAAGCTACAAGAAGCCATGGTGGATTTAACCGCAGTGCTCGCGACACCTGCATCTATGTACCGTTTATCGTCAAATGAAGAAGCACTAGAAGAGCTTGGCAAAGAAGAGCCTTTGGGATGTGATGCTGAAATCGCGATTAGAGTCGTACGTGGAGAAAAGCTCCCCGGTGTTACCATAGATGATGATGTACTCACAGAAGCGCAGGCACTTTCTCAACAAATGCGGACAGTGTTCGAGTTGCCCGAACTTAGTGTGGCTTCCCGTTACTCTCATAATGAGCTAGTTGAAGCTATTGCCTCTCTTCACCCTGAGTTATTGTTTGTCAGAAGAGAACGTCGTCGTGAGGCGTTGGGCAATGGTCAAATGGAAGTCTCACTGGGCCGGGCAAGTCGTTTACCCGATGATATTGAGGCTGCACTGGTGCTAGATACTCACAGTTTACCGGGGCGAGGAGTTAAACAAACATTGACACTCGCGACGGTGACGATGCCAGTTAAACTATCGCTTTTTGAACAACTGGACATTGGGCACTGGGTAGAAGGCGAGGTGATCAGTGTGGGAGATGTCCCCTACATTCAACTCCATATGATGTATGCCGGACGAGAAGTGGCCTACAAGAAAGCGCTAGCAAAAGGTGAGTTTGCGATTAAATCACTCGTTGAAGCCGTTAAACGTGAAGAGTTGTTACCGGGATTTGCTAAACAGCGACATCAACAAATCGAGCACTGGAAATTATACCACTCACTGGATAACCCCTCTGCAACACCGATTCAGGAATCGTTGACATTTGACTCTTGGTTTACTGAACAGCTCGTAACATTGGAGCTGGCAGATGCGTCGGAGCTTGCGATGTTCAGCGCAGAAGATTTTCCTTTTGAAGGCATTCCTTACTGGGAGTATGAAGACTTTGCTGCCATGTACCCATTTGAACTCTATATTGGTGACTTGCAATTAAGCGTCGAATATCAACCGATGAAAAAGCGGGTCTACGTGGTGTATAAGTCGGGCTTACGTAAAGGCGACCCAAAGCGTTGGGAGCTACCGCGATGGGCAGGATGGCGTGTGCAATACAAAAGAGCGAGTCGAATTATAGATATCCGCTAGCAAGTGGCTTGGGATAAATTCCTGCCCTGAAATATTACGCAACTGATTACCCATGTCTCTATCTTGTGCATCTTTTGTTATCGGGTTGGTTTTGATATAGCTTTTTGACCGAAAAAATAGCTATAAAAGATGATTGTTCTATATCCTATTGCTATATGGATAGTGATAGACGATATTGAGGATACTGTGTTGCCTACCAGAGGAGATTGATATGGAACATCAGGGCAAGGCAAGTGTGGTATTCGACTATACCTCTTTTCTTGGCGCGTCGTGCAGTAAGAAATGGACTTTCTTAGAAGCAATGAGTACCTTCGCACCTATTTTCAGTTTGGCTTGGAAAAGTACGATCAAAGAGGCGGTATCTGCGGAAGACCGCCTGTGGGATCAGGCAATGAAATCACTGTCGGTAAGTCGGAGCGATGAGTCCAATATTCTGACACTGATGCAATTAGCACGGAGTGAAGGCATTGAAGAGCTGAAACTGGTGATGCCTTATGAGCTCGAGCGAGAACAAATCGAAAAACTGAGGAACCGCTCCAATACTCATATTGAAAGCCATCAGCAAGATGAATTGATCATTACTTTCTAAGGCCCAAGTTTGGGCCTTTCTCTATTGTGACAATCCTGTTGATCTCTCAATAACTTGCGCCAAGCTGAGCTATACTTTCAAATCCAGAACGGCAGTCATTTGTGATTATTAAAAGTGCGTTCTCTCCCATACACTGGCTTTATTCGTTCGTCTAAAGAGGTATTCATGGAAGTAAAACGGCCTCATCTCCTTATTCCAATTCTCGTGGCGGCATCATTTACTGCTCACGGGCAAAGTGCGACAAACAACCTCAATTACAACTTTCTGTACGCCGACTTAAGTGCGGGCTCGCTTGATGAGAATTTAGGGGTAAATAGCAATGTGACTTCTCTAGCGGTGGGGGGCAACATGCTTATCGACAATCAGTTTCTCGCTACATTGGATTACGAAGCCAGGTTTATCCATCCGCAAAACACAACCACCGAGATTTACACTTTACTGCCTGGTGCTGCATTTAGGTACCCATTAGAGGATAAGTGGGATTTGGTCGCAGGCGCGAAAGCCGGCTTTGTTTGGTCAACACAAACCAACGATATTACAGATGCAAAGATTTCGAGCGACAATAAGTTCATGTGGGGCGGAGATTTGACGCTTAAATATGAGTTAAATAAGTCCTGGGAGCTGTCAGTGACCGGTGGGTTACGACGGAGCGACATTCTTGATGAAGATATCTTTAATATGCGGGGGGATTATCAGGTGTCGACGAAGTTGGTCTTCGGTGGTTTCTATACGCATCGAAACAATGGTTCAACGACGACCAATGAAGGTGGCGTTAGCATACGTTATCTTTTCTAGGCGCTATCACACAAAAAGAGCCAGCATCAGCTGGCTCTTTTTTATTGGATTCTGGTCGCTTATAGAACAGCGGCCAGTGCTTTACAAAGTGGTAGCATGTTCGAACGAGTCATACCTGCTACGCTGATGCGGCCTGAACCTACGATGTAGATGGCGAACTCATCTTTAAGGCGAGTCACCTGTTGTTTTGAAAGGCCAGAGAATGAGAACATACCGTTTTGACGTTCAATGAAGCTAAAGTCAGCGTCAACGCCTTGTTCTTTGAGGGTGGCAACAAACAGTTCGCGCATGTCTTGAATACGGTCACGCATTTCTTTTACTTCCGCTTCCCACTCATTGCGCAGTTCAACATTGTTAAGAATGTGCGTCACAACTGCGCTACCGTGTGCTGGTGGGTTTGAGTAGATAGAACGGATGATGGCTTTCACTTGAGAGAATGCTGTGTCCGCTGTCTGCTCTGATTCCGCAACCAAGGTGAATGCACCTACACGCTCGTTGTAGAGGCCAAAGTTCTTAGAGAAGGAGCTCGCGACTAAGATCTCTTTGTTGTATTTAGCAAAAATACGTAAACCTGCCGCATCTTCTTCAACGCCTTTGGCGAATCCTTGGTAAGCGAAGTCGAACAGAGGTAGCAGTTTTTTGTCCGCAACCAGCTTGGCAAGTGTTTCCCATTCTTCAAGTGTTGGGTCAATGCCTGTTGGGTTATGGCAGCAGCCATGAAGAAGGACAATATCGCCTTCAGACGCTTGCTCAAGATCGGCTACCATTGCCGCGAAATCTTTATCTTTTGTCTCAGCGTTGTAGTAGCTGTACTGAGCGGTTTCGATACCTGCTGCAGTGAATACACCGTTGTGGTTAGCCCAAGTTGGGTTGCTGATCCAGATCTTCACATCACCTAACTGACGTTTGATGAACTCACCCGCCACGCGCAATGCGCCTGTACCACCAGGAGCCTGAGCGGTTTTTGCTAATTTGTTATTAACAATATCAGAATCTCCACCAAATAGGAGTTTCTGTACCGCTAGGCCATACTCAGCGGTCCCTTCGATAGTAAGGTATGACTTGGTTTTTTCGCTTTCAATTAGGGCGGCTTCCGCTTTTTTAACGGTGGCTAGAACAGGGGTTTCACCTTGTTCATTTTTATAAATACCAACGCCAAGGTTAATTTTGTCTGCTCGCGAGTCTTTTTTGAACTCTTCTGTCAGTCCAAGGATAGGATCTGCCGGCGCAGCAACTACTTTTTCAAACATAATTGTCATCCATGTGAGTCGAAGGGAGGATATAAATATTTCGGTTATTTATACCTTATCTGCGCTTGTCGAGACAACATCAACCAGTAAGAAAATGACAAAATAGGCACATTTAAAATGCACTCGGCGCCTAACCTACTTTTTACCCATTAAAAACAGCGCAAAGCGCATTAACTTTGGAAGTAGGTGTTAATTCGATGCAAGAAGTTTAAGTCGGCTCATTGGCTTGAAGTTCTTCCAAAGCCATCGCATTCTCTTCGGCTTCTAAGCTACGGTATTTATCGGCGATATCGACAAATTCCTGTTCTATTGTAAGGAAGGCGTCAACCAGCTCAGGGTCAAAATGACTGCCTTTACCCTCAAGGATAATGGATTTCGCTTTCTCATGGCTGAAGGCTTTTTTGTAAACACGCTCGGAGATTAGCGCGTCATACACATCAGCAAGCGCCATCAAACGACCAGAAAGTGGGATTTCATCGCCTTTTAATCCCTTCGGATAGCCACTACCGTCCCATTTTTCGTGGTGATTTAGAGCGATCTCTTTCGCCAATTGAAGGAAAGAGTTACTGCCCAGATGTTTCTCTGCAATCGAGAGGGCCTTCGCCCCAATTTCTGGATGGCGTTTCATCGTCTTAAACTCGTCGTCGGTGAGTTTACCGGGTTTGAGCAAAATACTGTCAGGAATACCCACTTTACCTACGTCGTGCAATGGCGCCGATTTGTATAACAGTTCTATGTAATTAGGAGTAAGCAGCGCCCTATGTTTGTCAAATTGGCAAAGGTAGTTGGCTAAGGCGCGAATGTACTCTTGGGTACGCAAAATATGCGCGCCAGTTTCGTTATCTCTAGATTCTGCCAGTGCTGAAAGAGAGACAATGGCAACATCACGAGTGGTTTTGACTTCGTCTTGAGTCGATTGCAGGCTATCGAGCATCTTGTTGGTCAGAGAGGCCATCGAACCGAGCTCATTATGCTCAAAAATAGGTAAACGCTTGGCAATATTGCCCTGTGCGACTTGTTGTAAAGAACACTCCTGAGACAACAAAACTTTACGCATTAGTTTGGTCCACAGTATGAGAATCGTCGCGACGTAAGCACCGAGCACCAATGACAAATAGATGAACTCTTTAATCACACTAACGGTAGCACTGCCATCGAGAATGCGCTCAGGATTATGTTGTAACCAGAATATATCTTTTACTGCAACCATGGTGAGCATGGTCGTTAAGGTGATGAGGAGCATAGCAATCATCATGATCATTTGTTTGACCATAGATTGACGCTCACCACTGAGTTCAAAATGATAGTGTTCTGTTTGTGTTAATTGATCAAATTTCTCGAGCTTGGAAGCGAGCTGTAAAATCAAACCAGAGAAAAAGCCGAACAAGGTCATCCCAAACAAAACCTTGAGATTACTGTCGAGTCCAAAGTCGTAATGAAGGTTATAGAATATTGCGAGTGGGACGCTGCCCATAAAAAACAGGGTGGCATCGAGTCGGGCTTGGCGTTGCTCTTCAAGTAAAGAGTGGTCATTGAGCAAAAAATGTCGAACGACAAACAGCGCGCCAAAGGTTACCCCGACGTGGAATAAAATTTCCTGGGTTGTCAGGGTTTCTAAAAATGGGCAAACCCGCCCGCCATAAGTACCGAAAACCACAGCCGCAATCGCGTACAGTTTTAGCGTTAGAGGCGCGTTATAGTTGGAGTTAGCCATTTTCTAGCCCTTATTCTTAAAGCCCAACTCAGCTTACGCAAAGCCAAGTTTCATAGTCTTCACTTATAAAATGACCCGCGATACTATCGTTTAATTTCGAGTTTAGATACATTTTTGCCACTTTAGTAGTAGTGGTAGTACCAATTGAGAGGAGTGCATCGAACTGAAGGTGATTAACAAGCCACACGGTGTTAGAGCAGCGTGTGACTTGTGGAAGGTAGGTGGTTGAATAAGACCGAAAACAATTACTTTAGCTTTTTCGCTGCCCAGTCATTTAGGTGTGAAAGAATTGCTCTTATCGCATGCTTTTCAGTCGCTTTCTCATTCTGGTCTACTTCTATGTCTTTCTTAGGGTGTGAGCCAGTAGCGTCTTCGGCGATATGCAGCCAGTCAGGGTGCCAGTAATAGGGTTGACCGTGTGGAGCAATCCAACTGTGGACACCATTGCTTTCACCTTTATATTCGATATGTGATTCATCGTATTTTTTCATTCTTACCCGGTCCTTACGTTGAGTTATTCGGATCACTGATACGTGATTAAATGTAACAGAGAAGTAAATATTTAATGTGATAAGTGTCAACAAACGGGGTGCGTTAAAAATTAATAAAATTGTTTAGTGAGCTTAAGCCAGTGTCAATCAAATGTGTGATATCTTTTGTTTCCTGAATGACAAGGTGAGGGAAGTATGAATCGCTATCAACAATTGGCCGAACAGCTTAAGTTACAAATTGAGAATGGCATTTGGCGAGCAGGGGAAAAAGTGCCGTCGATTCGAATGACCAGCCGTAACCGCTCAGTCAGCGCTTCAACTGTCCTTCAAGCTTATCAACTTCTTGAATCTCAAGGTTGGTTACTCGCCAAACCGCAGTCAGGCTATTTCGTCACTTCGATCATGGAACGGGTTTCAACGCCTGAGCCAGAAAGCAAAGTGGTTGCACCTGAGTTTAACGACAAGCTATACGAGTTCCTACAAAGCAATAGTAAAGCCGATATTGCGCTCGGTTCGGCTTTTCCTGATCCTAATTTATTCCCTCTACAAGCATTGAATCGTCATCTAGCCAGCGCTGGCAGAAAAATGCCACTCAATAGTGTGTTTGACAACATGCCACCAGGTAACGAAGCGCTGCGCCGTCAAATCGCCCAACGTTATCTTAAGCAAGGTATAACGGTCGCTCATACTGATATCGTTATTACCTCAGGCGCAATGGAAGCGTTGAACCTAGGGCTGCAGGTGGTCACTCAGCCGGGTGATACAGTGATTGTTGAAGCACCGGCATTCTATGGCGCTATTCAGGCGATTGAGCGATTAAACCTCAAAGCGATTGAAGTTCCGGTCCACCCTGAAACCGGGTTGTGTATAAAGAAGTTTGAACGAGCGATTAAGAGGCACAAAGTATCAGCGTGCTGGTTAATGCCAAATTTTCATAACCCGACTGGCGCGAGCTTGGCGCCCAGTGGTAGGAAAAAGGTGGTCGAGCTAGCGAACCGATACCAGATCGCGGTCGTCGAAGATGACGTTTATTCTGAATTGTATTTTGGTGATGATAAACCTATGCCGCTTAAGTACTGGGACCAAGAAGATAGGGTTCTTCTGTGCGGCTCATTGTCTAAATCCTTATGCCCAGGGTATCGGGTTGGTTGGGTGGTTAATGGTCAGTTTAATGAGCGACTACAGAAGCTGCAGCTGGTATCGACGTTATCAGGCAGTGTGCCCGTTCAGGAAGGCGTCGCGCACTTCCTTCAATATGAAAGCCTTGATAATCACCTCAGAAAACTGCGTAAGGAATTAGCGGTCAGACAACAGGTTTTTATTGAGGTCGTGAAACGTTGTTTCCCTCAAGGGACTATAGTTAGTCAGCCTCAGGGGGGGTACTTTGTCTGGATAGAATTGAGCAAGGGGGTAGACACTTACTTGCTTTACCAAAGATTACAACAGCGTGGAATTACTATTGCTTATGGGCGGCTGTTTAGCTCCCGTGAGCAGTTCCAGAATTGTATCCGTTTGAACGCTTCATATCCTATGACCAGCAAGCTGGAGCAGATCATGATGGAAATTGCTAAGGCGATCACTGATTAATCACTGTTTGGTCATTTTTCGCTTCAACTGTACTGCGCTTACCGATCAACTCTGTGATGAAATAATCGGGAAATTTATACAGTTAGCGAGGAAAGTATGGAAAAACAACGCCATAAGCAGGAATTTCGTTTGATTATTGTCGCGATTTTCTGTGCATTCTTATTGATTTTTGGTCACCTGATTCTTGCTAAGTCTTTTGCTGATATGGTTTGGACAGAATACACGGCTGCCGCGATTCCATTTGTCATGTTTGGGCTTTGCCTGTTTGGTATCAAATACGCCTCAAAAGCACAAGATTCTTAACAGCGAACGAAAGCCTCCCTAAATGAGGGAGGCTCCGATACTCTATTTCTCAGGATTTGCGGAGGTTGGGCGACTATTATCGGGATAGAAGGCCATCAAATCTTCCGCATTCTGCAACGCGCTGCTACCTCGACATAGGGCTTGTATGCTCCTAATCCATGTTCGTGGTTTCCATGCTTAATACAAATCATCCAACCCAAACACCTTGGTGTTGCGCGCTTGATAATAATGTGACGTTTTCACTACGGCCAAATTTGAATAGTGGCAGACATTAAAAAAGCCTCCATGAGGAGGCTTTTTAATGTTATCAGTGTGCTTTTTGCTTAGAAATTAGCTGAGCGCGGTGTACGTGGGAATGGAATGACGTCACGTACGTTACCCATACCTGTTACGTAAGAAACCAGACGCTCAAAGCCCAGACCGAAACCTGAGTGAGGAACTGTGCCGTAGCGACGAAGGTCACGGTACCAATCCATGTGCTCTGGATCGATGCCGATATCGCGCATGCGGGCATCAAGAACGTCCAGACGCTCTTCACGCTGAGAACCACCGATGATTTCACCAATGCCTGGTGCAAGTACATCCATTGCTGCTACTGTTTTTCCATCTTCGTTGAGGCGCATGTAGAAGGCTTTGATGTCTTTCGGGTAGTTCTTAACGATTACTGGTGCTTTGAAGTGTTCTTCAGCGAGATAACGCTCGTGCTCTGAAGACATATCGATACCCCATTCAACTGGGAATTCGAAGTCACGGCCAGAGTCGAGAAGAATCTGGATGGCATCAGTGTAATCAACCTGAGCGAAATCAGACTCAACAAATTTCTCTAGGCGAGTAATCGCTTCTTTGTCGATACGTTGTGCAAAGAACTCAAGGTCATCACGACGCTCTTCCAGTACTGCTTTAAATACGTACTTCAGCATGTCTTCAGACAGTTTCGCGATATCTTCAAGATCAGCGAAAGCAACTTCAGGCTCAACCATCCAGAATTCCGCTAGGTGGCGGCTGGTGTTTGAGTTTTCTGCACGGAAGGTAGGGCCAAATGTGTACACTTTGCTTAGCGCACAAGCGTAAGCTTCGCCATTAAGCTGGCCAGATACGGTTAGGAACGTCTCTTTACCAAAGAAGTCTTCGTTGTAGTCCACTTTACCTTGTTCTGTGCGCGGTAGGTTTTCCATGTCTAGCGTAGATACGCGGAACATTTCACCTGCACCTTCTGCATCAGAAGCGGTAATAAGCGGTGCAGACACCCAGAAGTAACCTTGCTCGTGGTAGAAACGGTGAATTGCCTGAGACAAACAGTTACGTACACGCGCGACAGCGCCAATAACGTTCGTACGTGGACGAAGGTGTGCTACTTCACGTAGGTATTCAATCGAGTGACGAGTTTTCGCCATCGGATAAGTATCAGCATCTTCAACCCAGCCAACGACTTTTACATCTGTCGCTGCAAGCTCAAAGTCCTGACCTTTTGCTGGAGATTCAACGATAGTACCTGTCACTTCAACAGAACAACCTGTTGTCAGTTTTAGAACTTCTTCGTTGTAATTATTTAGATTATTAGGGACCACGGCCTGAATCGGGTCGAAACAAGAGCCGTCGTAGATGGCAAGGAAAGAGATTCCAGCTTTGGAATCACGACGCGAGCGGATCCAGCCGCGGACAGTTACCTCACTGTCAACTGCTAGCTTACCGCTTAATACGTCTGATACAGGCGCGTAAGTCATGTTGTAAATATTCTCCATTGAGTAAAAAATCAACCCAATGTTTTATTGTGGACTCACTGAATAAAAAGCGAGCAAACATTGGGTTGGATTGAATTTCATCTATTCAATGGAACATATTACCTTTCAATTCTTAGGCTTCAACCTTTATTCGCTAATAGTGGCGCAAAAAATGTCCAAATCGACTCAATTCTTCCGCGAAAGGGTAAATTGGTTGATCAAAGACTCCAAATGTTCTGAAAGTTGCTCTAGATTCATGCTGATGTCGCGCGTTTTTGCGGCAGATTGAGAGGTGTCATCGGCATGCAGGGTGATGATTTCGACTTTGTGCTGTACCTGCTGACTAATATGAGTGGTATTGCTTGTTTGCTGCTGAATACTTTGTGCATGAGAGAGTGCTTGTTGCATTTCCGTCACTACTTCAGACATTGCCACAGACAGCGCTTCAATCTCATTGGAGCGTTGATGAGCGGTTTCGCACACGGTATCAACCGAGGACAGTGAGCTTTCACTATCTTTTTGGAACTGAGAAATGATGTTTTCGATACTGCCGGTAGCCTGCGACGTTCGACTTGCTAGCTGACGTACTTCATCCGCGACCACAGCAAAACCACGACCTTGATCACCTGCTCGTGCCGCTTCGATAGCAGCGTTCAGCGCTAGCAGATTAGTTTGCTCCGCAATACCTTTGATGACCTCCAAAATAGTCGATACTTCTGCCGTTTGATCGTTGAGTTCAACAATGTTGACTTTCACTTGTTCAATATCGGTGACTAGGCTCTTAATTTCAGTACTGGCGTTATGCGCCTGAGTCGCGCTTTGTTCAGCGATGCTGGTGGTGTGTTTGATCAAGCTAGAGGCATCATCAGTGGCTCGCTCAACTTGTACCTGCTGGGACTGCATTTGCTCGATGCTGGTTTGGACATCCGAGGTTTCATTTTGCTGATTATGCGCAGCTTGGTCTGTGACTCGAGCAACATCTGTGAGTCCCGTTGCTGAATGGGTCAGATGGTGGGAGGTTTCTTGTACTCTCTCTAAACTGTGACTCACAGTATCCATAAACGAGTTGATCGCCATAGACAGCTGGCCAATTTCATCCTTGTTATTATGCTCAATCCGTTTCGAGAGATCTTTACTTTCACTCACACTCTGCATGTAACGTGATGTTTTCTGGATAGGACGAACAATGAATTTACGGATCAGGAACAGAGTCAACAAAAAGCCGATGAAGCCAAATGTTGCCATAATGGTTACGGCGATCATTGTGCGCTGGCTGATCATACTATTGACGTGAGATAAGTTGTACTCTAGGCGAATAGCACCGAGTACCTCGCCTTCTGGGGCCATGTGACAAGAGACACAATTGGTACCACGATAGTTTTCACTGGCCTTCATAGGTAAAGCGACAACTAAACCATTACCCCATGCGGCAGAAATGGGCTCGATAACTAGTTCGCCACTGAGAGCACGTTGATCAATCTCGTCTTCAGGTGCTTGGTTTGGTTGGCCTGGGCCATACAGCTTACTGACTGCGTCAGCACGAAGGACTTTGACCTGCTCGATACCATCCTGAGCTAAGGCTTTTTGGCGAAGTGTTTCTTTTTGCGCCATGGTTCCGGTTAGCATCATCATATTGAGGCTGTCGAAGTAGTTACTGGCTTTGTCGTGTAACTGTTCGCTGAGAACGGAATTCATCAGCTCTTTTTGTTGCCAATACTGATAGGCGGTGGAGGAAGCCAGTACCAGAGAGAACACGGTGACTAGGGTTGCCAGCAACTTGGTAGTAATGGTTGAGCTCATTTACAACTGCTTAATTGTTAGAATTGGAATAGACGTCAAATATAATGACTTATATGCACATTCACTCAATGGATGTACATGGTTATTGTGACCCTACACAATGTGTGGATTATGTAAATGTGATGTGGGGCTTATGTAATCAAAACTTTGACGTAGCGACATTTTTTCGGCGTGCTACAAAAATTGAGAATTCACCATCTTATAAATAATTTTATTAATCGCTGAGTGCACCTTGTCACTACTACACTATTTCCTTAGTATTGCCTGTCTTTTTGTAATGCCTGAGATCCAAAATGAAAACTGAATTATACAAAGAGTTTATGTTTGAAGCGGCACATCACCTTCCACATGTACCGGAAGGGCATAAGTGCGGTCGACTGCATGGCCACTCTTTCTTAGTTCGTCTATATGTAGAAGGCGAAGTTGATCCTCATACCGGGTGGGTTGTCGACTTTGCGGAAATCAAAGCCGCGTTTAAACCTATTTATGATCAACTTGACCACTACTACCTCAATGATATTGAAGGTTTAGAGAATCCGACCAGCGAAGTACTGGCGAAATGGATTTGGCAGAAAGTGAAGCCAACCTTGCCACTACTGAGCAAAGTTGAAATTAAAGAGACGTGTACCGCAGGTTGCATTTACGCAGGCGAATAACATACCTATATGTTTGAAAAGAAGCGAAGCACAGAGCTTCGCTTTTTTGATACTCATCCGCCAGCTTTAAAGCGTATTCTGTGTTTTTGTCAGTGAATAGCGCATTTTCTCTCTTGGGGAGATTGCAATCCTATCGTCAATGTTTAAGATGTTTATTCTCTTCATGCTGAAGAGTAGGTAGCAGAGGAATTGCTGCTTTGTTTTAAAGGACTGTCTCACTTAATCGGACACCTCAATGATCTTCAAAATTACAACCCCGATCATCGAACCGACAGAAGGTTCGCCACACGTTTTATCGACGTCACTCGTTCCCCTCTCCATGTTCAACTGCGTTTTTTCTCTGCGCCACTCTTTCCTAAGCCTTTTTTTCTATAAAGCCCGCTATTCGTATCGTTTTTGATTCTTGGCCCCGCGCTAGGCACGCGCACATCTCAATCTTTTATTTATTAAAACAGATACGACAATTATGAATACTAAACTTCTGGGTAGCTCCCTGATTATTTCCGGTACTGCACTCGGTGCTGGCATGCTAGCCATTCCAATGGTTCTAGCACAATTTGGTTTGTGGTATGGATCATTATTAATGATTTTTATCTGCTTTGGGACAACTTACGCGGCTTTGTTGTTACTCGAAGCGACGTTAAAGGCAGGCGGTGGTTTGGGCCTTAACTCTGTGGCTCGTCAGACACTAGGAAAAGTGGGGCAGTTAGTAACGAACCTGCTGCTATACGCTTTATTGATTTGTTTGCTAATGGCTTACATTCTTGGTGCGGCAGACCTCTTAGGTCAGTTTACCAGAGAAATAGGTATTGAACTCTCTGCTAGCCAGACTCAAATTCTCTTCACGCTTATTGCTGGTGCGGTTATCGCCTGTGGTACAGGTGTTATTGACAAACTCAACCGCTCACTGTTTTTCATCATGATTGCTAGTCTAAGTTTGAGTTTGGCTCTGCTACTGCCAGACTTTCGTTTCGCTAACATCACTCAGGTGATGAATCATGATCATTTAGCCCTGTTCAAAACCAGTGCTGTACTGTTTACTAGCTTCGGGTTTATGGTTGTTATACCTTCTCTCGTCTCTTACAACCATGAAGCGACCGATCACCAATTACGAAACATGGTGATTGTTGGTTCAGTGATTCCCTTGCTCTGCTACTTATGCTGGTTGTTTGCTGTTGTCGGTAACTTACAACCCGAACAGCTAGGCGAGTTCTCCAATGTGTCAGAGCTTATCCAAGCCTTTGAACATCACTCGCCTTGGATTGGTACTATTCTATCGGTGTTTACAGGGTTGGCGCTATTGACGTCGTTCTTTGGTGTGGCCATGTCTTTATTCAATCAAAACCGTGATATGTTCCGGCAGAACCATCTTGTCACCTACGTGATTACGTTCATTTTGCCACTTGCAGGAGCCTTGTTGGCTGCAGACAAGTTTTTGGCAGTGTTGAGCTACGCTGGGATCATTCTGGTGTTTTTGGCAGTGTTTGTACCACTTGCTATGGTATACAAGATAAGGCTTGCCAATGCAGAGACGACGCGATACACCGCAGAAGGTGGAAGTATAATGTTGATGTTTTCTTTGTTTTTTGGTGGCTTCTTGCTTGTTTCCCAAGTTATCTAAATAAAAGGCGGGTCTCCCGCCTTTTTTAACTTAATGAATAGTAGAAACCTTGATGGATGTGGGCACCCAAGGTGGTCAGTAAATGCGCACAGTCGGCAGTTTCAACCCCTTCAACAATAACCTTGCACTGATTGGCTCTACCAATCGCAATTAGCTGTCTCAATGTTTCGATACGCTTGATGTCCTTTTTTAGGCCGAGAACAAACTCGCGATCAATCTTAAGGTAGTCGGGCTTTATCTTACCAATAAGTTCAACGTTGTTGTTACCGGTACCGAAATCATCAATGCTGATGGAGCACCCGAGTGTTTTTAGTCTAGTGATATTCCGATAGATCTCTTGTGTATAGTACATAGAGGCATTTTCAGTGATTTCAATTGTCAGATGATTGCAATCATATTGCTTGAGCTCCCAATAAAGCACGGAGAAGTGTTTACCGCTTAACAGAGAAGGACATACGTTGATACTTAATGGTGCAATAAGAGACTTACTATCGCTATATATAATGCGGATAACTAACAAGGTATGCAGTAATAGCAGCTTGTTGGCGATGAGGGTTTCAATGAACTGTTGAGTGTTTTTAACACTAAAGCGTGATAAAGCTTCGTAGTGAATATTCTGATGACAGGTGGTGTCATAAATAGGCTCAAGTTTGAGATTTAAACGGCGAATTGCCCAAAAATATTGAATGACTGCGAGTAAGCGTTTGTATCGCATCGTTACAGCAAGCAACGCTGTGAAGAGCAAGATATTTTTAAATGGATTTGAAACGTAGAAAAACTCTTTGAATCCATCGCTTTGCTCTTTGGAAACAAACACCTTTCCTTCCGTACTGCCTATATCAAAAGAATTACCCGTATTGGTGCAAACCTTCATACCTTTTAGGAAAGTACTAGAAATGTAGTTCTCAATGGAACGGTATAAGTTAATATTCTTAACTCGCACCGTTATCTTGGTGTTATTTTTCTCCAGAGTTTGAGTGGTGTAATTGCCATTTTTGAACCAGTCATCATATTGGTCATGATTGATGGGCATCACGGATTCGGCAGTGACAAGGCAGTAGGTATTGAACTTATCTATCATCATACTTGATTCAATCAGTTCAACATTATCAAAAAGCGACTGCAGTGTATTCGGGTCCGAGAAACAAGATTGTTCGGAGAGGGAATCGGTAAAGTCTTCAACATTACCAAAGTATCCCTGATGTAAAATGCTATTGATTGCGTAATAGCATGTGGCAAAGAATATAAAACTGGCTATGGCCAAGGTCAGCCCCAAATCGACATAGAGCTTCTTATCTGTCAGACAAAACGCGATAGCGTGACGCATAGCGGACTTGGATGTTTTATTGAGCTTGGCTTGTTGTTGAGCCCCATTTTGTTGATTGTCATGGCTTTTAAACGGGACGAAATAACCGACTCTGTGGATGTTTTCAATGATGTTTTTACGAGAGTTCAGATGTGACTTGGTCAGTTGTTTGAATTTTTTTCGAAGAGAAGCAACGATGTTTTTAAATCCATTTTCAGGCAGTGTGATGTTGTGATATTGAGAGATCTTGCGCTCAATACAACGCTGACTTATTGGCGCGTTTAGCGTTCCGTAGCAAGAGATGATACTTAAAATCAGGTATTCATTCTGACTGATCGAAAGAGAAGAGTGTCGTGTGTGGTTTAATTCTAATGAAATGTTGCTGTCTGACAAACAAACGCAGATTTGGTTTCCTAATTCAAACCTAATCATTTGTGAAGGCGCTCCTGGGATTAAATGTAGCGGGAAACTATCAATAATGAGACAAGTTAGATGTGATACATTGCGAGCATATCCTAAGTGTGAGGATATAGTGTCCGATTTAGTTTTTTTTATAACTTAGATGATAGAAATGCGAGTAGATTGAAGCTAACAGTAAGAAAAAGTGGACTGGCAATAAAAAAGCCCGTTAAAACGGGCTTTGAAGAGAGGTAGAGTGTGGCATTAGCAGATAACTTTTACTGCAAGACCACCTTGAGATGTTTCGCGGTACTTGGCGTTCATGTCTTTACCGGTTTCTAGCATGGTTTCAATAACCTTGTCCAGAGACACCGTAGGGGCTGATGAACGACGCAGAGCCATACGAGATGAGTTGATCGATTTTACGGCGGCAATACCGTTACGCTCGATACATGGAACCTGCACCTGACCAGCGACAGGATCACAGGTGAGACCTAAGTTGTGTTCCATAGCGATTTCCGCAGCCATACAAACTTGCTCTGGGCTTCCACCCATTAGTTCCGCAAGACCAGCCGCTGCCATTGAGCATGCTACACCGACTTCGCCCTGACAACCGACTTCCGCACCAGAAATTGAGGCGTTACGTTTATATAGGCCACCTATTGCGCCAGAAGCCGCAAAGTAGCGGATGTAATCTTTCTCAGTAACAGTCTGAATAAACTTGTCGTAGTATGCTAATACCGCAGGGATAATGCCACACGCACCATTGGTTGGTGCCGTTACAACTCGGCCACCAGCAGCATTTTCTTCATTGACTGCAAAAGCAAACATGTTGACCCAATCGACGACAGCCATTGGATCGTTAGTCGTTTTTTCCGAAGTCATCAATTGTTGGCGAAGAGCCGCAGCACGACGAGGTACACGCAGTGGACCTGGTAATATACCTTCTGTATTCATACCGCGATCCATACACTCACGCATGGTTTTCCAGATCTTAGCGAAGTAAGTGCGAGATTCTTCCTCAGAGTGAAGAGCAGCTTGGTTTTTCATCACAAGCGTGCTGATGGAAAGACCACTTTCTTTACATTGGTTGACCAGCTCTTCTGCCGTGGTGAACTCATAAGGTGCTTTAACCGGGTTTGCTTGCTCCTTGCCGAAGTTCTCTTCATCGACGATGAATCCCCCTCCGATCGAGTAATAGGTTTTTGAGTAGACCTTCTCGTTCTCGATCCATGCATGGATCTGCATACCATTTTCGTGCAACTCAAGGTTAGTTTTATGGAAGTTCATTCCACCTTCTTTCGGGAAGGATACTGTATGACAGTGCATGCCAACAGGAAGTCGTTCCGTTTCCTCTACGCGAGCGATAAAACCCGGAATAGAGTCAATATCTACTTTCTCAGGGGTATTGCCTGCAAGACCCATGATGATGGCGATATCGGTGTGGTGACCTTTCCCTGTCAGTGATAGCGATCCATAAACGTCAACGGTGATTTTAGTGATGTCGCGCAATTTTCCCATTGAACGTAAATCATCAATAAATTCTTTACCCGCTTTCATTGGGCCTACAGTGTGTGAACTTGAAGGACCAACACCGATTTTATAGATGTCAAAAACACTAATCATATCGATTTCCTCAAAACAAAGCCTCCCAACGGGGAGCGGGAGGCTTATTATTATCGTTATATTTTTTATTTAACCACTTAATTCACTAGCGTGATTAAAGTGCTCCGTAGATTACAGAACTAATTGCCGCAAGACCACAGATTGTTGTGAAAATCTGAACAGGCGCAGAAGTTTTGTACTTCGCCATTGCTGGCACGAGTTGCATGGCAATAACAGGCATTAGGAATAAGATTGCTGCAATCATAGGCGCGCCCATGGTTTCAATCATGCCTAGGATGCTAGGGTTAGCAATAGCCACAATCCAAGTGGTGATAACGATAAATACTAAAGAGAATTTTTCAATCTGATCCACGGGTACTGAAGAGCGAGATTTGATCAGACCAACCATACCTTCATGAGCACCTAGGAAGTGACCAAAGTAGCTCGATGTAATCGCCGCAAACGCGACTAGAGGGCCCATGTAAGAGATCAGAGGTGACTCGTGAACGTTCGCTAGGTAAGACAATACCGAGATGTTTTGCTCTTGCGCCATGGCAAGCTCTTCTGGTGAAAGAGACAGCACAACAGAAAATACAAAGAACATCACGAAGCCCATCAGCATCATTGCCGCGCCGCCAGTAATCGTATCGGTTTTCTTTACTGCACCTTCTCCGTATACACGGCGTTGTTCTTTAGTGAACTGAGAAATAATTGGGCTGTGGTTGAAAGAGAATACGATGATCGGAATTGCTAGCCATACGACAGAAGGAAGGGCAGACCAGTCAGGTGCGACTTCCACCATAGAGCTATTCCAATCTGGAATCAGATAGACAGAGAGTGCCAGTAGAACCAATACCAATGGGTAAACCATGGCAGAGGTCGCTTTCAGCATGAGCTCTTTACCAAATACTACGCCAGCGGTCATAGCAGCAATAAGTGCCCCAGACAGCAACCAGCGAGGTATGGATTCCATGCCCATTTGGTTTACTAGGAAAGAATCTACTGTGTTTGTAATGCCAACACCATAGATAAGAACAATAGGGTAAATAGCGAAGAAGTAAGCGAAAGTGATAAGGTTTGCGCCATTTTTACCGAAGTGTTCTTCCACTGTATCAGTGATATCAGCTTGAGGGTTTTTCGCAGAGAGAACGAAGCGAGCAAGGGATTTGTGAGCGAACCAAGTCATTGGTGCTGCGATGAGAGCAAGGATTACTAATGGCCAGAAACCACCAGCTCCCGCTTTAATTGGTAGAAATAGTACGCCAGCACCTACCGCAGTACCGAAAAGTGACAGGCACCAGGTGAAGTCTTTGTAAGAAAACTTACTAGACGATTGTGCGGTCGAAACCGCTGATTTTGTAGCATTCATTTTGTGATACTCATTTTTGGGAACAGGAAATAAGTCGGGTGCAATTTTGCATAAAAATCTTGCACGAAAAATAGATCTAAATCATGAATTGATGCGAGTCATAATATGATATGTCAAAAACAGGTTTTTGCTCACGAAAATGATGTGCTACTAGTGATTTATGCTAATCCAATGCATTAGAAAAACTAATCTTGTTGCAAATTTGTTTTATGTATGTCGCGAGAAAACGTTTGCCTTATTGATGAATAGTTTAACTAATGTGATTAAACGTCGAACAATACCAATAAATGTTAATGTTGCGGCATGATATGGTTTTGCATGGCGTGGATAATTTGTGCTGTCATCCCCCAAATAAAGTGCTTTTCGTAGGACAGGCCAAACACACGGTGTGAATGGTTACGAAACTGGAAGCGTTCGCTATGCAAGTGACGTTTGTCGAGCACGATTTCAGCGGGTACTTCGAACACTTCGTCCACTTCATTGGCGTCAATGTTTGCTTGGTAATCAGGGGATACGAAGGCGAGAAAGGGGGTCACCGTAAACTTACTGATGGTGATGAGTTCTGGCATCTGGCCAAAAATGGCAATTTGTCGGTGTTTGATACCAATTTCTTCGTAAGTCTCTCTTAATGCAGTATCCGCCAATGAGTGGTCCCAATCTTCATATTTACCACCGGGAAAACTGACTTGCCCGGGGTGATGTTTTAGGTGCTTTGCGCGTTTGGTGAAAATGATATTTAGCCCGTTCCCCCTTTCTACAAACCCTATAAGTACTGAGGCTTTACGTAATGATTCATGATGAATGTGTGCAACTCGTTTCAAAGCTTCATGGTGATAATCGACGGTTTGCTGTAACTGGAACTTTTGAATTAATAGGTTTTTATTGAGTTCTGACAACACGTTAGCTCCGAATGCTTATTTGAAAAACTATACTTTATGACTCATGCTTGAGAGACCACCATATACTAAGGATAGCTCAATATATGAAAGGACTTATCTTTACAGAATTTATGGACTTAGTTGAAGAGAAGTTTGGCCTCGATGCTCTTGATAAACTTCTTTCTGATGCAGGCGATGAAGGTGTCTACACCTCAGTCGGCAGCTATGATCACAGAGACTTGGTAAAGCTTATCGTTCAGTTAAGCAAACAAACGGGTATTTCTGCCGAAGAATTGCAGCGTGTTTTTGGCCAATCTGTGTTTGAAAACCTCTATCAGTCTTTGCCTGAACGAAGTAGCTTACAAGGGTGTAAAAACTCACTTCAGTTTATTCGTTTGGTTGAAGATTATATCCACATCGAAGTGAAAAAACTGTATCAACAAGCCAATCCTCCACGCTTTGAATTTATCTCTGAAACCGAAACAGAAATGGTCTTTGATTACAAAAGCGCCCGCTGTATGTCCCATGTCTGCTTGGGTTTGATTGAAGGGTGTGCTCAGCATTTTAATGAATCGCTTAACATTGAGATGGAAAACAATCATAAAAGCGGCAATGATGTTAGGTTCAAGGTAGCAGTCGTAGGGTAAATGAATGAGTAATCAGTCTGCGCTGGAACGGAAAATTGCCAGAGAAATTGCTGCACGCAAGCAAGCGGAGTTGTTGCTAGAGCAGAAAAGTCTCGAACTTTATGAGGCGAATGAACACTTAAAGTTGGTGCTTACCCAACTGAAAAGGCAAACGCACAAAGATTTACACAAACTGGCTTTTGAAGAGCAAATAAACGAGATTCTGATCCACTTCGGCCGAGCTTTCCTTAGTCGCACGTTAGATGATGGCTTGCTGTCCAACCTGCTTGAACGCCTTGATTCCTCTTCCGCGTTGACAGCGTCTGGGCTTTTTCTCGACCCTGGCATTGCCTCGACGATTCACGATAGCCACTTTGGTTACCAACAGCGAGACACAATAGATGGAATTAAGCCTTATGCATATTGGCAAGAAGAAAGGCTCTCTCTTCCATTAGAGGTCGATCATCAGGTGGTGGGTGAGTTGTCAGTGTTCACCGAAGATCATGATATTGAACCTGAATTTATCGTTAGCCAAATGCGTTTGGTTGCGGATTTGCTTTGCAGCGCCATTAGCCGACAAATTATGCTGACCAATACTCAAGAGGCGAGAGCCAGAGCAGAAGAATCAGAGAGGGCGACCAAAGAGTTTGTCGCCATGATAAATCATGAGTTAAGAACACCACTAAATGGGTTGCTAGGAAGCGCTGAATTATTGTCGGATACCTCGTTGGATGAAGAGCAACGTACCTTGCTAACCAACCTTTCTCATACTGGTGATTTCTTGAGGCATATCATCAATGACATTCTTGATTTTAGTAAAATGAGCGCAGGTATGATGGAGCTAATTCCATCGACTTTTGCTTGGCTAGAACTGACCAATATGCTCGATGGGGTGTTTGCGAATAGAGCACAGGACAAAGGGATTCATTTTTCAATTGACTCGGCGCCAGAAGTACCAGAGTTTTTGATAGGGGATTTTGACCGGATTTGCCAGATTCTGATCAACCTCGTCGGCAATGCCATCAAGTTTACTTCAGCAGGCTCAGTGCAAGTCAAAGTGTTCTGGCTAGAAGATAACCTTAAGGTCATGGTGAAAGATACGGGCATAGGTATAGCAGAAGAAGCAAAAGCGATTCTTTTTGATCCTTTTGTGCAGGCCGACAGAACCGCTAAACGTCATTTTGAGGGAACAGGTTTGGGTTTGGCAATCTGCAAAAACCTCATCGATCTGATGAAAGGAGAAATCGGTTTTACCAGCCAAAAAGGTGTAGGCACGGAGTTTAAGCTATCTATTCCGCTTAAAGTCGCCACTCAAGCGTTGCAGAGTGAAAGTACGGAGAATAAGGCGACAAAGCCGCTGGAAAATTTGTCTATCTTGGTGGTGGACGATATCCGCATGAATCAAGTTATTATCAATCAAATGTTGAAAAAGCTGTCGATCACGCCTGATATCGCTAACAATGGTGTGGAAGCCATCAAAGCCGCATCTGGAAGCCGATATGATCTCATTTTTATGGATTGTCGAATGCCAGAGATGGACGGTTTTGAAGCCACCAGTTACTTACGTGAACAAGAATTCGAACTGCCTATCATAGCTTTAACGGCTGGGACAACGCTGGAAGAGCGTGAAAGATGTATTCAAAGCGGCATGAATGACATTTTAACCAAACCGTACACGGCAAAAGACCTAAAACTCATGCTCGAAAAGTGGGCTTAATTCTCGAGCACGGGCAGAATTCTGCACAGCTTGTCTAATGTTTCTTGATATTCTGCTTCACTGTCACTGTCGGCGACCAAGCCGCCACCTGCCCAGACATGAATTTGATGGCCCTCAGCGATCAGTGTTCGGATAGTAATACTCGTATCCATCGAACCATGGCGGCTTATGTAGCCGATGCTACCACAGTAGGCGCTGCGGCAATGTGGCTCCAGTTCTTCGATGATCTCCATGGCTCGAATTTTAGGAGCGCCTGTGATTGACCCCCCAGGAAAGCTAGCACGCAGCAGATCTGCAGGTGAGTATTGAATATCTAACTCAGCTCTTATTGTACTCACTAGGTGATGCACGGCTGGAAAACTCTCAATATCGAACAGTTTGGGAACATGTACTGAACCAGGTTTTGCAACCCGTCCCACATCATTTCTCAGCAAGTCGACGATCATCAGATTTTCCGCTTGATCTTTCTCTGCCATCGCCAGTGCCTTTGCAGAAGCGGAATCTAATTCAGCGTCTTGATACCTAGGCCGAGTGCCTTTGATGGGCTTTGTTTCAATTAGACGGTCGTGTACTTGCAAAAAGCGTTCAGGTGAAACACTCAGGATTGCGCTGCATTCAGTACGGACAAAGGCGGAAAAAGGCCCTTTATTGACTGATTCGAGCTTCTGATACGCATGCCACTCACTACCTGAGTATTGAGCACTAAACCTCTGAGCCAGGTTAATCTGATAGCAGTCTCCCGAGCGCAAATACTCTTGGACTTGATGAAAGCGATCGCGATACGCTTGCTTTGACATGTTGGATTGCCAAGGACTGCATAGAGAAAAGCCCTGCGAGCCTTGATTGGTTTGCGACTCGAGCCAATGATAATGACGTTCAACGTTCTCGCCGACGACGAACGCTTGTTTCTCTTTATGATCAACCACCACTGCCCACTCATAGATACCTACCGCCATATCTGGCGATGAGAGATCTCGCTCAGCCATTTTGGGAAGTTTTTCTACTCTGCGACCTAAATCGTAGGCAAAGTAGCCTAGTGCTCCACCAATAAATGGCAAATCACCTTTGTATTCTTGGTTGGGCAGCCATTGGTTCTGTTGTTGCTCTAAGAGTGTAAAAGGGTCTTGACCGGATTCAAATTGCCCAGCGGGGTTAACGATCTTCGTTAATTCGCCACAGGTGGTGAGTTTAACGATGGGATCAGCAACTAAAATATCAAATCGGCTATCTATGTGGTTATCGGATGCAGAACGTAACAACATCGACCACGGTTTGTCTTCAATTCGGCTAAAAAGACGTTTTGAAAGCTCTGGATGGTAGTTAATCGGTTTGATTTCTAAGCAATTTAGTGTGCTGTTATTCATTTGTTTAATTTGTGACAAAGAGATCGTTCACTGCATAGCAAGAGAGGGAAACCAAGAGTATCATATTGCCAACTATCGCCGCTACAGTGACGTTTTATAATAAAAAGGTGGTGTCAGTCTTCTAAACTTGTGGTTAAAAGCAAGAATATAAACTGGCGTCTATACGGCGGTGTTAAAGGAAGCATAACTATAACGAGGCATGCAATGACGGTAATTCGCAAGCAAGATGTGATCAGCAGTGTCGCTGATGCACTTCAGTATATTTCTTACTATCACCCTCTAGACTTTGTTCAAGCCCTTGAAGAAGCCTATCACAAAGAAGAGAGCCAAGCGGCGAAAGACGCGATTGCTCAGATTCTTATCAACTCGCGTATGTCTGCAGAAGGTCACCGGCCAATCTGTCAGGACACAGGCATCGTTACCTGCTTTGTCAATATCGGTATGGAAGTCCAGTGGGACTCTACCGATATGACGGTTCAGCAAATGGTCGATGAAGGTGTTCGTCAGGCATACACAAACCCTGATAACCCTCTACGAGCGTCTGTTTTGCTCGACCCAGCAGGTAAGCGAATCAATACCAAGGACAACACGCCTGCGGTTGTTCACATCAACATGGTGCCGGGCAATACGGTTGAGATACAAATCGCTGCCAAAGGCGGCGGTTCTGAAAATAAGACCAAGATGGTCATGCTTAATCCGTCTGATGATGTGGCTGAATGGGTTGAAAAAACACTGCCGACAATGGGGGCGGGTTGGTGCCCTCCGGGAATGCTAGGCATAGGTATTGGCGGTACAGCTGAAAAAGCAGCAGTACTGGCAAAAGAATCTCTGATGGAGCACATCGACATTCAAGAGTTGATTGAGCGTGGTCCTGAAAACGCAGAAGAAGAGCTACGTCTCGACATTTTCAACCGTGTTAACAAACTGGGCATTGGTGCTCAAGGTCTAGGTGGTTTAACCACCGTCGTGGATGTGAAAATCAAGACAGCGCCGACGCATGCGGCATCCAAGCCAGTGTGTTTGATTCCCAACTGTGCTGCAACGCGCCACGTGCATTTTACCTTAGATGGTTCAGGTCCAGCGGACTTGACGCCACCTAAGCTTGAAGAGTGGCCAGATATCACTTGGGAAGCAGGAGCCAATACCCGTCGTGTCAACCTTGATGACGTCACGCAAAAAGACGTTGAAGAGTGGAAGACTGGCGAAACGGTACTGTTATCAGGAAAGATCTTGACGGGGCGTGATGCGGCGCATAAACGTATCCAGACAATGCTGCAAAATGGTGAAGGTTTGCCACCGGGCGTTGACCTTAAAGGCAAGTTCATTTACTACGTTGGCCCAGTTGATGCTGTGGGCGATGAGGCTGTGGGTCCAGCAGGCCCGACGACCTCAACTCGTATGGATAAATTCACCGACATGATGCTCGAAGAAACAGGCATTATGGGCATGATTGGTAAAGCAGAGCGTGGCCCAGCGACCGTGGAATCCATCAAAAAGCATAAAGCGGTTTATCTAATGGCTGTCGGTGGTGCTGCCTACTTGGTGGCAAAAGCCATCAAGAAAGCGCGTGTTGTGGCGTTTGAAGACTTGGGCATGGAAGCGATTTACGAATTCGAAGTGGAAGATATGCCAGTCACGGTTGCTGTGGATTCAACGGGGGCTAATGCTCACCAGATCGGCCCAGATACTTGGAAAGTAAAAATTCAGGAAATGGAGTCTCAATCATAGAACGGGTGAGAAACCACTGAATGAAAGGGTAAACAGTGGATAAAGGTGCGGTATGCCGCACCTTTTTATCAGATTTTTCGCGTTAAAGAACTCAAGGAGCATTCATGCCACGATTTGTTCAAATCCTACAACTGATTATTGCCGTAGTGGTCGGTACGTTGCTCGGCTACGATTTATTCCTTAATGGGATTAGCATTTTTGATCAAAAGTACGTCATCATGACTTGTGCTTTATTGGTTCTATTGGAAATCGCTTTGTTTGTGATCTACAAGCTGATAGAAGATGACTAACGCTATCTGGTGCGTTTGCCCACGTTTAAAGCATCTAAGCCTCTGATTTTTATCAGAGGCTTTTTTATTCATCTTTCATTAAGATTACAATGATTAGGATGAATGTGTGTTCCAAGCAAAGAGACGGTCAATGAAGAACATAACTCAGGAAGTGAATGATTTTATAAATCGAAGTGTTGATTCCCATGTGCGGGTAGCCGTGACGGGGTTATCACGCGCTGGTAAAACAGCGTTTATTAGTTCACTCGTCAATCAACTATTACACACTTCCACTCATGACAACCTACCTCTATTGGCATCGGCTCGCGATAAACGTATCGTGGGTGCAAAGCGAGAACCTCAAGCCAATATGATGGTACCGCGCTTTGCGTATGATGAAGCGATGGAAGACGTATTCTCTGAGCCGCCAACATGGCCCGAGCCGACGCGCGATGTCAGCGAAATTCGTCTTGCTGTGAAATACAAATCGACGAGAAAATCTAAAAAGCTGTTTAGCAGCACATCAAGGTTACACATCGATATTATTGACTATCCTGGTGAATGGTTGCTCGATCTACCGTTACTGGACATGAGCTTTCACCAATGGTCACAGACACAATTCAACGCACTTAAAGGTCAACGTGGGGAGCTGGCACAAGACTGGTTAGCTAAACTCGAACAACTAGACCTGACTGGTGACGTCAATGAAAGAGAGCTTGAAGCGATCGCACAGAGTTACACTCAGTATTTACACAATTGCAAGGCGACGGGGTTGCACTGGGTTCAGCCTGGTAGGTTTGTTTTACCAGGTGAGCTGGAAGGTGCGCCAGTGTTGCAGTTTTTCCCGTGCCGCTTTGATACAGAGAGTAAAGTGAGTAAGGACTCCAATTTAGCCATGCTCGAAGCGCGCTATCAGGAATATCAACAAAAAGTCGTGAAAGCGTTTTACAAGCATCACTTCTCGACGTTTGACCGTCAAATCGTTTTGGTCGACTGCCTACAACCTTTAAACGCTGGTTACGAATCGTTCCACGACATGCGCCATGCCATTGAACAGATCATGCATAGCTTCCGCTATGGCCGAAGCAATATACTAAAGAGATTATTTGCGCCGAGAATCGACAAGATATTGTTTGCGGCGACTAAGGCCGACCATGTTACTCCAGAGCAGCATCCCAACCTTGTTTCTCTGCTGCAACAGATGGTTCATCCCTCTTGGCAAACGGCGTCCTATGAAAACATCGAGATGAGCTGTATCTCTATGGCGTCTATTCAGGCAACCAAAACAGGTTTCATCAACCGTGGTACTGAATCCGTTCCTGCTATACAAGGAATAAACCTTGAGGGACAACCCATGACAATATTTCCGGGAGAGGTTCCGCAAAAACTACCTCACAAGCGTTTTTGGCAAAACGAGGGATTCGAATTTATTGGCTTTCGGCCACTTTCTAGCTCGGAAGATGATCCTATTCCTCATATTCGTCTCGATAAAGCGCTGGAATACCTGATTGGAGACAAGCTGAAATGACCGATTATCAAGACCCAAAGCTGAAGCAAAAACAAGTCTTCAACCAAACATTGGATCAAGAACCTTTGGGTAGCGAGCCAGACCTGACCTCGCAAATGCAGTTCGAAGAACGAGAAACGTTCATACCAGCGGCAATCAGCTCTGAAGAAACGTTGAGTGGGGCTGAGGAAAACCTAGCACAGGTAATTCGACCTAAAACCGGGCGTCGATGGCTAGCGAGTGGTCTACTTACGGGTTTTTCTGGCTTAGTCGGCTGGCAAGCCATCGACAGTATTATGGTGTCTGTTCAAAATGCAGATTGGTTAGCGCTTGGCTGGGCTGGTTTTATGTCGACACTGGCGGCGCTAGGCATAGGAGCAATGGGTAAGGAACTATGGAAGCTTAAGACGTTACGTCATCACTTTTCGGTTCAAGAACAGAGTGAAGCGCTAATTGCTGGTAATAGTGTCGGTCGCGGAAAAGCTTTTTGTGAAGCTATCGCTAAGCAAAGCGGCATTAAGCCAGAATCACCAAGCTATGACCGCTGGGCACACAGTGTTAATGCTTCTCACAGCGACTCCGAAGTACTCGACATGTATGACGCGATGGTCGTGAGTGAACAAGACAAGAAAGCGAGCAAAATCGTCACTCAGTACGCGACGGAATCTGCCGCTTTGGTGGCAATTAGCCCACTGGCCATTGTTGATATGTTGCTGGTCGCATGGCGCAATTTCAAAATGATCGACAGTCTCGCCGATGTTTACGGTGTAGAGCTCGGATACTGGTCTAGATTGAAGCTTTTCAAAGCAACATTGATCAACATGGCCGCGGCAGGGGCAAGTGAACTGGCGATAGATGCCAGTATGGATTTAATGTCGATGGATCTTGCGGGGAAAGTATCCGCGAGAGCAGGGCAAGGGCTTGGGGTTGGTATACTGACCGCAAGGCTAGGAATCAAAGCGATGACATTACTTAGGCCTATACCTTGGCATCAGGAAAGAAAAGTTAGTTTAGGTGCGATAAGAAAGCAGATTGTAGAAAAAATCGCCTCTATAACAATCAAATAGTGTGAATGTGAAGCAAGTAATGCTGGTTTGCTTGACGAGGATCTAGGCTTAAGGGAAACTACTGTCAACTTTTCCTGACACCTAAGACTAGGGATTTAATCAGTGCGTTTAGAAGTGATATGTGAAGACAGATTAGGGCTCACCCGTGAGCTACTCGATATTCTGGCTTCTAAAAATATTGATTTGCGAGGGATCGAAATCGACACCATAGGTATTATCTACCTCAACTGTCCTGATATCGATTTCGATACTTTCAGTGAACTTATGGCCGAGATACGTCGAATTTCAGGTGTGAGAGACGTTCGTAAAATTCAGTTCATGCCGATGGAAAGGCACAATACAGAACTTATCTCTCTGCTTAATAACTTGCCTGAGCCAGTATTGGCGATTGATTTGAAAGGCAATGTTGATATGGCGAACCACGCGGCTTTAGGCTTGTTCAGGTGTGAAGAACAGGAGATGATTGGTCACCAAATCAGCACTCTGCTACCCAGCTTTAATTTTTCTAAGTGGGCTGAGGGGAAGATCACCCGTCAGCGAGAAAACATTGTTATTGGCGGTCTCGACTACAGCATGGAGATCATGCCAGTTTACATCACTGATGAATCCAACGAATCGATCTTGGCCAGTACAGTGATGATCATCCGCTCTACGCAAGAAAAGTCGGTCTTAGAAGATTCATTACCCCTGCACAACAATCTCGGCTTTGAACATTTTGTCGGCATATCCAATCGGCACAAGGCACTAATGAGCCAAGCGAAAAAACTGTCGATGCTTGAGCAGCCATTGCTGATTCAAGGAGAGACGGGCACAGGGAAAGAGATGCTGGCCAGAGCGTGTCATAATCGTTCCCATCGAGCGGCTTCACCATTCCTTGTTCTGAGTTGTGCTTCAATGCCCGATGATGTGGCCGAAACTGAGCTGTTTGGTCATGCCCCGGGCTCGTTCAACCATGAACAGGGTCATAAGGGCATTTTTGAACAAGCGGATGGCGGCACGGTTTTCTTAGATGAAATTGGCGAAATGAGCCCTCATCTACAGATTAAGTTATTACGCTTACTCCAAGATGGCACTTTCCGTCGCGTAGGGGCTGAGCAAGAAATTCATGTCGATGTTCGAGTGATCGCTTCTACTCGTCATAACCTTGCTGATCTCGCGGAGTCTAAATCGTTCCGTGAAGATCTTTTTTACCGCTTGAATGTTTTAACACTTAATATTCCTGCACTACGAGAGCGCTCAAATGATATTGGCCCGCTTCTCGAACTGTTTGTCGTCAAATATGTTAAACAACTCGGTATCAAGAAGCCCAATATTGATGAAACCTTAGTTGCTCAGTTGGTTAACTATCAGTGGCCAGGGAACATGCGACAGTTAGAGAATATGGTGTTGAGAGCGTTAACTGAGCTAGATACAGAGACGTTGACTGTCGATCTATTTCATTTGCCGCAACTCGACACTCCTTCCACAAGTGGGGCGACCATTAATCTAGATGGTTCACTAGATGAAATCATGAAAGATTATGAGTCTCAGGTTCTGGAACGCCTTTATCAGTCGTTCCCGTCAAGCCGAAAATTGGCCAAACGCCTCAACGTTTCCCACACCTCAGTGGCTAACAAACTACGTGAATACGGAATAAGAAAAAACTAGATGGAACGAATCAGTACTCCTCAACAGGTGTTTGAGCAGGATGAAGGTATTATTCTGCGCACCGCGGAACCTACCGACGGTCAGTTGATCTCTGATTACTTTATTGCTAATCGAGAACACCTCAAGCAGTGGGAACCCAGACGGGAAGAGGCTTTCTTCTCAGAGTTTGGCTGGACACAGCGTTTGATTAAGTTGAACGAGCTTCACCGTATGGGTTTAGGTTACTACTTGCTCATCATTGATAGTGAAACGAACGAAATGTTGGGTACGGTTTCGTTTAGCAATATTTCTCGATTCCCTTTTCACGCCTGTAACCTTGGCTATTCACTTGGTAAAACTGCACAGGGGCGGGGTGTGATGACGCGAGCTTTGAAGATGGCCGTTCGCTATATGTTTACTATCCAAAACATCCATCGAATTATGGCGGGCTACATGCCACGAAATCATCGCAGTGAAGCCGTGCTTGAGCGTCTTGGATTCCAAAGGGAAGGATTCGCCAAAGATTATCTGCTGATTGATGGGAAGTGGGAAGACCACAACCTGACGTCATTGCTTAACCCCAACTGGATAAAAAACTGACCATGGATAGATTAGAGAAACAACTGGCTTTGGTGATGGAGCTAGACCAACTGAAATCCGTTTTGCGAAGAACCCGTGTCAAAAGTGCTCAAGGTCGTCTTGAAAATAGCGCAGAACACAGCTGGCATGTTGCTCTAATGGCGATATTAATGGAAGAACACGCTAACGAGCCTGTTAATATTGCTCGTGTTGTGAAGATGCTACTGCTGCACGATATTGTTGAAATTGATGCTGGCGATACATTCGTGTACGACACAGCGGCCTCAAAAGTACAGGCGGAGAAAGAGCTTGTCGCTGCACAGCGATTGTTTGCTTTGCTTCCTAATGATCAAGGGCAGGAGCTTCTTGAACTATGGCTTGAGTTTGAGCGAGCTGAGTCAGCTGATGCTAAGTTTGGTAAAGCTCTGGACAGGATAATCCCAATGTTACTTAATTATCACAATAACGGTCAGAGTTGGCTAGAGCATGGCGTGACTCGTGAGCAAGCGCTGACGGTAAACCAGAAAATAGAATATGGCTCGCAAGCTTTATGGGGGAAGGCTCAGCAAGTCATTGAAGAAGCCACTCAAAAAGGATGGCTTAAAGCCTGAACAGGCCATACTACGAGGAAAATGAATGTCGTATCTCACTTTGGATGAATACCAAAGAAAATGGATTTTCACTCACCAATCTATGCCCGTACCAGAGCAAGATCTTGAGCAGATCAAGCCGATGACACAGGCGCGTGCTGCTCAGTTATGGAAAGAGAACATCAGTACTCAAAGCCCAGATGCAGAACGCCTGAGTTCAAGTGACTGGCCAATGAAAGAATCCAACTGGAAAGAAAGTCTTGATTGGATGGCGGCTTGGGAAGCCGACGAAGACGTGTTGCCAGAAGGCGTTGCCGAGTTTATTGATTGGCAGGACGACGTCACGGTCTATTTTTGCTACGAAAAATACAACGTCATCGAGACTAAATGGAGTATTTTTAAGAAACATTGGAAAAATTTCTTGTTCTACGATGATGGCCCGATTTTAATCGGTCGTCGACGCAAAGAATCTTTATGGTTTGATTCCGATGGCAAGGTTAAACTCGGTTATCGAGGCTAAAAAAAGCAGCCATTTAAGGCTGCTTTTTGCTGTTTATTGGCTAAACAAGGGTCACTACATTGCGCAGGCTGAGTAGTAACTTATGCGCACTACCACCAGACATACCGTAAGGGTCAAATTTCGCTTGAACCGAGTATTTAAGGTTGATCGGTGTGGTCAGGTTCATTTCGGGAATATAGCCCATACTCCAGTCACCGAATTCTCGCTCGAAGATCTCGCTGTAATCGAGCAACAAAATATCTTCATGTCGCTGATCATTAAGAATTTGATGATAAATCTTGTTTACCTGAGCTCTTGAACCCTCGAGGCACTGCAAAAAGTAATTGCGATTAAATAACAGTAAACCCGTCACATCGACTAGCGCGTTGTTTTTTCTCGCTACATCTAGAATATTTTGAATATCCGATTCGGTAATCCCTTTTGTTATTGTGCTTGCGTAAACCAACCTGACTAAGTACATAGTGTTCTCCTTGCTCGCCTCGTGCTTTCGTTCCCACTAACAGTATATGCAATAAAACACACCTTGTGATGTTAACTTGTACTTGACTAAGCCGACGGGTTTATGCTGTGTGACAACCAGCCTGACGCTGCAAATAATGGGTTTTTCTTATACTAAAGTCCATCTACCCCATGCATAGTATTTGAGCTATTCTGATAAAAAATTATTAAAAATATTGTCGTTGGCTTTCAACAGTAGAGGCGTTGGAGAAAGCACTATGAAAGACAATGGACCCGTTACTCAGAGGGAAGTGTTCTTTGATGACAAAAACGATTTGGTTTCGGTCACCGATATTCAGGGAAAAATAAAGTTTGTCAATGATGACTTTGTGTCCATTAGTGGTTTTTCACGAGAAGAGCTGACAGGGAAAGACCATAATATTGTCAGGCATCCAGATATGCCGCCAGCCGCGTTTAAAAGCTTATGGAGCACAATCCGAGCGGGTAAAATTTGGCGGGGCACCGTCAAAAATCGTTGTAAAAATGGGGATCATTACTGGGTCGATGCTTTCGTTTCCCCGATAATGAAAAATGGTCAGTTGGTCGGCATACAGTCGGTCCGTTCACAACCATCCAAACAACAGGTGGCTGATGCGGAAGCCTTATACAAAAAAATGCGCAGTAACGCCTCTCTTGAACTTCCTGGGCCAACACTGCTAGAGCGAGTGACATTCAACCAGTTTTTCTCACTTACTCATCTGATTTTGATGCTCGGTGGGGCAATTTTTGCGGGCCAATCTTTCTTCTCTGACCAGCTGACCAACGCTTTGGCCGCGGTGATTTTAACGGTTATTGCTGGCCTCAATTGGTTTGTTGTACGACAACGCATCTTAACGTCAGTGAAAGAGACCGAAGCGCTGATCAAAAAGATGTCTCAAGGCGATCTGTCTACGAAAATCAACCTGTCCAGACAAGACGAGATCGGCAGTCTAAACCAATCAGTCAAAATGCTGCAAGCACGCTATAAAGCGATTCTTAGCCAAGTCGTTGGGGCGTCACAAAAAGTTGTCGAAGACTCAGATAAGGTGTCGTCGGACAGTTTCCACATGCAGCAGATGATGGCCTCACAGTCATCCCACACTTCTCAAATCGCCAGTGCAATGACACAAATGGCGGCCACCGTGCAACAAGTAACGGAAAATACGATCCAAACCTCGCACACTGCACTCGAAACGCAAAAAAATGTTCAGGCTGGTGACGAACTTATAGAGCAAGGTTTAGAGAAGCTTTCCAACTTCTTGGTTGAGCTAGATGCAACCATTACTCAGATAGCACACGTGTCAGAACAGAGCCAAAGTATAGGGCAAGTAACCAAAACGATAAGTGAGATTGCAGAGCAAACCAACCTACTGGCATTGAATGCTGCAATAGAGGCAGCTCGTGCGGGTGAGCAAGGTCGTGGTTTTGCTGTCGTGGCGGATGAGGTGCGCAGTTTGGCACAGAGAACACAAACCGCGACAGAGGACATTAATTCGATGCTAGAGAGCCTACAGAAAGGCGTTCAGGCCTCATCGACAAGAATTTCCGAAAACAACACTCTTGCTCAGAATGCCTACGAAGGTGTTTCTAAAGCCAGAGAAACCTTCTCCGAGATTATTCATCAAGTCAGCCATGTCAATGATATGAGCACGCAAATAGCGGCGGCCTCGGAAGAGCAATCTACAGTCGTTCAAGATATGAACAAGTCGGTAGAAGTCATCAGCGAAAAAAGTGTCGACACTGAAGAGAGTGCCCTCCATCTGCAGAACAAAGCCAAAGCTTTGAGCCAGCAAGCCTTAGAACTAAGAGAGCAGTTAGCAGACTTCAAACTGAGTGGTGTTAAACGGATTGATTTCACTGATATTAAAAACGCCCATTTAGCTTGGAAAACCAAGGTTCGTTCTTATTTGAATGGTGATCATCAAGCATTAGACAAAAAAGTCGCCTGTGACCATCATTTCTGTGCATTGGGCAAATGGTACTACGGAGAAGGAAAAAGCCTTTATGGTACTGAGGCCACATTCAAAGCTCTAGAGCCACCTCACGCGAAACTCCATGGTGTGATTAAGGATGTACTCGAATTGATAGACCAAGGTCAACACGAAGACGCCAATAGAGCGTTTGAACAAATAGAGCCAATATCTAAGGAGGTTGTGCGTAAAATTTCCGATCTTGAGCGAGCGATTAATCAGAAAATGTCGCGGTGACGCCGCACTGAGCCAATTAAAAGAGAAAAGGGGAGTACCGACGAGAGTCGGCTCTGTTGGGAGAAAAATGCATTGAGCATTAGTGCCAAGAGCTTGTTGTGGGTATGTCCTCTTTTCTTAAATCTAGAGACCAGAGTCTACAGCCTTTCTATCCATGAAATCTCTCAGGCATGACTCGTTTTCGGTGATCGAGGTAAGAAGATGATAACATTTTTGGAGTTAGTTTTAATTGTGGTCCCCATCACGGTTTATTTTGCTGGGGATGAAAAAGTGATTTCGTCTACCTTCGCGCTGGTGGTTTTAGTGACGTCTTTTATCGTGCTTATTTTGGAGCTATCAGTGGGCTGGCTTATAGTGATTGGTGTCATCGCTTCTGAGTTCCCTGAGCCGAGTATTTTTGTCGGTACCGAAATTTGGAATCTCTTGGTAGGTCCGCTGATACTTACACTGTATGTTTATGTTATCTCCGAAGTCGTCCAAAACTCACCACGTGTTTAAGCGCTTTTCGCTTCGGCTCTGGTGCCATGGAACACTGAGGCCGTGAAGTATTGAGTTTGCGTTTATTGATTCCAAACACCAGCTTAGCCACAACAAGATTGTTACGTAATCGTTGGGACGCTGTCTTACGAGCTCAAATTGATAGACCACCTTGGCCTCTTGTACTGCTTGCTGCTGAGC
>NZ_JXXU01000010.1 GCF_000967495.1 Vibrio neptunius | reverse complement strand
GTATTTTAGGACGAGACACATAGATTGTATTACAGCTTGTCGGTGAGCTCGATTGCTTGGCCAATGTAGTTAGCAGGCGTCATTTCTTTTAGACGCGCCTTTTCGTGCTCTGGCAGTTCAAGACCATCTATGAAGCGACGCATTGCCTCACCGTCAACACGTTTTCCACGTGTTAATTCTTTTAACTTCTCATACGGTTTTTCGATACCATAACGACGCATTACGGTCTGAACTGGTTCAGCGAGCACTTCCCAATTCTTATCTAGCTCAGCAAGAAGCGCTTCGCGGTTCACTTCAAGTTTGCTGATGCCTTTCAGAGTAGAAGTATAAGCGATCACCGCATAGCCAACACCTACACCTAAATTACGTAGAACGGTTGAATCTGTCAGGTCACGTTGCCAGCGAGAGATTGGTAGTTTTTGCGCTAAATGGCCGAATACCGCGTTAGCAAGACCTAGGTTACCTTCTGAGTTTTCAAAGTCGATTGGGTTAACTTTGTGAGGCATAGTTGAAGAACCGATCTCACCAGCTACTGTTTTTTGCTTGAAGTGACCGAGTGCAATGTAGCCCCAAACGTCACGGTCGAAGTCGATCAAGATGGTGTTGAAACGTGCAACCGCATCGAACAGTTCAGCGATGTAATCGTGCGGTTCAATTTGAGTTGTGTATGGGTTCCAAGTTACGCCTAGAGACTCAGTGATGAACTCTTCAGAGAACTGGTGCCAATCTACTTCTGGGTAAGCAGAAAGGTGAGCGTTGTAGTTACCTACAGCACCATTAATCTTACCTAGGATTTCAACGTTAGCGATCTGCTTGTATTGACGCTCCATACGGTATGCCACGTTCGCCATCTCTTTGCCCATAGTAGAAGGAGAAGCAGGCTGGCCGTGTGTACGAGATAGCAAAGGAATGTCACGATATTCTTCTGCTAAGCCTTTGATGGCGTTAATTAGGCGGCGAATTTCTGGCAGGATGACTTCATCACGAGCTTCTTTAAGCATTAGCGCGTGAGACGTGTTGTTGATGTCTTCTGAAGTACAAGCAAAGTGAAGGAATTCATTGACAGCATGAAGTTCTGGGATGTCAGCCACTTTTTCTTTCAGGAAGTATTCAACAGCTTTGACGTCATGATTTGTCGTACGCTCAATTTCTTTAATTCGAGCAGCATCTTCTTCGCTGAAGTTAACGGCAAGATCATCAAGAAACTGGTTGGCTTCTGCACTGAACGCTGGTACTTCTTTGATTGAATCAGTTGCGGCAAGCTTTTGCAGCCAACGAATTTCAACGATAGAACGGTACTTTAGAAGGCCAAATTCGCTAAAAATACTACGAAGTGCGATTGTTTTACTTCCGTAACGGCCGTCTACTGGTGAAACAGCAGTCAGTGCTGACAGTTCCATGATGTTCTCCTGAATTGAGTTTCTAAATTTTGTGTGCTTTATACCAATAACTGCGTGGATTGTCACGCACATTGCGCAATCGTTTGCGTTGAGTTTGTTTTGGTAGAAAAAGTCAGCTCGCGATAGGCACGAGCTGGAAAGTTTAAATGATTACATTCTGGCTAAAAGGATTTGAGCCTGTTCAACCATTTTTTTGCGTCCGAAAATGAGGTGACGACGCTTTCCGCCTACTTGGCGCCATAACACAGCACTGCGAATACCAGATAGTAACAAGGCTCGAACTTTATGTTGGTTACCTGTCTGTTGCAGTACAGAAGGGGTTCCAGTAACCTGAATTCTCGGCCCAATCGGGCTGATGACATCCAAATAGACGCTGGCAAGGTTGCTTATCATTTGGTCATCTAAGAGTTCAAAATGATCAAGTTGTCGCTCTATCATTTTAATTCGGTCGGCTAATTGAGACATCGCATCGTTGCGTCCACTCAGTTTACGTTCAAGCGCCATCAAGCTGATGATATAGCGAGTCACTTCACTGCCAGAAGGTGTGCTATCGATACCCTTCACCAAACATTCTAGGCCAAGTTTTAAATCCGACTCTCGACCATAAACACTGACGGTGTTATTTGGGTTTGTGTTTAAGATCGCTTTGAGCGAAGTTTCAAATGCATCAGAGTCACAGTGACCGTTTTTCGCGACCTGTTGAACCAGAGCGACAGCTTGGCATATTCCTGCAAATGCGATGGTACGGTCGTAAAGAGCGTTAGTCACGTCGTATTACTCCTGAAAAGACATTGAATTAAATACGTTTTTCAATGATGCCGCCACCAAGGCAAACATCATCCTTATAAAATACTGCTGATTGACCTGGGGTTACGGCTACCTGTGGGTCATCGAAAATGACTTTAATATTTTCATCATCAATTGGGATAATGGTACAAGGGATATCCGTTTGGCGATACCGTGTCTTCACACTGCATTGAAGTGGAGATTTGATAATTTCGCGATCGACCCAGTGCAGCTGAGAAGCAATCAATCCTTGAGATTTTAACAGTGGATGCTCAGCACCTTGCACTGCAATGAGTACGTTACGTTTAAGATCCTTCTCTGCGACGTACCATGGCTCTTCATTACCACCGCCGCCTTTCTGACCGCCTATATGTAAACCTTTACGTTGCCCTAATGTGTGATACATCAAACCTTGATGCTCACCGATCACTTTGCCTTCAGGTGTCTCAATCTTGCCCGGTTGTGCTGGCAAGTAACGAGATAGGAAGTCAGTAAACTTACGTTCACCAATGAAGCATATGCCCGTCGAATCTTTTTTCTTCGCGGTAATTAGATCTTGCTCTTCGGCGATTCGGCGCACTTCAGGTTTTTCCAGCTCTCCAACAGGGAATAAGCTGCGAGCGATCTGTTCACTGCTCAATGTATACAAGAAATAGCTTTGATCTTTGTTGCCGTCTAGGCCACGCAACATTTGCGGCTTGTCACTATTCTCAGGGAAAGTACGTCGAACATAATGACCCATCGCAATGTAATCTGCATCGAGAACTTCATCTGCAAATTCAAGGAAAGCTTTGAACTTGATTTCTTTGTTACAAAGGATGTCAGGATTCGGTGTGCGACCAGCTTTGTATTCCGCCAAAAAATATTCAAATACATTGTCCCAGTATTCAGCGGCAAAGTTGATGGTGTGGAGGTGTATACCCAATTTATCGCAAACAGCTTGAGCATCAGCTAAGTCTTCTGCAGCTGTACAGTATTCTTCGTTATCGTCTTCTTCCCAATTCTTCATGAACAGACCTTCAACCTGATAGCCTTGCTGCTTGAGGAGATACGCGGAAACGGATGAATCCACACCACCGGACATGCCGACGATAACTTTCTTTTTACTGTTGTCAGTACAGTTCTCAGACATTACTAAACACCACAAAATTTAACTGGAGGCAGATTTTAACAGAAAGCGTTTCGAGGTGACAGTTCCGAGATCGAACTCACACTTCAATTTTGCCGCAATTTTACTCGTTCACGATCTTAATCTGCGAATTTTCACTACAGACAGGCTATATGTGGCATAGTTGGCAAAATTCAAGTGAACTAAGGTACAAAACGTGAGTGATGATAGCCAATTCATGGCGGAAGCAGAGCTGATTGAAATTGTTGAGAATCAGCTGGAAGATGGTGAGCCGCTAAAAGTAAAAGAAACTTTGATGCGTTTGATGATGACGGGAACGCCGCGAGACGAGGCTGTCGCGATGATGGCATGTGCTGTCTCTATTGAGATCTTCGACGTAATGAAAAACGAAGGTGAGTTTAATCTCAAACGTTATTCAGAACACCTTGACCGTTTGCCAGATATCAGTTTTATGGAAGGTGAATAAGCGGTAACCCTATGCCAGCTGGTCATCAGTTGGCTTGTTACATCGCGGTGTAGCTCGTCAAACTTTAGCGGTTTCCTATTTACAATTATTTGTGTTTTAAGTGCCGCCTATTTATCACCTATCAAGAGATAGAATTTTAATTTCCCCCGCAAACGTTTGCTATAATTCCGGTTATTGCCGCGTTAGATAGTGCGCGGTAGAATCCGGCATCTTTTGACCCCTTATCTCAGAATATTTTGTTATGAAGTTTCCAGGCCAACGAAAGTCCAAGCACTATTTTCCTGTCCATGCGCGCGACCCTTTAGTGAGTCAATCTCAAGAGAGCAAGAAAATGTCCAGCACGCATATTATCGGTATTGACCAGACTTTGGTGGATATTGAAGCGAAAGTCAGCACGGAACTCATTGAGAAATATCAGTTGAGTAAAGGTCACTCACTCGTTATTGACGATGTGACCGCGGAAGCGCTGTACAATGAGCTGAAGGAAAATGGACTGATTACCAATGAATATGCGGGTGGTACTATTGGTAATACTCTTCACAACTATTCTGTTCTTGCTGATGACCGCTCAACACTTTTGGGAGTCATGAGTCAAGATATTAAGATTGGTAGCTACGGTTTCCGCTATTTGTGTAACACTTCCAGTCGAATGGACCTGAACTATTTACAGGGTGTTGATGGTGCTATTGGTCGCTGCTTTGCTCTGATTTCTGATGATGGTGAGCGCACTTTTGCCATTAGCGAAGGTCAGATGAACCAGCTGCATCCGAATAGCATTCCAGAGAAGATTTTTGAAAATGCGTCTGCTTTAGTGCTTACGGCTTATTTGGTTCGCTGTAAAGAAGGTGACCCAATGCCAGAAGCTACGATGAAAGCGATTGAATATGCGAAGAAGTATAATGTTCCTGTCGTGCTCACACTTGGAACGAAATTCGTTATTCAGGATGATCCGGTATTTTGGCAAAACTTTTTACGTGACCACGTGAGTGTTGTGGCTATGAATGAAGACGAGGCAGAGGCGTTAACGGGCGAATCTGATCCATTAGCGGCGTCAGATAAAACGCTCGAATGGGTCGACCTAGTGCTATGTACTGCGGGCCCTGTAGGTTTGTTTATGGCGGGTTACACGGAAGAAGCCGCTAAGCGTCAAACTTCTCTGCCGTTACTTCCTGGAAGTATTGCTGAATTCAACCGATATGAGTTTAGTCGTCCAGCTGCAAGATGGGCCTGTGATAATCCAATTAAAGTATACTCACATATATCTCCTTATATGGGTGGGCCAGAAAAGATTAAAAATACCAATGGTGCTGGTGACGCTGCATTATCAGCGCTGTTACACGATATGGCTGCGAATAAATACCATAAAGAAAATGTGCCTAACTCGAGTAAGCATGCTCATGCGTACCTGACATATTCTTCTTTCTCCCAAGTATGCAAATATTCAAATCGTGCCAGCTATGAAGTGTTAGTTCAGCACTCTCCGCGCTTGTCTCGAGGTTTACCTGAGCGAGAAGACAGCCTAGAAGAGGCATACTGGGAACGTTAATTAGGGTATTAATTATATAAAAGCCTCGCTATAGCGAGGCTTTTTATTGAGCGATAAAACGCTAGCAGCTAGCGTTTTATAAATTCAACCAGATTAGATTAGGAAGTCGTCTAGTGACTTACCAGAGTCTAGCTGTTCTTGGATTACTGAAGGAGTTCGACCTTGACCTGTCCAAGTCTTTTCAGCACCAGTATTATCCAGATATTTGTATTTTGCTGGGCGAGGGGCACGCTTAGGTTTTGCTTTACCTGCTGCTTCACCTGCAAGCGCAGAAATAACCATGTCCTTATCTAGACCAAGTTGTTTAATTTGTTCTGCAATATCTGCCAACTTGGCTTCTTGTGCCGCTTGAGCTTCGCGTTCTGCTGCTTCTGCTTCTTTGCGTTCACCGACAACGGTTGATAATTTGTCTAGAGCTTCCTCTAGTTGTTCCAGAGTTAAGTCACGTGCGAATGCGCGTAGACTACGAATGTTTAATAGAGTTTTAGTTAGTTCCGACATGTAAATTCCCACTTATTTAAGGAGCCGATAAAATAAATATTAAACCCGTATTATTCGCAATACAATATTTTCTGGTTAAATTGTTATAAAAATTTATTAATTAATCGTTAGGTCATTTGAATAATGAGACCTTTCTAATTAACCAACCAATTCTTGTTGCATAAAATATCGGGAGATTTGTGATTTTGACAATACTTATAGCGGATAAGTTTCATACGTAAACAGATATTTGTTTTACAGTATCAAAATAATTTGAATTATCCTTTTGTCAGCTAATTATCAAGATAGTAACAAATCTTCATCAATTCACGAGTTTTTCTCTAGAGTTTTCGTTTTTAGAGCTTAATATCTAGATTTAGACGTATAAATCAGTATTCGCAAGTTAAATTATGAATAATGAGTGCCATGTGCCACAGTCTGGCTATGATATTAGTTGAGCTTTATGCAATAGCTAAGAAACCTTCAGTATTGTTTAGATCACAATATAGAGGCTGGAATTTTTGGCATGATGTATTGAAATAGGGCTTTAGATGAGTACAATGGGCGCCACCTAATGCGATAGGTTGGTTAAATTGTTGTAAGATTTTGTTAATGACAGTTTTAAACACCAACAATCGCGGTAGAGGCGCGAGATAGATCAGTAGCATTTGTTGGGGTGATGCCAATGAGCAAATGTGAAAGGTTATTTTGCCGAAGTGAGTAATCAAATCAAAGGTGCTTGCTGGGGTTACACTCGAAAGGGGTAACACTGCCATAGTCTATAATTTTGTAAAACTATGGAGCGCTACTGTAGGGCTGGGTGAAGCTTTCGCTTCCCTTTCGCTTGGTTCAACTTGATTGTATGGAAACTTTTCCTCCAATCTGTCTGCAGTAGATCTCTAACCATTTATTACTGGTTTTTGAAGATCATGAATTTAATTGATTTTGCATCATCTCCTATCTCTTTGTTACCACCACTGGTGGCTCTGAGTCTAGCAATTATTACCCGTCGTGTGCTGGTGTCTCTGGGCGTAGGTATCACGCTGGGCGCTATCCTTCTCAATGATTATTCTATGGGGAGTACGCTCAGCTATGTCGGTTCAACGGTATCAAGCGTCTTTATCGAAGATGGCGGTATTAATACTTGGAACATGAGTATTGTTGGTTTCTTACTCTTACTGGGCATGATGACAGCGTTGTTAACCTTGTCAGGTGGGACTCGCGCTTTTGCTGAGTGGGCCCAATCACGAGTGAAAAGTAAGCGTGGCTCAAAGTTACTAGCCGCTTTTCTAGGCGTATTCATTTTTGTTGATGACTATTTTAATAGCCTAGCCGTTGGCGCGATTTCTCGACCTGTTACAGACCGTTTTTATGTATCCCGCGCTAAGTTGGCCTACATCTTAGACTCAACAGCAGCACCTATGTGCGTGATCATGCCAGCCTCTAGTTGGGGGGCTTACATCATGACGATTATTGCTGGTATTTTGGTATCCCATGGTATTACTGAGTATTCAGCACTTGGTGCTTATGTACGTCTTATCCCAATGAACTTTTACGCTGTTTTCGCTTTGCTAATGGTATTTGCAGTGGCTTGGTTTGGTCTTGATATTGGTAAGATGCGCAACCATGAAATTGCAGCATCTCAGGGACACGGCTTTGATAAAGAACAAGCTGATGACTCTCAGGAAGCACATGATATCAATGAAGAATTGGATATTCAGGAAAGTGAAGGCGGTAAAGTTTCCGACTTAGTTCTACCGATTGTATTCCTGATTGTCGCAACTATTGCCTCAATGCTATATACAGGCGGACAGGCATTGGCCGCAGATGACAAAGCGTTTTATGTTCTCGGTGCATTTGAGAACACAGATGTAGGCACTTCGTTGATCTATGGTGGTCTTGTCGGGTTGGCTATAGCTCTGTTTACGGTGCTTAAGCAGGGCATCGCATTTAGCGAAATAACGCGTACTCTTTGGATTGGCGCCAAATCGATGTTTAGTGCCATTTTGATCCTTATTTTTGCTTGGACTATTGGTTCTGTTATCGGCGATATGAACACGGGTAAATACCTATCAACATTAGCACAAGGCAATATCAATCCTGATTGGCTACCTGTTATCCTGTTCTTGCTATCTGGTCTTATGGCTTTCTCTACCGGTACATCATGGGGTACGTTTGGTATTATGCTGCCAATTGCTGGTGATATGGCAGGTGCCACAGATCTTGCTTTGATGCTGCCTATGCTAAGTGCTGTGTTGGCAGGCTCAGTATTTGGAGATCACTGTTCACCAATTTCAGATACGACAATTCTCTCTTCAACGGGGGCACGTTGTAACCATATTGATCACGTAGCGACTCAGTTGCCTTATGCATTATCAGTTGCGGCTGTCTCTTGTATTGGTTTCATCACACTGGGTATGACCGCATCAGTAGGCATTTCTTTCGCTGTTTCGGCGGTTGCTTTTGTAGGCGTTTGTGTTTTGCTATCGATTCTTTCAAAAGCGAAGATGGCAAGCTGTCAAAACGTTTAATGAGCTGAACGATAAAAGAATTTTAAAGGGAGCTTTCGCTCCCTTTTTATTTGTATTATACAAATTGAAAAAATCTTCAATTTTTAGTTGAAAAATGGATTTGCCTTAGTTAGTGTGGTTACCAAGCAAGCGAACTGAAGAGCTTATAAGTATGCGTAATTTTGTAATGAACATTCATCACCATCATCACCCAGTCTAGTCTTTCGGGAGATGTACGCATACCCGGGAGATAGGAAACTCCCGGAGGCAGAAATCGCAAACTACAAGATTCAGAACCCTCGGGAGACCAATTCTTCCGAGGGTTTTTTAGTTTTAACGATTTAAAAATTAATTTGCACAGGGATAACAGCAATGCAAACACAACGCCTAAGAATCGCAATCCAAAAAAAAGGTCGCCTAAGCAAAGAATGCCAAGAACTGCTTAAAAAGTGCGGCGTAAAATTCAACATCATGGGTGAACGTCTGGTCGTTCACTCGCTGAACATGCCTATTGATCTGCTGTTAGTCCGTGATGACGACATTCCTGGTCTAATTATGGATGGTGTTGTTGACCTTGGCTTTATTGGTGAAAATGAACTTGAAGAAGTTCGTCTTGATCGTAAGGCGCTTGGCGAGCCATGTGAATTTGTTCCACTTCGTCGTCTAGATTTTGGTGGTTGCCGTTTATCTATCGCTATCGACAAAGATGAAGAATACAACGGTCCTCAGGATTTAGCAGGTAAACGAATTGCCACTACCTACCCACAATTGCTTAAAGCTTACATGGATCAACAAGGTGTTCCATTTTCTACCTGTATGCTGACGGGTTCTGTAGAAGTTGCCCCTCGCGCGGGTCTTGCCGACGCCATCGCAGATTTGGTTTCTACAGGTGCGACACTAGAAGCGAATGGCTTAAAAGAAGCTGAGATTATCTTCAAGTCAAAAGCGACGCTGATTCAACGCACCGGTGAATTCGATGCAGATAAAGTAGCACTAATCGAAAAACTGTTGACTCGCATGCAAGGCGTACAGCAAGCAAAAGAGTCGAAGTACATCATGCTACACGCATCAGCTGAGAAACTAGACCAAATCAAAGCATTGCTTCCTGGCGCAGAAGACCCAACGGTATTACCTCTATCTGCTGACAAGCAAAAAGTAGCGGTTCATTTGGTTAGTACTGAAAACCTGTTCTGGGAAACCATGGAACAGCTAAAGGAACTGGGTGCGAGCTCAATTCTAGTCCTACCCATTGAGAAAATGATGGAGTAATTGCAATGAGAACCGTCGTATGGCAATCGCTGAGTGAAACGCAGCAAGAATCGATTCTAGAGCGTCCGGCAATCGCAGAGAGCGCAAACATCACGGCTGCGGTTTCTGAAGTAATCGCAAAAGTTCGTAAAGAGGGTGATGCTGCATTATTGGAACTGACTGAGAAGTTTGACCATGTGAAGCCGGAATCCATTCGTGTCTCAGCACAAGAAATTGATGAAGCGTCTGCTCGCCTTTCTGAAAAGATGAAAGATGCGCTTGAGCAAGCTTATGCAAACATCTCGAAGTTTCATAAAGCACAGAAGCCACAGCGAATCAAAGTAGAGACTCAACCGGGTGTGCTTTGTGAGCAGGTAACGCGCCCGATTCAAAAAGTGGGTTTGTACATTCCGGGCGGGAGTGCGCCATTGCCTTCGACGGTTTTGATGCTCGGCGTTCCTGCAAAAATTGCGGGCTGTCGTAAAGTGGTGTTGTGTTCTCCACCGCCAATCGCAGACGAGATCCTTTATGTCGCGCAACTGTGTGGTATTGATGAAGTGTACAACGTCGGTGGTGGTCAAGCAGTTGCTGCGATGGCTTATGGTACCGAGACGGTATCCAAAGTTGATAAGATCTTTGGCCCGGGTAACGCTTATGTGACGGAAGCAAAACGTCAGGTGAGCAATGATTTTCGCGGTGCGGCGATTGATATGCCAGCAGGCCCATCTGAAGTGCTGGTGTTGGCCGATGACACTGCGGATCCTGACTTTATCGCTGCTGATTTGCTAAGCCAAGCGGAGCACGGTCCTGATTCTCAAGTGGTACTTGTGACTCCTTCTCCTGTTATTGCAGATCAAGTGACGGATGCGGTTCAACGTCAGCTTAAGGATCTATCTCGCGCGGACATCGCCGAACAAGCATTGGCCTCAAGCTTGATCATCATTGCCGAGTCTCTTACTCAATCGGTTTCCATCTCGAATTATTACGGTCCTGAGCACTTAATTGTTCAGACAAAGAATCCACGCGAGCTTCTGCCGCTGCTAGATAACGCTGGATCGATTTTCTTAGGTGATTGGTCGCCTGAATCAGCAGGTGATTACGCATCTGGCACCAACCACGTTCTTCCTACTTACGGTTACACACGCACGTATTCAAGCTTAGGCTTAGCGGACTTTTCGAAACGTATGACGGTTCAAGAGCTGTCTGCTGACGGTCTCAAAGGTCTAGCACCAACCGTGGTCACCATGGCAGAAGCGGAAGGTTTAGATGCACACAAACGTGCAGTGACTATCCGTGTAGAAAAATTGGCAGCTAAGTAAGAGGATATTGAGATGGAAAAGCTAGCGCGCAAACAGGTTCAAAAACTGACCCCTTATTTATCGGCTCGTCGTATCGGTGGTACAGGTGATGTGTGGCTAAATGCCAACGAATCGCCATTTAATAATGAATACAAAACAGACTTTGCTCGTCTTAACCGTTACAGCGAATGCCAGCCTCAAGAACTGATTTCTGCTTACGCAGCCTATGCAGGTGTCAAACCAGAGCAAACACTAACATCTCGTGGTGCGGATGAAGGTATTGAACTACTGATCCGTGCTTTCTGTGAGCCGGGTGAAGATGAGATTCTTTACTGCCCACCGACTTACGGCATGTACGCCATCAGTGCAGAAACTATCGGTGTAGAGCGTAAAACTGTGCCGCTAACGTCAGATTGGCAACTTGATCTTGCAGGTATCGAAGCCAATCTAGATAACGTGAAATTGGTTTTTGTATGTTCGCCAAACAACCCAACAGGTAACTTGGTTAAGCGTGAAGATATTGTGTCTCTGCTTGAGATGACAAAAGACCGTGCAATCGTGGTGATGGATGAAGCGTACATCGATTTTTGTCCAGAGGCGTCAACGGTAGACCTACTGGCGCAGTACCCGAATCTTGCGATTCTGCGCACTCTGTCGAAAGCTTTTGCGCTTGCTGGTCTGCGGTGTGGATTTACGCTTGCGAACGAAGAGCTGATTAATGTACTTCTGAAAGTGATCGCACCATACCCAGTACCGGTTCCAGTGGCGGAAATTGCTACCCAAGCGCTTTCTGAAGCAGGCCTAGCGCGAACGAAGTTCCAAGTTCTCGATCTGAATGCAAACCGTGCTTACTTGCAAGTTGGTCTTTCAATGATTCCGGATTTGGAAGTGTTTGAAGGGTGGGGAAACTACCTATTGGTGAAATTCCCAGATGGCGATGATCTTTTCAAAGCCGCTTGGGAGACAGGCATTATCTTGCGTAACACGCCAATTGAGAACTGCGTGCGTATCAGTGTCGGTAACCGTGACGAGTGCGAAAAAACACTCGGATTTGTTAGAAACTACTACTCATAAGTAGAGACAAAATTAATTGCCTTCGCTGACAAGTGGGGGCGCCAAAGATTAGCAATAAGGAAGTTCGAGTGAGCAAACAACAAAAAATCCTTTTTATTGACCGTGATGGCACCTTAATTGTTGAGCCGCCGGTTGATTTTCAAGTAGACCGCCTAGATAAGCTAAAGCTAGAGCCATTTGTTATCCCAAGCCTGCTGTCGTTGCAGGACGCAGGATACCGCCTAGTGATGGTCACTAACCAAGATGGTTTGGGTACCGAGAGCTACCCACAAGCAGACTTTGATGCACCGCACGATATGATGATGGAAATCTTCGAATCTCAAGGTGTGACGTTCGATGACGTACTGATTTGCCCTCACTTTGAAGAAGATAACTGCTCATGCCGCAAGCCTAAATTAGGCATGGTGAAAGAGTACCTTCAAGGTGGCAAAGTGGACTTCCAAAACTCTGTTGTGATTGGCGATCGTCAAACTGATCTTCAACTTGCAGAAAACATGGCGATTCGCGGCATTCAGTACAACCCAGAAACCATGGGTTGGAAACAGATCCTGAAAGATCTGACGGTGAAAGCTCGCGTCGCTGAAGTGGTCCGAAAGACGAAAGAAACTGACATTAAAGTCGTGGTAAATCTTGATGACCAAGGCGGTAATGATATTTCTACGGGCCTAGGCTTCTTTGACCATATGCTTGATCAAATCGCAACACACGGTGGATTTAAGATGGTGTGTAAGGTGGAGGGCGACCTACACATTGATGATCATCACTCTGTGGAAGACACCGCACTTGCGTTGGGCCAAGCGCTGAAAGAAGCGCTAGGTGATAAGCGTGGTATTGGCCGATTTGGCTTTAGCCTGCCAATGGATGAGTGTTTGGCACAATGTGCTCTAGACCTGTCGGGGCGTCCTTACCTTAAGTTCGACGCGAAGTTCAGCCGTGAGCAAGTGGGTGACCTTTCAACCGAGATGGTGATTCACTTCTTCCGTTCTCTAACTGACACTCTAGCGTGCACACTGCACCTTTCTTCTGCTGGCGACAATGATCACCACATCATTGAGAGCCTATTTAAAGCGTTTGGTCGTACGCTACGCCAAGCAATCAAAGTAGAAGGCACTGAGCTACCAAGTAGTAAAGGCGTACTTTAAGGCTATCGTTAGCAAGGAGAAAAACAGTGACAGAACAGAAAGTCGTCATTATTGATACTGGTTGTGCCAACGTTTCTTCGGTGAAGTTTGCCATTGAACGTTTAGGTTATGACGTAACGATTTCTAAAGACCCTCAAGTCGTGCTTGCAGCAGATAAGCTATTTCTACCAGGTGTAGGGACAGCAAGTGAAGCGATGAAGAACCTTGAAGAGCGTGATCTAATTAGCTTGGTAAAACAGGTAGAAAAGCCGCTGCTAGGGATCTGTTTAGGTATGCAGCTGTTGGGCAAAGTATCTCAAGAAAAAGGGCAGAAAGCGGATGAGCTAGTTGAGTGCCTTGGACTTTGTGATGGTGAAGTAAAGCTACTTGAAACTGGCGATTTACCACTGCCTCACATGGGGTGGAACACGGTATCAGCTAAAACAGGCAATCCACTGTTCAAAGGGATTGAAGAAGGCGAGTACTTCTATTTCGTACATAGCTTTGCTATGCCTGTTGGTGAGTACACGATTGCAGAATGTGAATACGAAAATCCATTCACGGCTGCTGTGCAAAGCGGTAACTACTACGGTGTGCAATTCCACCCTGAGCGTTCTTCAAAAGCGGGCGCGAAGCTTATTCAAAACTTCTTAGAATTATAAAAGGGATTTAGTGTGATTATTCCAGCTCTTGATTTAATTGAAGGACAGGTGGTTCGCCTTTATCAAGGTGATTACGGTCAAGTAACCGAGTACAAAGTCGACCCAGCAGAGCAATTCAACTTGTATCACCAAGCGGGTGCTAACTGGTTGCACTTGGTGGACTTAACAGGTGCGAAGGACACGACAGCGCGCCAACTTGATTTGATTGCCAAACTACTTGCGAGCACTCCAGCGAATATCCAAATCGGTGGTGGTGTACGTACAGAGCGAGACGTTGTCGATTTACTAGAAGCGGGTGCCCAGCGTGTTGTTGTTGGCTCGACAGCGGTAAAGCAACCTGAACTGGTAAAAGGTTGGATGGAAAAATACGGCGCGGAAAAAATTGTTCTCGCGCTAGATATCAACATCGATCAAGACGGCACGCGTAAGGTCGCGATTTCTGGTTGGCAAGAAGACTCAGGCGTGACTATCGAAGCTCTGATTAATGATTACCTCACTGTTGGCTTACAGCACGTGCTTTGTACCGATATTTCTCGTGACGGTACGCTAGAAGGCTCTAACGTAGAGCTTTATGTAGACCTATGTAAACAATACCCACAAGTGCAGTTCCAATCATCAGGTGGCATTGGTTCATTAGCGGATATCGAAGCGCTGAAAGGTTCAGGTGTCGCTGGAGTAATTGTTGGTCGCGCACTACTTGATGGCAAGTTCACAGCAGAGGAGGCATTTGCATGTTGGCTAAGCGAATAATTCCATGTCTTGATGTACGTGATGGACAAGTGGTGAAGGGCGTTCAGTTCCGCAACCACGAAATCATTGGCGACATCGTTCCTTTGGCTCAGCGTTATGCAGAAGAAGGTGCAGACGAGCTAGTGTTTTACGACATTACCGCTTCAAGCGATGGCCGTGTGGTTGATAAAAGCTGGGTGGCTCGCGTTGCAGAAGTGATCGATATTCCTTTCTGTGTCGCTGGTGGCATTAAGTCAGCCGAAGATGCAGCGCGTATTCTTGAGTTCGGTGCAGACAAGGTGTCTATCAACTCACCAGCATTGGCAAACCCACAGTTGATTACAGACCTTGCGGATAAATTTGGCGTTCAATGTATCGTGGTTGGCATCGACTCATACTACGACCAAGAGACTGGCAAGTATCAGGTGTACCAGTTTACTGGCGATGAAGAACGCACCAAAGCGACCCAATGGGAAACGCGCGATTGGGTACAAGAAGTTCAGAAGCGTGGCGCAGGTGAAATCGTATTGAACATGATGAACCAAGACGGCGTACGTAACGGCTACGACATCGAACAACTGAACATGGTGCGTGAAGTGTGTAACGTGCCGCTGATTGCATCTGGCGGGGCAGGGGCGATGGAGCACTTTGCAGAAGCTTACCAAAAAGCAAACGTCGATGGGGCGCTTGCCGCATCGGTGTTTCACAAACAAGTCATCAATATTGGTGAACTAAAGCAGTATTTGAAACAACAAGGTATTGAGGTGCGACTATGAGTGTAAACACCGCCGAAGTAAGTTCTTTAGCTGAGCGCATCAACTGGGACAAGGTGGATGGCCTAGTACCTGCCATTGTGCAAGATTTCCAGTCGAGCCAAGTGCTGATGATGGGTTACATGAATCAAGACGCACTAGCGAAAACGGGTGAAACAGGTCAAGTGACGTTTTTCTCTCGTACTAAGCAGCGTTTGTGGACTAAAGGTGAAACCTCAGGCAACGTATTGCAATTGGTGAACATGCAGCTAGATTGCGATAACGACACGCTACTAGTGAAAGTGAATCCCATTGGTCCTACGTGTCACTTGGGCAACACCACTTGCTGGGATGTCGACCCACAAGAGGAGTCGCAAATGGTGTGGCTTCATCAACTTGAGCAGCTATTGGCTGCCCGCAAGAGTGCCGACCCTGATTCTTCTTATACTGCCAACCTTTATTCCCGTGGCACCAAGCGTATTTCGCAGAAAGTGGGCGAAGAAGGCGTTGAAGTCGCACTTGCGGCGACGTCGGGTGATAAGGCGGAGCTAGTATGTGAATCAGCCGACTTGGTTTATCACTTAATGGTCTTGTTGCAAGACCAAGGGTTATCAATAAATGACGTGATCAATAAGCTCAAGGAGCGTCATCGCTAACTATTTTTCTACTGCAGCAGACATTTTACCTATTACAAATCAAAGAAGCCGTGACAAGTCGTCACGGCTTTTTTGTGCTCCCTGCCGTAAAGACATGCCACGATATGTTGCTCATTTGTATTTCTGCTGCCTATTGACAACTCATCCGATGTATTGATTTTTATATTAATTGATTCTCGCTTGTGATACATTTTGCCGGATTTTGCAATGGAAAATGTGATTTTTGTACGGTTAATGGATGTTATTTTGGTTGCCAAAACAGCATTATTTTAGGTGTATCACCCATGTTTATTAAGAATTTATCAATCCCGAAAAAGATATCGTTCACTTTTTCTATCATTGCTTTGATTAACATCGTCTTTGGTATCTACTTATCGGTCGAGCTCAAAAACATCAAGTCAGAGTTGCTTAACTACACTGATGATACTCTTCCAGCGATGGAGCGAGTAGATGCCATTCGTGATGATATATCTCGTTGGCGCAGGTCTCAGTTTGTTGCCTATACCTTTGAGAATAGTGGCAAAGTGGCTGAGAAAATTGCCAGTAATATTCAAGAAAGGGAACAGATTGCGCGCAAGCTTGATGCTTACAGTAAAACGCTTTGGCCTGGTGAAGAAGAACAGACTTTTAACAAGCTAATGCGTGAGTGGCGTGATTACCTGAAGATCATGGATCGCTACAACCAAGCTATGTTAGCGAATGATAAAGCGGCCGCTCATCCAATCTTGGCCAATTCTCTGCCAGAGTTTATAAGTTTAGATAATGAACTTTCCAAGCTTGTTAAGATCTTAAAGCAAGCGATGGATAGCAATAAAACTCACATACTTAAGTCAGTTAATGACCTCAATGTGTCCAGTATTATCAGTAACCTGACGATCCTTTGTATTATGATCGCAGTGACTATTGTATTGACTCGTTTGATTTGTGGTCCATTGAACTTAGTCGTGAAACAAGCGAACGCAATCGCGAAAGGTGATCTTTCTCATTCTATTGACCGCAAAGCCATTGGTCATGATGAGCTGGGAACACTTGCCGATGCAACCAGTAAAATGCAGGACGATCTGCGTGATGTTATTCACAGTGTGATTGCAGCGGTAACGCAACTTGGCAGCGCGGCAGAAGAAATGACACAAGTCTCGGAGACATCTGCATCGGGTATGACTTCTCAGCAGTTACAAGTGACTCAAGTTGCGACTGCAATGACAGAAATGAAAGCGGCAGTTGCGGATGTCGCACGCAATACTGACGATTCTGCTGAGCGCGCTAATTCCGCTAATCTTCGTTCTAGACAGGGTGTTGAAAACATCAAAACCATGGTGGCTGAGATTGAAAACGTTTCAGACATTATGCAAGAAGCTGGCAAGAAAGTGACTGAGCTTGAAGAGCAATCGAATCAAATCACTATGATCGTTGATGTAATTCGTGATATTGCGGAACAAACCAATCTTCTTGCACTTAACGCGGCCATTGAGGCGGCGAGAGCGGGTGAACATGGACGAGGTTTTGCAGTTGTGGCCTCAGAGGTGAGAACACTTGCAGGAAGAACTCAAGAGTCAACCAGTGAAATCGCCGAGATCATTCAGCAATTACAATCACTAACCAAAGAAGCCAAGTCGACCACCAATGATTCGATTTTGTCGATATCTAAATGCGTCGAACAAGGCACTCATTCTGAAGTGATCATGACTGAAATAGAGTCCACCATCTCAGATATTTCTGATATGAGCACTCAAATTGCGACAGCCTGTAATCAACAAGATTCCGTTGCTGAAGAGCTAAATCGAAATATTGAAAGTATTCACATGTCATCAGAAGAGGTTGCCCAAGGTGCTGAGCAAACTTCTCAAGCATGTCGTGAGCTTACACAGCTTTCACATTCCCTTCAAAAAGTCATGACTCGTTTCAATCTGAATTAATGCCAATTCACTAAAGCCCTGAATTATCAGGGCTCATTCAATCATTGTCTCAATTTGTGCATTTGAGGACCTATGCTAATAAAAAAATCTTTGTTGTCTATGGCTGTGGCGACGGCTGTGTTGACCCCGTCAGTCAATACGCTAGCAGCGCCCAGTTCGTTAACTCACCCTGTCTCAAATGAAAGCCAGTTGGCCAAAACCAATGCATGGTTGGAGGTAAACGTCGCGCAGTTCAATAAAAATATTGATCAATTCAAATCACACCTAAGTGAGAAAACTCGGTTTTGTGCTGTAATGAAAGCCGATGCATACGGTAACGGCATTGAAGGCCTTATGCCAGCTATATTGGCACAAAACATTCCCTGTGTTGCCATTGCCAGTAACATTGAAGCAGAAACCGTACGAAATAGCGGATTTACGGGTCAACTGATGCGAGTTCGTGCAGCCAGCCTGTCTGAAGTAGAGAGCGGTTTGCATTTAGATATTGAAGAAATGATTGGTAGTGAAGAGCAAGCAAAAGCGCTCTCTGAGTTGGCGTTGAAGCAAGGCCGTGATATCAAAGTTCATCTTGCCCTCAATGATGGTGGTATGGGCCGTAATGGCTTAGACATGAGCAATAAAAGTGGTGAAACAGCGGCTGTACGCATTACTAAACAAAAGGGGGTATCAATCGTAGGTATCATGACTCACTTCCCGAGTTATGATGCAGATGATATTCGCGCAAAGCTGGTTACTTTTGAGCAACACGTATCTTGGCTGATAAAAAACAGTGATGTGAAGCGTAAAGATGTTCTGCTCCATGTGGCTAATTCATATACGGCACTGAATGTACCTGAAGCTCAGCTAGATATGGTTCGCCCTGGGGGCGTGTTGTATGGCGATCTGCCAACAAACCCTGAATATCCGTCAATTGTATCATTTAAGACACGTGTGGCTTCGCTGCATGCGTTGCCGAAAGGCAGTACAGTTGGTTACGAGAGCACATTTGTGACAAAAAAAGACAGTGTGTTGGCGAATATTCCGGTAGGTTACTCAGATGGCTATCCACGAAAAATGGGCAACAAGTCGGAGGTACTGATCAATGGTCAGCGGGCTAAAGTCATCGGAGTAACCTCGATGAATACCATGATGGTTGATGTGTCCGATATTAAAGGGGTTCTCCCCGGAGATGAAGTCACACTGTTTGGCTCACAAGACAAGCAGTCTATCTCAATTAGTGAGATGGAAAATCATGCGGAGCTTATATTCCCTGAGCTTTATACGATTTGGGGGAATAGCAACCCAAGATTTTATATTAACTAAAATGTTAATCGGAAAGGCAAAGTCAGCTTTGCCTTTCTACTGATTAAACTTCAAAAAGATAATAGTAGCTGTATCCTACAAGTAGTGCTGGTACGGCAGTATAAATGCTGGCGACGAGAGCGGCTTTCGGTGCCAGAGCAATGGCAGGGAATAGGGCATCACCATCATTTGAAATCGCGTTGGCTAATTGAGCAGACAGTGGTACTGCTCCAGATATATATAAACTGGTCACCAGAATTTGCGGTCCACATCCAGGCAGCATCCCAACCGCTAAGCCCACCATTGGCATCCATACTCCCCAACCAGAAAACGTGATGGCTAAATCGATGTGGCCAAAGAAAGCGATCAATTCGAACGCCATAAAGGCTAAAATAACCCACGCTGTAACGAAGTTGGTATCCTGAGCTGCTTTTTGTAAAGGATGTGAAGAAACGGTTTTCTTATCTTCTGATACGGTTGACTGGTAGTCCTTAATTTCTTTTGTCAGCGACCAAAGCAGCATACTCAAAATGATCAGCCCAGCCCCAAGCCACTCAATGCTCATAGCAGGTAAAGAAAGCAGTTGATTGATATCGACTTGAAATGAACCCAATACCGCTACCACAGTCGCAGGAATGATGAGCCACTTCCAGAAGGCCCCTTGCAGGTTGATAGCTTTCTTCTCGAAATGGGACTGTTCATTGTCACTGCAACGACAGTTGAACTTTTCCGCGATCGCCGATTTTACTGTCGGACGCAAGAAATCATCTTTATGGACAGCGTTAACAACCCAACCAGAAACGCTGCCTACGACAATACCCATTCCGACGACACCTAGTCCGATGTCCGGTTTACTGGCAAGCAGAAGGAAAGCGGCGTCGCCCATAGTCGAAGCCAATACAGCCACTATCGCGCCAAACCCAACTCGCCCGCTGACAAACTGAGTGGTGACGATAATGGCGCCGCCACATCCGGGCAGAGCACCTAGCAAAGCAGCAAAAAAAACCTGATAGCTACGTGAGCTCTGGTATAGGTTAATCAGCTTACTCTCCTTGTTCATCCACAGGGAAACGTAGTGATAGATGACCAGAGTAAAAGCTACGTATGCAGACACTGCCCAGAACGCATCAGACAGAGTGGAAACAGTCACTTCACGTGTGGTTTCGTTCAATACCAGTGCCAGTAGAGTTACAGGCAGAAGAAGGCGCTTATAGGCAGGCCGAAACTGGGAAAAAGACAGCCAATCTGGCAATGAGTGAGAAAGTCTTATCGAGTCCATTGAACTTTAAATGCAAATACGAATAATTCTCAATATATTGTAATCATGATTATTTGCAACTAAAAGTTGTGATTTGCACTTTTCTTTTTGCTAACTCATGACAAATTTCAAAATTCAGGTAAAGTATCGGCCTTTGTGAGTAATTGCCCAATACGGGCTTATTTAAGTCGTAGTAGGAAATAAGATGATTCTAGTTGTAGGTCACAAGAACCCTGATAGTGATAGTATCTGTAGTGCATTGGTAGCCACTGAACTGCTAAAAGCCCGTGGCGTTGAAGCAATGCCGATTCGCCAAGGCGAAATCAACCGTGAAACACAGCACATTCTTGAAGTTGCAGGTGCTGAAGTTCCTGAACTTCGTACCTCTGTTGCCGGTGAGAAAATTTGGTTGGTTGACTACTCAGATCTAGCACAAGCACCGGATGACGTGGCTGAAGCAGAAATCTTAGGTATTGTTGACCATCACCGCCTAGGTGATGTTATGACTGTCAACCCAATGGAAGCGTGGATTTGGCCTGTTGGTTGTACGAATACAGTACTTTTCAACATGTTTAAAATCGAAGGTCATGAGATCTCACCACAAATCGCTAAGCTAATGATGTCGGCTATCCTGTCTGACACTGTCGGCTTTGCTTCTCCAACTTGTACACAGAAAGATAAAGATGCTGTTGAAGAGCTAGCGAGAATTGCCGATGTATGTGATGTTGACGCTTTCATTAAAGATCTTCTTATCGCAAAAACAAACATCGAAGGTCTTTCTGCGGCTGAGCTTGTAGAAAAAGATCTGAAAGGTTACCCATTTAACGGTCGTGATGTAGTTGTCGGTCAGGTTGAACTTGCGACTTTAGAGCAAGTCGACGGCATGATTGACGCGTTGGAGTCTGATCTAGAACGCCGCTGTGCTGAAGAAAGCCTAGCCTTTGCTGCAGTCATGCTCACTGACATCACTACAGCTCAAACTCGTCTACTATACAAAGGTGAGTGGGCTGAGAAACTGACTCAGCATGAAAAAGATGGCATGCTGATGATGGAAAACACGCTAAGCCGTAAGAAGCAAGGTTGGCCTTGGCTTCAGACTGAACTGGCTTAAATCGTCAGTGCAATAACAAAATTCGACGCCCACGGACTTCCGTGGGCGTTTTATTTGAGGAGTAAGAAAATGTCAGAACCACTTTCACCGCAGCAGATTGAATCAGTGCTTAAAATGCGTGAAGATGAGCGCCTGAAGTACACAGTCAAAGAAATCGCGAAGCATAGAAAAGTATGGATTCTTACTGATGAACACGGCTGTGTCATGCTCAACACTGAAGATGAAGATTGTGTGCCTGTTTGGCCTCACGAAGAGTTTGCCAATCAATGGGCAACAGGCGATTGGGAACACTGTAAAGCAGAGTCGATTTCAACTGCAAAATGGTTTAGCCGCTGGACTTACGGTCTTGAAGACGATGAACTATCCATCGTAGTATTTCCAAACCAAAATGAAGAAGGTTTGGTGCTCTACCCGGATGAGTTCGAGTTTGAACTAAAAAAGCAGGAAAATAAGCGTTAATTTACCCAGATTAATATCCAGCAAGCTGGAACAACTCACCAGACTTCGAGATGGCAACGGCTTCGCTGAGTAACCCTTGACGTTGATACTGGTCTAAAATCTTCTTAGCGAGCTTTTTCACTTGAGCTCGCTCCATTCCTGGTTCTAACGTTGGGTCGTACAGCATTTTCAATAGAATGATGTCCAAAGGAGAAAGAAGATCCTCGGGCGTTTCATCATTGAAAATTGAGGGGTAGGCTGAGTCGGCATCATTGGGCAAGCCCATCACCTGGGTGATTTCTTCTACGATACAAGCCAATAGCTTTCCATGTTCTCTTGCTTGGTCGACGGGGATAATGACGGCTGCAGAATCAATCTCACTCGTGGTTTGGTTTATTCGATATCCTGCCTTGCAAAGTGCGCCATGAATGTTTTTCAGCGCACTTGGACCGATTTCTCTTTCGATGTCTTTTCGCCAATCTGACTCACGGGTATAGATCCAGACAATATTGGCCTGTTCTCTACTGGCGACTCGTTCTATTGGGTGGCGAGTTATCGATGAGAGGTCTCTCAGTTGAGCATTGGTGAGTTCATCATGAAGATCTTGGTCAGCTACCTTGTGTTCAACCCAAACTTTGATCGGTTGCTTCCACTTGACCAGAGGTTTATTGCCTGCTGAATATTCGTTCTTTAGGGCGACGTCCAAAAATGCCTGGTTGATAAAGCTGGGATCTAACCACGTTTTGGTCGTAGTGTACGCAAGTGCAGGGCTGAGTAGCAGTAAACCAAATATGAATCCAATCGCTATCCGTAGCATGTGGGACTCCTGTCAATCTTAAAACCGATTACTTAAAGCAGGTCGCTTTGTTGAAGTGGCTTTCCACCATACGTTGAGTGATGATGTGGTCTGGGCAGCTCAAAATCTGCTGAGTTTCTCCAGCCTCGACCACCTCACCATTATGCATAACCATCACTTTATCCGTGATGTGTTTAACGACCCCGAGATGCTGCGATACGTAGATAAACGATACGCCCATCTCTTCCTGTAGTTCTAAGAATAGATTAATAATCTGGGAACGCATGGCCATATCAAGACCATTGAGTGCTTCATCTGCAACAATAATCGAAGGTTGAAGAATCAAAGCTCGTGCCAGACATATACGCTGTTTTTGGCCTGCGGCTAGCATTTGAGGGTAAAAATACGCATGTTCTGGAAGTAGTCCAACCCGAAGCAAGACATCTTTGACCCGTTTCATACGTGCATCAGGCGTCATATTGGTGTTACGTTTTAAAGGACCTTCAAGAATTCGCCCAATTTGAATGCGTGGATTGAGAGAGGTATTAGGGTCCTGAAATATCATCCGGATCAATTTGCAGCGAGTTGAATAATCTTTGTGCTCTAAACGCTCCCCATTGACACGAATTTCACCGGCTGTGGGTTCTACTACACCTGCTAACATCCGTGCTAGCGTCGATTTTCCAGAGCCATTCTGACCAATGAAACCAAGAGTTTGGCCTGCTTCAAGTGTAAAGCTGACGGGCTTAACTGCTTGATGGACTTTTTTTCGAAACAAACCGGATCGAGTTACGAACTCTTTGCCCAGACCATTGACTTCTAGCAGCGCACTCATACTTTTTTCTTCTCCATATTGAGCGGGAAGTGACAGGCGAACTTGTGATTTTTAACCTGTTTTGTCATTGGCATTTCAACACATTGCCTTTGTGCATACGGGCAACGTGGCCCGAGGCGGCAACCGATAGGCAAATGCTGCAATGGTGGAATACTTCCGGGTAGAGACTGAAGTTTTTCTTTATGGGGGATCCACTCACCAAAGTCAGGCATCGCCTTGAGTAAAGCCACTGTATAAGGGTGCTTAGATTTCTCAAGAATCTTTTTCGTATCTGCTGATTCGACCGACTGTCCACAATACATAACGGTAATTCTAGTTGCCCACTGAGTTATGGTGGTAAGATCATGACCGATTAACATTATCGAAGTGTTATTGATCTGATTCATACGACTAAGCAGCCTTAGGATCTGAGATTGTGTGATTGGGTCGAGGTCATTGGTCGGTTCATCAGCGATCAGGAGCTTAGGTTTGGCCGCAATAGCCATGGCAATCATTATCTTTTGACATTCACCATCTGTTAACTCATATGGGTAACTCGACATGATTTGTTCGTGATTTTTGATTCCAACCTTATGTAGCAGGGCGACCGCTTGTTTTTTTCGCCACTGAAAACGTTTCCACCATTTGCCGCTAAAAGAATGAGCTGGAATCGACTCAATCAGCTGTTTTCCGACCTCATCCGAAGGGTCGAGACAAGTGGAAGGTTCTTGAAAAATCATTGCTATATCGCGCGCTATAACCCTACGTCGCTCTTTCGGTGTTAACTGGAGTAAGTCAACATTGCCAAGACGCATCCGATCGGCGGTCACTTTCCAGTTTTCTTTACAGACACCAACAATGGCTTTGGCAACTAAGCTTTTACCTGACCCGGACTCGCCTACTAAACCACGAATTTCACCCTCATTCATGGTCAGGCTCATTCGATCTACCGCCTTCATCAGCCCTTGAGGTGTCTCAATTTCAATCGTCAGGTGGCGAATATCTAGTAATGGCATTATTCAATCCCCGCATTGAGAGCTTGACGAACCCCTTCACCCACCAAGTTTATGACGATCACAATAAACATAATGGCAAGACCGGGAAGTGTCACCGTCCAAGGTGCTAAATAGATTAGTTCTACCGAATCACCGAGAATGGCTCCCCATTCGGTGCTTGGAGCTTGCGCGCCTAAACCGAGGAAACCCAGCGCAGTAATGTCCAAAATAGCAATGGAAAGAGCGAGAGTTACCTCGGACGCAACCACCACTAAAATATTCGGTAAGATGGAATTCCAGAGTAGATAAAAGTCATTTGCGCCATCGAGACGTGCCGCCATGATGTAGTCTTTTTCAACTTCAGTGTGGACCGCTATGTAAATCGAGCGGACGAACCTTGGGATCAATGCAAGGCATATTGCAAGTAGGATGTTAAACTCACCAAAGCCTAGAAATGCGACAAAAATAATGGCCAGTAGTAAAGAGGGGATAGACATAACCGTGTCGAGTAGATGGTTAAGCGTACTCGATACTAGCCCTTTTGTCATTCCCGCTAAAATACCCATTAGACAACCTACAAGTGTTGCAATGAGTGTGATGATGACCGCAGCACCGAAGGTTAATTGTGAACCTTCAATGAGACGGGAGAGAATATCTCTACCTAAGTCATCGGTACCGAGGAAATACTCGACTGTGCCTGCTGGATCCCAAGAAGGCGGGACTAATAACTCACCGGCTTGTGCATGAGGGTCATGCGGTGTCAACCAAGGAGAAGTAATAGTGACCAGTGTGATTAAGACAAGGCACCACAATCCGAACATGGCCAGTCCATTGGCACGATAACTGCGCCAAAAACGCTCAAACTGAGTCGGGATCTGTTCTTCCTGATATACGTTATCGGTTAACATACCACTCTTTCCTTACTAACGGATTGACCATTGCACCGATCAAATCTGAAAGAATATTAGCGGTCAAAACCAAAGTCGCGACCACAATAACGCCTGCCTGGATCGAAACGTAATCTTGATTGGACAACGCATCTAGAAGCCAGCGCCCAATACCAGGCCAATTAAAGATCGATTCAGTGATAATGGCCAGCGTCAGCATACTTGAAAGTTGAACACCTATCTTGGGAATAATAGGTGGTATCGCGTTCCTCAATACGTGTTGAGTAACAATCTCATGTGTTGAAAGACCTTTAATGCGAGCGGCTCGAATGTAGTTTTGCCCCATGACCTCAGCGACCGAAGCTCGCATTAAGCCAATGACTTGAGTTGTGGGGGCTAGTGCTAACACCAGACAGGGTAATATCAAGTGTTCGAGAACACTTTGTAGGGCATGGGCGCGATATTCACCACGCGTAAAGAAGGCATCTACGATGGCAAAGCCAGTGACGTGATCGATTTCATAGAGCAGATCATAACGTCCGGCGACTGGCAACATCTCAAAATGAAGTGAAAATGCCATGATCATTAGCAGTGCCACCCAGAATATAGGCGCAGAATAACCGGACATAGAAGTAAAGGAAATCGCTGTATCAATCCATTTTCCTTGTTTCATCCCCGCCAGCGTTCCTATTGGAATACCAATGAGGAGAGAAAGCGTAAATGCAATTAAGCACAACTCAAGTGTTGCAGGAAAGACCAAAGCGAGTTCATCGGCGATTGGAACGCCATTTTTTGTCACCCCAAAGTTAAGATGCATGAGCTCGCCAATGTAAGTTAACCAACCAGGCCAAAAACTTTGAAGAGACCAATGAGAGTTGGGATCAAGGCGAAGAAGACTAAAGCCCACCATGGTCAGTATCAGTAAAGTAATAATAAAAAGGTTGATGCGTCGAAAGGTATAAAGAAACATTATTTAGCCCTCTCTACTGCATCAAAAGGCTGTGCGTTAAATGGGCTTACTTTGAAGCCCTTCAATGAAGCATCATGCGCTTGGAACTGCATGCCATGACTCAGTGGTATCACAGGAAACTCTTCGTTGAGAATGTTTTGCGCTTGTTTGTATAAGTTGAGACGGTAACGAGGCTTATCGACTTCTAACGCGAGATCGAGCAGGAAATCAAAGTCGGAGTTACACCAACTTGAGACATTCAAACCGACCCGTTTTGAATCACACGAAAGCAAGGGTCGAAGGAAGTTATCTGGGTCACCTGTGTTGGCAATCCATCCGGTAAGATATAGGTCAATATTGGTATTGTTTGCTATATCAGTGCGATCATAGCGGTCGTCTGTTAGCAGGTTGAGTGTAATGCCAATATCTGCCAAATTAGCTTGAATAAGCTCTGCTGTTTTACGAGGACTCGGGTTATATGCCCTTGGCTCAAGAGGTACTGACATTGTTAGCTCAAGTCCTTTGTCGAATCCCGCATCTTTAATCAGAGCTATGGCGTAATTTCGATCATAACGAATTTGAACACTGTCTTTGAGGTAAGCCCATGAGCTTGGTGGTAAAACAGAGTATGCCTGACTACCGGTTCCGTAATAGACAGACTCCAGAATATTTTGGCGGTTAATCGCGTAGTTGAGTGCTTTTCTTACCCTAGGATCATTGAGCGCGGGATGGGTTGTGTTTACCGCTATAAACGAGATGTTCATTGCTGGTTTAGCCGTCAGCTCGATATCGCTCTGCTTTTCAATAATAGGGATCTGGCTGGACAGAGGTGAGTTCAATACATCACACTCATTGCGAAGCAGTTTAGCTAAAGTACCTGTCCCGCGGTGGGAAATATCGAATACCACCTGAGCCATCTTGGGTCTGCCTTTCCAGTAACCGTTGTGGCGTTTAAGTCTGACTAGGTCGTTGACCTGATAATCATCTAGATAGAATGGTCCGGTTCCAACAGGGTGACTGTCTAGCATGGCTTTATCGTCTCTTAACTCAAGCTGACTTGCATACTCCGCTGAATGGACGACAGCGTGGCTTGTGGCAATGTTAGACAAAAAGGTATTATCCGGACGGCTTAGGGTAAAACGAACCTGATGTTTTGAAACAGCTTGAACATCAATCAATAGGTCTTGAAAGTCAATACCACTGAACCAAGGGTATAGACCGCTACCTACGTAATGATAGGGATGAGCGCTGTCGATGATGCGACGGAAACTGAACACCACATCGTCTGCATTCATGGTTCTACGGGGGGTAAACCATGCGGTCGTTTGAAAACTGACGTCCTCACGCAGGTTAAACGTATACTCCGTCCCCGCTTTGTTAACTGACCAACTCGTGGCAAGATTGGCGATGGGTTTGAAATTACTCGAATCTAGCGTTAGTAAGGTGTCGAAAATTTGAGGACTTAGTGTTTCAGACGTAATACCACTGTCCACCAACTGTGGATTGAAGCTAGTTGGCCCACCTTGACCACAGTAGACGAAACCACTTTGACGAATTTTATTGTGATCAAGCTCTTCACCACAGCCAGAAAGTAGCGTGATACCGAAGATACTCAATGTCAGTTGAATGATTGCTTTCATAGAAAGAACAATTGCCGGAGACAAAGCATAATATAACTTTCCATTATGCCTCAAGAACTCAGTAATTTACCATTATTAGTTTGTGGTTTTCAAAATAATACGCCATGTGTTTAGGAGAGATTGGAGAGGTTATACTTTCTAATCATCCCCCTTAGCTGATGATAGCTCAGACCCAGCATATCGGCAGCTTTCCGTTGGTTATACTTACTCTCTTCAAGTGCTGCTTTTAACAGTTCGATATCTTGGCTTTCCTGCCAAACTTTGTAGTCGATCGGAAAGTGATAAGTAGCTTGCTCTGTCGTTGCGCCTGATCCTATCTCAGTGCGGTTGGGTTTCGTTTGCCACTGGGATGCAAAAGGATCGAATATCAAGTTATCAATTGGTACGTCTTGTTGCCCATGCTGATAGACGGCTCTTTCTATGACGTTCTTCAGTTCACGGACATTTCCCGGCCACTGGTAATCAAGTAGTGACCGCTCAGCATTGGGAGAAAAACCAACGAAGTACTCAAAGCTTAACTCTCGACACATTTTTATGGCGTAGTACTCTGCTAACAGCAAGATGTCTTCTTTGCGTTGGCGAAGCGGTGGTAAATGGATGACGTCGAATGCAAGTCTATCGAGCAAGTCTGCTCTGAATTCTCCCTTTTCAGCCATCATGGGAAGGTCTGCATTGGTTGCGCAAATCAAACGCACGTTGGCATTAAGCAGTTGGTGTCCACCGACACGTTCGTACTGTCCGTACTCAATGACTCTCAGTAGTTTCTCTTGGACCAACAACGGAGCAGTGGCGAGTTCATCGAGGAATAGCGTACCATTTTCAGCACGCTCAAAGCGCCCTTTGTGACGACCCTTAGAACCAGTAAATGCGCCTTGTTCATGGCCGAACAGTTCTGAATCAATCAAGCCTTCACTTAAAGTCGAGCAGTTGAGAGAGATAAGTGATTGGTCCCACCGTTTCGAAAGATAGTGTAGGCGCTGTGCAATTAATTCTTTACCCGTTCCTCGCTCACCGATGATCAGAATGGGTCTTTCTATAGCGGCCAGTTTGGATACCTTATCTAGGACCGAAAGGAAAGCGGGTGACTCGCCAATGAGATTCTGTTGCATGAAACCACTCCGATGGTGAAATTTACCTATTGTTAGTTAAATTCATCATAGATTAGATAAAATTACAATGATATTTTTCTTAATGTATTGTTTTATATGAAATTATAAGTTGGCACGTATCTTGGTTAGTTCATGAGTAAGTGAAACCTACTATGAACATTAGATGCAATCAATTTGCGACAGTAGTGATTGATTGCAGCATAAGGAGCTAAGTTATGGGTATTTTTTCTCGTTTCGCCGACATCGTAAATTCAAACATCAGCGCCCTATTGGATAAAGCTGAAGATCCTGAAAAAATGATTCGTCTTATCATTCAGGAAATGGAAGATACCTTGGTTGAGGTAAGAACAAACTCCGCTAAAGCGATTGCGGATAAAAAAGAGTTGTCACGTAAAGTTGAAGCCCTTGAAGAACAAATCACTGAATGGCAAGAGAAGGCAACTTTGGCTCTGACTAAGCAGCGTGAAGACTTAGCAAGGGCAGCGCTAATTGAAAAGCAAAAGCTTCAAGACGTACTAAAAGGTCTGCATACTGAACAAACGTTAGTAGAAGAAACAATTGCAAAACTCACTGGTGAAATTAGTAAACTTGAGAGTAAAATCACCGAAACTCGAGCTAAGCAACAGGCTCTCACTATTCGTTCTCAGGCAGCATCGAATAGACGTGATGTGCAAAAGCACTTGCACACTGCGCGTACGTCTGAAGCAATGGCGAAATTTGAGCAATACTCTCGCAAGATTGATGAATTGGAAGCTGAAGCTGATGTGTACGCTAAGTCAGGAAATTCGAAATCTTTAGACCAAGAGTTTGCTGAACTTCAAGCTCAAGATGAAATTGAGAAAGAGCTCGAAAAACTGAAAAAACAGATGAGCGAAAAGAAGTAATATCCTTCTTCATCCGAGCGCATAGGTCAGGTGCACCACCTGACTTAGCCTAAAGGATCGTTTCATTAAAAAGTATTGAAGTACTTAGTTTTATTTAATTGATTTTATGACAGTTTACGCTAAGCAGAGGGCTTGCTGACAGTAAAACTGTTGCCTATTTAGGAGTCGCTTATGTCGTCATTTCTTATTGCTGGACCATTGATTGTCTTCTTGATTTTTGTCGCTCCATTGTGGTTGCTACTGCATTATCGCAGTAAGAAGAAAACAGCAGGTGGTTTATCGGAAGACGATTTTCAAAGGCTACAAACCTTGTCAGAAAAAGCCGATCAGATGCAAAAGCGAGTGAACACGCTGGAGCGCATTCTTGATGAAGAAACCCCCAATTGGAGACGTAGATATGAATAAACGAGAACTGTATCGTGATACTACCAATGGTAAGCTTTCTGGGGTTTGTGCAGGCTTAGCAAACTACTTTGGTACAGAAGTTTGGTTGATTCGAATATTGGTCATATCTGCCGCGCTTCTAGGCGGTAGCTTCTTGGTACTGCTGGCGTATATAGCGATGACGTTTATGATTGAGAAACAGCCTGCCAATTATGTCGAGTCTCTGAAGAGTGAGCAGGAGCATAAGCTGAAAAGTAAGCCATGGCAACAAGGCCAAACTCCAGGCGCTTTGCTAGAGACGCTTGAGAGAGATTTTGATAGGCTCGAAGGCAACATTCGTGATCTAGAAGCGTATGTAACATCTGACACATTTAAAGTCGACCGAGAGTTTAAAAGTTTATAGCTCATAGTGAGAAGTGCGACTATCTTTTTTCAGCAAATTACTAATTTTCATAATAATTTACTGGTATGTATCTGGCAGTCGGGTAATCATTCATCTATCTTTGTATCTACAAGTGACAAATGGATGTTTGACTATGCACAAGAATCTCGTGCTTCTCGCCATGGCTGCAACCCTAAGCGGCTGTGGTAAGGAGCTCCCTCCTGTCCCTGAACCCGATTCCAGACCTGCAAAACTCTTTACTGTTTCAGTTGGCAATGCTCAGTTTGAAAGACATTTTCCCGCCACATCTGAAGCTGGTGACAAAGCCGTTTTAGCTTTCCGAGTCCCGGGTCAACTTCAATCTATCGATGTGCTTTCAGGTCAACCTGTAACTAAAGGTGAAGTACTAGCTTCTTTAAACCCAGACGAATATTCGTTGTTGGCCAAACAAGCTGAGGCGCAATATCGTCTGGCCGACGTTCAATATGAACGTTATAAAAAGCTTCGCGTTGATAAAGTCGTTTCTGAGCAAGACTTTGATCAAGCCAAAGCCAACCACAATTCGGCAAAGGCGACTTTAGAACAAGCGCGCGCCAATCTGCGTTATACCAAATTAATTGCGCCATATGATGGCACCATCTCGATCATTCCCGCCGAGAACTATGAATATATTGCGGCTAAAGAAGGCGTGATGAACATTCAGACCAATCAGCTGATGAAGGTGCAATTCCAGCTTCCAGATCATTTACTTAATCGTTTCGCGAGTGGTATTAACCTTACCGCTACGATGAAGTTTGATGCTTTCCCAGAGAAAAGTTACGAACTCACTTTCCAAGAAGTCGATACTGAAGCCGATCCTAAAACAGGTTCATACAAAGTCACTATGGTAATGGAACGTCCAACTGACATCGGTATTCTTCCTGGTATGGCGGGTGAGGTGCATGTCAAAGTGGATGCAACCGGAGCGACTCGAATCCCTAGTGCCGCTATCTTCGAAGAAAACGGCAAAACCTGCGTGTGGCGTGTCGGTCAGACAGGCGTGGTTGAGAAAGCCGCGATTGTTTTAAACGACAAACGTCAGGTGAAAAGTGGCTTAAATGATGGTGACCGTATCATTATCTCTGGTGTCAGTGGAATTGAGCCTGGTATCAAAGTGAGAGAGTGGGTCAAGGAGCGAGGGTTGTAATATGAAGCACTGGATTAGCCTGAGTATGCTTTCCACAGCTGCAATTCTTGCTGGCTGTGGTGCTGAAAATCAGTATGTGGATTTTGGTTTACCTAAAGTAAAAGTCATGGAAGTAGGCAGTGGAACACAAGGCGACAATTTGTATTTCCCTGCAGTGGCGAATGCCGCAGAACGCTCACATCTCAGTTTCCGTGTTGCAGGAGAAATCAGTGAGCTCAATGTTAAAGAAGGTGACCAAGTTAAGAAGGGTGATGTGTTAGCCAAGCTAGACCCTACGGATTATAAACTGGCTGTTGACAATGCCTCGGCAAAGTACAGCGTGGTTGATAGCCAGTACAAGCGGTCGAAACCTTTAGTCGACAAAGGCTTGTTAGCGAAATCTCAGTTCGATGAAATTGCTGCAAATCGACAGATTGCCTTTGCAGAGTTAAGGCTAGCCCAGCTAAGGCTCTCTTTCACCGAGTTGCTTGCTCCCGTGGATGGCATTATCTCCCGCGTCAGTGTTGATCAGTTTGAAAATGTTCAGGTTGGGCAGCAGGTTGTTAATATTCATAGCCTCGAAAATGTTGAAGTCCTGATTCAGTTACCGGATCGACTGTATGTCAATCAACCGGATCCCGAAACCTTGTCACGTATTCAAGCTTTGGTGAAAGTACCAAGTGGAAATGAATATTCAGCTTCCATAAAAGAATTCACCACCGAGCCAGATCCTGCCACTGGTACATTTACCGTGACCCTGTCACTTCCTATGCCTGATGAAGAGTTTATTTTGGACGGTATGGCGGTTGAAGTGACATCTGAAGGTGATGACGTAGGCCTCAGCTTGAACGCTGGTGTATTGGTACCTATTGAAGCTGTGTTCAATGCTGATGGCGACGATATTGGCCGTTCGAACAAATATGTCTGGGTTTTAAACGATGGCAACACTGTTTCTAAACAAGCAGTAACGGTTGGTAAAGTGACCAAAAATGATTTGCAAATTCTTGATGGCCTTGAAAGCCAACAGCAGGTAATAGTGGCGGGCATTTCTCGTTTAAGGGAAGGGATGAAGGTTGAAATCGTACATCAGGAGGCAGGCAATGACTGAGCAAAATAATCAACCGTCTCTCAAAGACGAAGAGATAACAGGTATCGCCGCGTATTTTATTCGCAATCGTGTCATCAGTTGGATGATTTCACTGATCTTTTTGATTGGTGGGGTAGCAGCGTTCTTCGGCTTAGGTCGTTTGGAAGATCCTGCCTTCACTATTAAAGACGCCATGGTCGTGACCTCTTACCCTGGGGCGACGCCCCAACAAGTCGAAGAAGAGGTGACCTATCCGATCGAAAAAGCGATTCAGCAGCTTACGTATGTTGATGAGATAAACTCGATTTCTAGTCGTGGGTTATCTCAAATCACGGTGACAATGAAGAACAACTACGGCCCAGACGATTTACCGCAAATCTGGGATGAGTTGCGCCGCAAGGTTAATGACCTAGAAGGTCAGTTTCCACCAGGTGTGAATCCCCCTCAGGTGATTGACGATTTTGGTGATGTTTACGGTATTTTGCTCGCTGTAACGGGGGAAGGGTACAGTTACAAGGAGCTACTCGATTACGTCGACTATTTAAGGCGTGAACTGGAGCTGATTGATGGTGTGAGTAAGGTCTCTGTTTCTGGTCAGCAACAAGAGCAAGTCTTCATCGAAATTTCAATGAAGCGTTTGAGTAGTTTAGGTTTAGCTCCTGACACCGTGTTTAATCTGCTGTCGACTCAAAACGTGGTTTCTGATGCGGGCGCTATTCGGGTTGGCAGTGAGTATATACGTATTCAACCGACGGGTGAGTTTGAGAATGTCGATCAACTGGGTGATTTGATCATCACGGAGAGCGGTGCTCAGGGATTGATTTATCTTCGTGATGTTGCCGAAATTAAGCGGGGATATATTGACGTTCCGGACAATATTATTACCTTCAACGGCTCATTGGCGTTGAACCTAGGTGTCTCGTTTGCTCAAGGTGTTAACGTGGTTGAAGTGGGGAAACGTTTCGATCGTCGCCTCGCAGAGCTCAAGTACCAGCAACCTGTTGGCGTTGATATTTCTGAAATCTATAGCCAGCCAAAAGAAGTAGATAAATCAGTGAGTGGTTTTGTTGTGAGCCTCGGACAGGCTGTTGCGATCGTCATTATCGTTCTACTGTTCTTTATGGGGCTGCGTTCAGGTCTGCTTATTGGTTTGATTCTGCTGCTGACTGTGTTGGGCACTTTTATCTTTATGAAGTATTTTGCCATCGATCTTCAACGTATTTCACTCGGCGCACTGGTCATCGCACTTGGTATGCTGGTGGATAACGCCATCGTAGTGGTCGAAGGGATACTCATAGGGACGCAAAAAGGTAGAACAAGGTTACAAGCGTCCACCGATATTGTCACTCAAACAAAGTGGCCGTTACTGGGGGCGACTGTTATTGCTGTAACCGCATTTGCTCCTATTGGATTATCAGAGGATGCAACGGGTGAGTACTGTGGCACTCTATTTACTGTACTCCTTATTTCTCTAATGCTCAGCTGGTTTACTGCGATTTCCCTGACGCCGTTTTTTGCAGACCTCTTTTTCAAAGGACAAAAGACGAAAGGTGGAGGTGAAGATAGCGATCCGTATAACGGCATGATATTCGTATTGTATAAGGGCTTCCTTGAGTTCTGTATGAAGCGCGCTTGGTTGACGGTTGCTGTGATGATTGTGGGCTTGGTGGTCAGTATCTACGGTTTCACTTTCGTAAAACAGTCATTCTTCCCATCATCAACAACGCCAATATTTCAAGCGGATATCTGGCTTCCGGAAGGGACAGACATTAGAGCAACCAATACAAAGCTGAAGGCATTGGAGTCTTGGCTGTCTGAACAGGATGGTGTTGAGCATATTACGACCACAGCGGGTAAAGGTTTGCAACGTTTCATGCTCACTTACGCGCCAGAGAAGAGCTATGCGGCTTATGGCGAGATCACGACTCGGGTCGAGAACTATGAACAATTGGCTAAGTTGATGTCTGATTTCCGAACCCACGTCGAAAAAACGTTCCCAGAAATCAATTACAAGCTCAAGCAAATTGAATTGGGGCCAGGTGGTGGCGCTAAGATAGAAGCTCGCCTTATCGGTTCTGATCCGACTGTATTAAGAACTATTGCCAAGCAAGTTGAAGACATTATGCATGCTGACCCAGGTGCGACCAACATCCGTCATGATTGGCGCGAGCGTACTAAAGTGTTGGAACCACAGTTTAACGAGGGTCAGGCTCGACGTTATGGTATCACTAAGTCAGATGTGGACGAATTTCTTGCTATGTCATTCTCAGGAAAATCAGTCGGTGTGTATCGTGATGGTACAACGCTTATGCCTATTGTGGCTCGGTTACCAGAAGAAGAGCGTGTGGATATTCGAAACATTGAAGGGATGAAAATTTGGAGCCCGGCATTAAGCGAATACATCCCATTGCAGCAAGTAACCCTAGGTTACGACATGCGTTGGGAAGATCCCATCATAGTACGCAAGAACCGAAAACGCATGCTGACAGTGATGGCAGACCCAGATTTGCTTGGCGAAGAGACGGCAGCGACATTGCAGAAACGCTTGCAACCTCAGATTGAAGCGATTGAACTTCCATCAGGTTATAAGTTGGAGTGGGGGGGGGAGTATGAGTCATCTGGTGATGCACAAGCTTCATTGTTCACAACCATGCCTATGGGTTATTTGTTTATGTTTCTGGTGACAGTGTTCCTGTTCAATACCGTGAAGGAACCACTGATTGTGTGGCTGACCGTTCCACTTGCTATTATTGGCGTAACAACTGGCCTGTTGGCATTGAACACTCCGTTTGGTTTCATGGCATTGCTCGGTTTCCTCAGCTTATCCGGTATGTTACTCAAAAACGGTATTGTACTGCTTGACCAAATAGAAATTGAAATGAAGTCAGGTAAAGAGCCCTATCTGGCCGTCGTGGACGCTTCTTTGAGCCGCGTACGTCCCGTGTGTATGGCCGCTATCACCACGATCCTAGGTATGATTCCGCTGCTACCGGATATATTCTTTAAGCCAATGGCTGTTACCATCATGTTTGGTTTGGGATTTGCGACAGTACTGACACTTATTGTCGTACCAGTGTTGTATCGTATCTTTCACAAAGTAGAAGTGCCAAACTGATTCAACTAACATCGAAAACGCCCCTGACTTTGTCGGGGGCGTTTTATTTAAGGAGAAAGCAATGGATACCACTTGTGCATGGGCGATGAATCATGAGCTTGAGCGTGAATACCACGATAAAGAGTGGGGCGTTCCCGTTTATGACGATAAGGTATTGTTTGAGTTTATTACTTTAGAGGGAGCCCAAGCAGGATTGAGTTGGATCACCATCCTAAAAAAACGCGAAGGCTACCGACAAGCCTTTGAAGATTATGACCTGGATATATTGGCAGCGTATGAGGATGGGCACGCTGAGCATATTGTTGAAAATTATGATGTGGTTAAGCACAGAGGCAAAATTAAGTCCGTATTCAGTAACGCGCGAGCCGCGAAAGAATTAATTGGAGAATACGGTAGCTTATCACAGGCCTTATGGCAGTTTGTGGATGGCAAGCCTAGGGTCAATCAGTGGCAAGAGATGAGCGAAGTGCCAGCCTCGACAGAGCAGTCAAAAGCCATGAGCAAATTCCTGAAAAAGAGGGGCTTCAAATTTGTGGGCGAGACCATCTGCTACGCTTTTATGCAGGCGGTTGGCATGGTCGATGACCATCTGGTGATTTGCCCTAAGAAACCCAAGTATTGATTGCTTAGACGCAACCTATGACTACAAATTTTGATCATGGATGCGTTCTAATGCCTCGATTCTTCGCCATTGCACAGAGTCGAAATTTTGCTCTCTCAGATATGCGATTTGAGATTGCTTGTCATCGTCCGATAAGGTGTTGTCAGATAGGATTACGCTTCTTTGCTGCAAGTAGCTGTCGAGCTGAGTATTAAACTTTTCACGTTTGGCGTCTAGTTTATCAAGCCTCTCTGCAGCTTCTTCCCCTACTAACTCTACGCGCGTCAAATGTTTGCTTTGTTCATCCATTTGAGCCGATTGGTTAAGCCCGATAATGAGCTGATTGTTGCGTTCTGCTTGCTGAATGTAGTCAGGTTGGTCGGCTAAGGTCTCTTCTAACCATTGCGCTTGTGACTCCGCATCCAAGTTTTGATTGGCTATCGCGAGTTTATCGATCGCGAGCTGGCGTAATCTATTTTCTTCACCAAATAATGTTTGTATCTGTTCGTCAGTAAAATACTGGCTTTGTAGCGCCATAATCTGCCGATGCAATTGTTCTAGATCGGCTAGGGTGATTTTAAGTGAGGTAAAAGACTCTAAAGTTGCAAGTTCGGTTTTGTATTGTAAATAGGTCTCGAAGAGTGCTTCATCGACGACTAGACCTTGTTGGTGTTTAGGAAAGCTTTGTATCTGAGCTTTAATTTGGTCTAACTCTTGTTCACCTAAGCTGCTTAGCGCGTAATCAAACAAGTCTCGACTTGAGGAGGTATCGATCTGGGTATCTCGTTGAGATTGTGATTGGTTTATCACAGTTTCGCCGTCTTCTTGATTGACAAAATAGACCGCTCCAAGACTCATCGAGGCGATCATCACTGTTGTTATTAGAGCGGTCTTTTTCATCTTGTCGTTCCTATAAACCTTGAAGTTTCAGGCGATTGGCATGCTGGCGATAAAGGGTAACAGGATCGGTTTCGAATAAATGGTGGATACCTAGCAAGCCGTTGATCTCGTCCAAATGATTCATTTTGTAGTCGTCACGAATAACCTGACCTAAGTGAGTGCTACAAGCCCCAACCAGTCCATCATTAGGTTCATTGAATGCTAAGCCTAGAATGGTCATTGCGGCATCTGTTGGGTCGAAGATATTGGTAAAGGTAGAAGAACCTGTCCAAGAGTAGTAATAGACTCCATTATCAGCGAGTAATTCACCGTTGCCACATTCAGTAGTAGGAATGCCTTCAGGGTAGTGTTGGTTGAACGCAAGTGAACCTTCAGTCGTCAATGCATCCAATGAAGCAAGAGGATCTTGGTCGAGGTCGCCACCACCAGACAACAGATTAATCAATGTCGTTAGTCCTTCGGCTAGTTTGACTGCCAAGGCCTCCAACCCCGATCCTTCCGGTACGGTACCACGAACGAGATCAGCGACTTTAGAGCCTTTGTTGACACCGCCGATACTGGTGACAGAAGCGACAAGATCAGGTCTGACAGATGCCACGTAACGGGCAGTAGGACCACCGTGGCTATGTCCGACTAGGTTCACTTTTGCTGCGCCTGTTGCTGAAAGTAAAGTTTCCACTTGTTCAAGCAACTGCTCTCCTCTAACTTCCGAGCTATTGGTCGCGGAAACTTGGGCGACGTACACCTTGGCACCATCTTTGGTCAATGCGTGAGGAATACCGTAGAAATAGTCAACGCCTGCCAAAGTATCAAAGCCGAATAACCCGTGAACTAGCACGATGGGATGTTGAGTTTGAGTGTAACCACTCGCACCGGATGCGCTGGTTGTTGCTGATAGCCCTAAACTGAAAATACAGAGCACAGCAAGTATCAGTTTGTGTTTCAAAATTAGCTCCTTCTGGTTTGACCTCTGATGAGTAACTAAACAGTAGAGCAGAAACTGATCTATACGAAATTTGAATGGATAGTAAGCAATAGAATTGTGAATTGGAGATACAAAACAACACAATCAATTAACATATTAATAACATTTTTAATTGATAAAATATTCAATAATATCATTAATTTAAAAAAAAGCCCCTGAGTCAGGGGCTTGATTGAATTGGCTAGCTTAAGCCGTCGCGGACTGCTCTAAAATGAGTGAGTTGTAGCGTTCAAAACCTCGCTCAAGGTCAGCGATCAGATCCTCAACATTCTCCAAACCGATATGCAGGCGGATCAACGTGCCATCAAAGTTTGGATTGGCAATGGTTCTCAAGCTGTTGAAGCTTTTCGGTTCGTTTGCCAGAATTAAGCTTTCAAAACCTCCCCAAGAATAGCCCATGCTGAAATGCTTCATTCCATCAAGTAGTGCTGTAGTAGCCCGTGGGTAGCTGGTTTTGAGTACAAATGAAAACAGGCCATTACCGCCATTGAAATCTCGCTGGTAAAACTCATGACCGGGACAGCTTTCTAAAGCTGGGTGTCGCACGTGATCGACTTCAGGTCGACTTTGTAACCACTTGGCAACCTTAAGGCTATTTTCAGCATGTTGGCGAAGTCGGACATCTAGTGTGCGGATACCTCGAAGCCCTAAATAAGCATCATCCGGCGACACACATTGACCCATCAGGTAGCTTTGCTCACGCAGTTGATCCCAATGCTTTTCGTTGGCGATGGCAGTGCCTAACATTACATCTGAGTGACCAACAATATACTTAGTCGCCGCTTGAATAGAAATATCAACACCATGCTTAAAAGGCGAGAAATTCACACCAGCAGCCCAAGTGTTATCGAGCATCACAATGATGTCATGTTCGTGAGCGATCTTGGCTAAGGTTGGAACGTCTTGCACTTCCATAGTGATAGAGCCAGGTGATTCTAGAAAAAGTACTTTGGTATTAGGCTGAACCAAATCGCGAATACCTTCTCCAATCACAGGGTCGTAATAGGTGGTTTCTACTCCCATCTTCTTCATGATCTTGTCACAGAAGTCGCGGGTTGGTTCATAGCAGGTATCAACCATAAGAATATGATCACCCGACTCGACAAAAGAGAGAATCGCGTTTGAAATCGCCGCTGTACCACAAGGGTATAAAGCACAACCTGCGCCGCCCTCAACTTCAACCATTGCATCTTGGAAAGCAAAGTGAGTGTTGGTGCCGCGACGGCCATAAAAGAGTGTTTTGTTTGCGCGGTTAACGGTTGCATGGTGTTTTTCAGCAACCGTATTAAACACGACAGTAGAAGCTCGTTGAACGGGGGGATTAACGACACCATTGGTCCATTTTTCATCACGACCTGCGGTGATGAGTTTTGTTTGCTTGCCTTCTGACATTGGAAGTCCTTACCTGAAAATGCGTTGCTCTATTTAAAACATGGCAACGCATGAATAGCAAGAGGGGCAAGAGTAAGAAATAACAGATTACAGAAGTGGGTTAAATAGGTAGTAAGTACGCTCTAAGAAACGTGAATATAGAGAGCGCTTTTTCCATTCCTCTAACTTCACTTGATGGGAGGTTTGCATATAATTCTCTTGAAGCCAATACATCTCTTTAGTGAATGCTTCGTCATCGATAGCCAATGTGAGCTCAAAATTAAGCCAAAGGCTGCGCATGTCCATATTAACGGTTCCTACTAAACAGAACTGTTGGTCAATAACAACCGATTTGGTATGCAATAGGCCACCATAAAACTCGTAAATTTCTACACCAGCTTCCATTAACTCAGCATAAAACGCCCTCGAAGCCCATTGGACCATCAGTGAATCGTTTTTGTGCGGGATAATCAGTTCAACGGAAATGCCTCGTTGCGCCGTCATTTTGAGGGTTTCGAGTAGATCTGCACTGGGTACGAAATAGGGAGTGGTTATCCTCACGGATTGATTAGCCTGATTAATCGCGAGTGTCAGCACCTGTGAGATCAGATGCTCAGGCATCCCTGGCCCAGAAGGCACAACTTGCACTGGATGTTGAGGTTCATTTGGATCCAGCCGGCATTCTGGTAGCTGAGGGAGTGAACGAGAGCCAGTTTCCACTTCCCAATCCCAGCAGTGGATAGCAGAAAGAACATTTACGGTTGGGCCAGTGACACGGACCATCATATCGATCCATTGTCCGACGCCTGACTCTTGTTTGAAGAAAGCTGGATCAACGAGGTTCATTGAACCTGTATAGCCAATATTGTCATCTATAACGATGATCTTGCGGTGTTGACGGAGATCGAGACGACGCAGAAAAATACGCCAAGGACTCACTTCCAATGCTTGCACTACTTCCACACCAGCGGTTTGCATCATCTTGAGCCACGGACTGCGGAAGAAGCGTGGGCTGCCTGCTGAGTCGAGAAGCAGTTTGACGTCCACTCCACGCTTTGCAGCCCTTATTAGTGCGGAGGCGACTGAATCGGCAAGCCCACCCGGATGCCAGATGTAAAAAACCATTCTTACGCTTGTCTGCGCACTCTCAATATCATTAATGATGGAGTGGAGTATTTCAGTAGGCGAGCTCTGAAGAGACAGTGTATTGCCACTCAAGGCTGGCAGGCCCAAGCGGTTGTTGCACAACTCATCAATGCGATAGATGTGGCGTCCAAAGGTCTTAGTATCGTGTGCATGGCACTCATTAAGACTGGAAAACCATTTAGCGAAAGGAGCAAACATCTCTTTTGCACGTTCTGCTCTTTTCCGCCCAAGATTCAATTCACCAAATAGGAAGTAGCATCCGACCCCAACAATGGGAATGATGTAGATGATCATTAGCCATGCGAGAGAGACGCTAACGGCTCTCCGTTTCAGAACGACGCGCAAAGTCACTCCTGCAACTAGAATCCAGTAAAAGACAATGCCTGCTAATGTGAGGAAGTGATAGAACTTTTCCATTCAATTTCCTGAATAAATCAATTGGTTGTGCGTAGTGTATGGCTAGCTTAGATATTAAATCCAGTTCACAGCGCCGACAACAAAATTTCGTTGCTAAATGTTGTTATGAGTAATGTGACATAAGTGGTTAGATAAATATCAGGAATAGAATTATTATGTTATGAAAATGTAAATTGTAGATAAAAGAGGAGGGTTTTGATTAAAAAAGCAGCGTTTAAGCATGCTATACCGTGTCGTGGTGGGAATTTATACTTTTTGGGGTTCCAATTTTACTCCCAAACTGCTTTACTTGCCACAATGTTAGGGTCACTCAGAATTCTAAAAGGTGTAAATAAAAATGCACACTCAACTTTTCGACGCCTAACCTAGCAAACACAACTAATGAATTTATTAATGGAGTAACCGTGGCTACCAGTACAAGTGCAAAGCCCCGTGATACATGGGGGTCTAAATTAGGCTTCGTAATGGCCGCAGCAGGTTCTGCTGTAGGTTTGGGCAATATATGGAAGTTTCCTTACACAGCAGGTGAGAGTGGCGGCGGTGCGTTCGTAGCTATCTATCTGATTTTTGTTATTTTTATCGGCTTTAGCGTTATGTTGACAGAGTTCGCTATTGGCCGTAGGACAGGTTTATCTGCAGTCGGTGCGTTTAAGTCTACCGATCGTCGTTGGACATTTTCTGGTGTCATCGGTGTTTTCAGTGGCTTGCTTATCATGGGTTTCTACCCAGTAGTAGGCGGTTGGGCACTGGCATACATCTTTAAAGTTGGTGGTGGACTACTCAATACTCCTGAAGCGATCGGCGATAGTTTTGGTGGTTTTACCTCTGACCCTTTTCAGCCATTGATGTGGATGGGTATTTACCTAATTTTTAACATCGCTATCGTAATTAAAGGTATTTCTGGCGGTATCGAAAAGGCGGGCAAGATTCTGATGCCACTGCTGTTCCTCATCCTGATCGTTGTATCGGTAAAAGGCTTAATGCTGCCAGGTGCGATGGCCGGCTTAGAGTTTCTATTTATGCCAGATTTCTCTAAAGTGGATAGCAATGTTGTATTGGCTGCACTAGGGCAGGCGTTTTTCTCACTAAGTCTCGGTATGGGTTGTATGATGACATACGGTTCTTACCTGAAGAAGAAAGAGAATCTAGTTCAGACGACCGGCATGGTGACAGCAATGGATACGGGTGTTGCTATCCTAGCTGGTGTGGCCATGTTCCCAGCGATGTTCGCATTTGGTATGGAGCCAGCAGAAGGTCCTGGTTTGGTGTTTGTTGTTGTTCCTCAGCTGTTCGCTGAAATGGGTGGTGTTATTGGCCTTATCTTCGCGCTGCTGTTTTTTATCGGTCTCACTGTTGCAGCATTAACATCGTCAGTTTCATTGCTTGAAGTAGTGGTTTCTTACTTAATCGATGAGAAAGGTATGAAACGACCAACAGCGGTAATCGCAGCCAGCTCGGTCATGGCGGCGCTGTGTGTGTTTGCTTCTCTATCTCTGAATGGTGTAGGTCCAACTCTGTTTGGTACAGGTACATTCGACATTTTTGTCTTACTGACTGACAAGATCTTCCTAGCCGTTGGTGGAATGCTGGTATGTATCTTTGCGGGCTGGCGTCTAAGTCGTGCCGAGCTTGAGAAAGAAATCACTAACGATGGTAAAGTACCTTTCCCTCTATTTGGTCTTTGGTACAACCTGGTGAAATTCGTTATTCCTGTTGCTATCGCAATCGTTGCTTTCATGGGCATTAAGTCTGGCTTCGATAGTGGCAAAGGTGAAATCATGCTATTGGGTATTGGGATCATTGCGCTTGTTGGTCTCTTCTCTAAGAAACTGTAACGCTGAATCCAAACAACAGCATAAACGGGAAGCCAATATGGCTTCCCGTTTTTATTTGCTTATCTACTCATGGAATTCAATCGCATAACAGGTATACTCATGCGTCCAAAGTGGAGCCCTCTATGTTTGATATCGTTTATTCTCACTCAGACTTTGTCGTCATTAACAAACACCCCAATGTTTCAGTTCATAAAGATGATGGCGAAACCATGTTGCTACATGAAGTGGCATTGTTTACTGGAGATGAGCAACTCTACCTTGTGCATCGATTGGATAAGATGACTTCTGGGCTTCTTTTGCTTGCGCGCAACGCTGCGGCTGCAAGTGAGTTATCGGCACAATTTGCTCTACGTCGTGTGGAGAAATTCTATTTGGCGATTGGTAGTAAGAAGCCTAAAAAGAAACAAGGGCTTGTCAGTGGTGATATGGAGCGTTCGCGTCGCTCGGCATGGAAACTGACCAACTCTCATTCAAATCCTGCGATCACGCAGTTTCTTTCAGCTAGCGCGGAACCGGGAGAGCGTTTGTTCTTGTGCAAGCCCTATACTGGTAAAACGCATCAAATCAGGGTAGCACTAAAGTCGGTCGGTTCACCTATAGTCGGTGATGCGATTTATACCCCCGCCAGTAAATCAGACCGAGGTTACCTCCATGCATTTGCGCTTGAATTTGAGTTGCATGGAAAAACATTCCAGTTTGTCTGTGATCCTAGAGAAAGTGTTCTGCTTGGAGAAAAATGGCAGCAGGAAAATGTCAGCCAAGGCATTAATGCTTGGTTAAAACCTTGGGAGCTTTCATGGCCGAAAATCAAAAAATAACAGGAACCAGTATGCAGGTTGAACAACTTCCTACATTCTTCGCTCACATTTCGGAGCAGTTATCGAGTGCTTCTAACGAAGTCAGGCGTTTATTTCATGGTCGAGGCCGTGTTTATCAAGGTTTAGAGCAGATCACTTGTGATTGGGTCGATTGCCAGCTGCTGATCAATATATTCAAGAGTGTTGACGATAAGTTTCTTGAACAGCTCAAACAGGGATTGCATGAGTTATCTCAAACTGCGCTATGGCAGGAGAAAGGCGTCAAGTGTGTGGTTATCCAGCATAGATACAGCGAAGGTGCGCCATCGGAAGTGCTTATCGGTGAACTGAACACTAAACCTGTTGTGGTTGAATCAGGGTTGAAGTACCAACTCGATATTGGTCGCAACCAAAATTTTGGTTTGTTTCTCGATATGCGTTTAGGCCGAGAGTGGGTTCAGCAGCATGCTAAACATAAAAATGTTCTTAACTTATTTGCTTATACCTGTGGATTTTCAGTTGCCGCTATCGATGGTGGGGCTGATCAAGTAGTTAACGTAGATATGGCAAGAGCGTCATTGTCGAAAGGACGAGATAACCATAGATTGAATGAGCACAACCTTAATCAAGTGAAATTTCTCGCGTACGATATATTCAAGTCTTGGGGGAAAATCAAAAGATCCGGACCTTATGATCTAGTCATCATCGATCCACCTTCATTTCAAAAAGGCAGCTTTGCTCTAACCAAAGACTACAAAAGAATTCTGCGTCGTTTGCCTGAGTTACTCACCGAAAAGGGCGAAGTGCTTGCATGTGTGAACTCTCCTCAGGTTAGTAGTGATTTCTTGATTGAAAGCATGAAGGAAGAAGCACCCGTGCTGAGCTTTGTTAAACGGTTAGATAATCCGCCAGAATTTGCTGATGTTGATAGTGAAGCGGCGCTTAAAGTGATGCTGTTTCGCTAAATGCACTGAAATCTTTGTCATTCCATCTTGACCTCAACTTAACTTGAGCTTCTATGCTGAAGTCAGAATCACTTCAGTTGGGAGAACGGAGTTGCAAAATGACTACATCAAGCAATTATCAAAGAAAACATTTCAAGAAGGGCCAGCATCAGAATACTACTCTATGCCGAAGCGTAAGTTTCATGTTCCGAGTTTCTTGTCCGGATTGTTGGTTGCAGTGATAATCAATTTTGTCTTTTAAAAAGGTCGCGTTGAGCGACCTTTTTTATGTCTATTTCAGAGTGTGGAAACCTGAATAGATGCGAGTAAAGGTCGTGAACCAGCAGGCTGTGCCAAATAGGTAAGCAATGATGGCAAAGTGCTGCGGGAAAAGACAAAACGCAATGAAACACGCTATGGTTTCAGTGCCTTCAGTCAGACCACTCATATAATAAAGGGATTTGTTTTTATAAACAGGATTCTCTATTCCCCGTTTCCCTGCCATGACAGCAAAAGCAAGGAAGCTGCAGCCAGTACCAATGAATGAGAAAATGAGAAAGGCGCCCGCTACCGCGTTTTGCTCTGGATTAGCGACCACAAAGCCAAATGGGATCAGAGAATAAAACAAGAAGTCGAGGCTGATATCGAGAAACCCACCTGCATCTGTGATGCCTTGACGCCGAGCTAATGCGCCATCCAAACCATCAAACACTCGGTTAATAACGATCAACACAAGTGCCATATCATAGTGCTCAAAGTAGAGAGCAGGAAACGCCAGACACCCAAGAAGAAAACCACTTAGCGTCGTTTGGTTTGCGGTCACACCGAGTTTATCCAATCCAGCGGCGGCAATGGCCAAAGGAGAGCGAATGATTTTGATACTAAATCTATCAAGCATGATGAGTAGTCTCCCACGGCCAACTCAATATCCGCCCATTCTCAGGAACATCATCTTTGTCATGTGTCACCATCAGAGTAGGAATGTTTGCTTCTACCAGTTGAGCGATGACCCAGTCACGAAACTGTGTTCTAAGTTCTTTATCCAGTTTGCTAAATGGTTCATCCAACAGCGCCAGTTTAGGCTTGGCCAGCAGCATTCTGAGTAAGCTGACACGCGCACGTTGGCCGCCGGAGATCTGATCAGGAAAAGAGTCCGAGAGTTGTGATAGCTCAACTTTGTTCAATGCAGTTATAGCTTGATGGCGTCTTTCATCGCCTTTGATTGAGTTAGGAAGGGCAAAAGCAAGATTTTGCCACACGTTTAAATGTGGAAATAGCAAATCATCCTGAAACAGAATTCCAACTTGTCGCTGATGGGGTTCAAGTTCAGCCAAGTTAATGCCATTCAGTAGCACGTGCCCAGAATGGACAAACTCGCTACTCATATGCCCTGCAATTAAGCTCAACAAGGTTGATTTCCCACATCCACTGGGGCCCATTAGACAAACGACTTCCTGCGCTGAAACGGATATATTCAAATCAGAGAATAGGGCTTCACCGTTGGTTTTATGGATGGCGAGGCTTTCTAGGGACAGCGTCATGTGTAAGGGCATCCTTGTTCGTTTGTTGTTGATAATCAGGTTGTCTCAGTGCGAATCTACCAATGAGGATGGCAGAGACAAAGAATACAAATGGCAAGATGGCTTGCCAAATCGCATAGATGGCAGTAACACGTCGATCGAAGCCACTCGAAAGAGCGACAGCTTCCGTGGTCACGGTTGCAATCCTGCCTCCACCGAGCATCAAAGTGGGTAGATATTGCGCCAAGCTTACACTGGCTCCGACAGCCCACGCGTACAAGATGGCAGGCAGCAACAACTTAACCTTAATGTGAAAAAAAACAAAAAGAGGTGTTTTCCCAAGGCTTAATGCTGCTCTAGTATAGTTGTTGTCATAGCTTCGCCATGGGCCATCCAGTGCTAAGTACACAAATGGAAACGCGAAGAACACGTGTGACCAGATAACCCAAACGTAATAGGCGTCACTGGACAAGTAGAGAGTGGTTATCTGGATACCAAACAAGATAGAAAGCTGCGGGATAAGCATAGGCAAAGCAATAACATAACCTGGCAAATGCAAGCGAAAACGGATACGACTTTCCTGAGCTACAACGCCTAATATCACAGCAAAACAAGCGGTGACGGCAGCAATGATCAAACTTTGGTTAATCGTAGGTAATATATTGAGCCACTCATTGTTCCAAAAGCGGTCACTATATCGGGTAGGGAGAAGGTCCGGAAAGCGCCATCGATGAGCGAAACTCCAGATCAACATTAGTGGAAACATGACGCCGGCTAAAATGGCCGAGAAGGTAAACAGCGTTTTCCCGGGGAGATTAAACCCTCTTCGACCTGAGTATTGCCATTGACCAAAATGACCGACGAGTAGTTTTTCGACCAGCACGATTAAGACTAGAAGTAAACTGGCTAACACAAACAGCATAACTGCACCTGATGCCGCACGAGGGATAAGGGATAAGTCCGGATCGTTAAACCACTGCCAGACTAATACGGCCAAAGTAGGTGGATTGGTTGGGCCCAAGATCAAACTCAAATCCACCACGGAAACGCCATAAGCCATCACGGCAAACAAAGCGAAGCGCATTCTTACTAACCAAAGAGGGAAGACCGACTTCCACCACATTTGTGCAGGTGAGTACCCCAGAGAGGAGCTGACTTGATACAGTTTGTCGATTTTAATCTGCTGCAAAACGGGAATGCTCATGAGCAGCAAAAATGGTACTTCTTTAAATGAAAGTGCCATGGCTAAGCCCAGTGCATAAGGGTCATGGACTAACCAAGTTACTTCATGTGTATCGACGTCAATACCTAAGGTTTGTGCCAACAAGCGTGCAACCATACCGGTTGGGGCGAATAGAAAAGCAAATCCAATCGCGAAAGCAACGTGAGGCATTGCTAGTAAAGGTGACAGCAGTGCTTCAACTTTACGCCAATGGCGGTCTAACCAAAGGCTTTGAAGAATGGCAAAGCAGATTAAGCAAGAAAGATAAGTACTCACTATAGAAGTGAATAAAGTCAGCCCAATAGAGTGCTTGATCCCAGGCCATTCGAAAAACTGCTGATAGCTGCTGAGTGAGAAATTGAACAGGCCAACAGGAGGAACGTAGCCAAATGATGAGAGCATTACACCAACTAATCCAGGGATTGTTGGCGCAATGCAAAGCAAAATTAATACTATGTACGCAGCTCTTAACATCTGGCTCTCGTAACTTAACGATTGTTCTTAATTACCGTAGCGTTTTTGCCATTCTGCTTCCAGAGCAGCCTGCCAGCTAGGGTGTGGTTCGGCAACGGATTTAAATAAGGTCGTTTTCTTTGCACTTCCTGTCAGGTATTGATTTTCAAGTACAGATGGATCGCCCCAGATAGACACATCGCCTTTGCGTGATTGCGCTTCAGGGCTTAAAAGAAAATTAATCGCGACTAATGCACCTTCTGTCGCATTCGCATTCCATGGAATTGCTAGGAAATGTATGTTCGACAAAGCGCCTCCATCCATGGCGTACACAGTGGTACTTTCGGCCAGATTACCATTCGCCTGTGCGGAATAAACTGAGTTTGGATTAAACGTGATGGCTAAATCCAACTGCCCATCGTCGAGCAATTGAACTGTCTCAGCAGAGCTGGCCGGGAATTGTTTGCCTTGGCGCCATGCGACTTTGTGAAATTCATCTAGGTACTTCCACAAAGGCGCAGTGACAGCATTGAAATCGACTTGTTCAACGGGTTTGGCTAGAGACGGATCATTAGCGGTCAGTTCGATTAGTACGGCTTTAAGAAAACTGGTGCCATGGAATGCGGGTGGGCGAGGGTAGCTCAATTTGTTCGGAAATGCTTTGGCATAGCTGAGCATTTCAGCATACGATGCTGGAGGGTTGTTGAGCGTCATCTTATCGTGGATGAATACCAACTGGCCTACCCCCCAAGGTGCTTCTAATCCTTCAGTAGGCTCTGAGAAATCACTATCAACGGGCAAGGACTTATCGACTTTTTGCCAACTCGGTAAACGTTCGACAAAAGGGCCGAAAAGCAGTTGGTTGTTCTTCATTGATTTGAAGTTTTCACCATTTATCCATACCATATCGACACTGCCGCCAGTGGTCTTGCCGGCTGCTTTCTCTGCAATTAAGCGAGTTGTGGTTTCGGCGATATCCGTGACTTTGACATGTTTTAGCGTCACACCATATTGTGATTGCAATTGTTTATCTGCCCAGCGCAGATAGTTGTTGATTTCTTGACTGCCACCCCAAGCATGGAAGTACACGGTTTGTCCTTTTGCTTGCTCTGTTACTTGTTGCCAATTGTCTTGTGCTGTGACTCCGACAGACAGAAGTGCAGCAGAGATGAAAGTGATCAGCCTTTTCATGGTTGTCCTTACCCTTTGAATGAATCTATAAGTTTTGTGATAGACCGTGCTACCCATGCTTTTCATTCATTATGACTGAAAAAATTTAATTTTTTTATGTATTTGCAGGAATGGTAGACGGGTTGTATGAGATTTGTTCTCTTTTGCTACGGGCAACAAAAAAGCAGTCATCAATCGACTGCTTTCGTTTATCCTTTTGGGTGATTAGTTTTTCCAATCACTTAGCTTGAAAGTCAGAGTATGAAGGTCATTTTTTAGTACCATACCTTCGTTGGTCAGGGACATGTCGCTCCATTCAGCGAGCGTTGTCGAGAATGACCGCTCTAAATCCATCGCGTCACCCATACACATTTTCATAGTCATGCCCATTTTTTCGATGCGGAACTGGTTATCCTTGAGTTCAGCTTGACCGAAGTAGTTGTTACAACCAGCGTTGCCGTTGGCCATCATTTTTTCGCCCAACTCTAAGCGAGGTCGTTTTTGGTGGTCTTCAAGTTTGATTTCTTTTCCATCAATACTCACCAGTTCCCAGTTGTGATGTTGAAGGTCCTGAACAGTTATTTGCTTCACATCGCCTCCATTGCTTGCGCAAGCCGTCATAACAAACGGTACAGTGACGGCAGCAAGTAATATTTTTGGGCTAAACTTCATAGTAATGAACTCCGAAATATAGAAACATCAATCAACACTTTGTCGACTTTAATGGCACAAAGTATAGGTTATAAAGCACTGTTTTTGTCAGGTTAAGGTCATAGTTTGTTTACAGTCACATAATGAAAGTTATTGAATTTTATTTAATTATAGATGCAATAAAGTAGTGATAGGTGCTTAAAGCGTAGCTGAGAAAACTATGAAGAGGCACAGATGGAGCAGCTAGAATTTTTTGTCGTCCCGAGCCCCTGTGTAGGCGTATGCACAGTAGATGAAAAAGGCTACTGTAAGGGCTGTATGCGCAAGCGTGAAGAGCGCTTTAATTGGCTTACTTTTACCCCTGCCGAGCAATTGCACATTATTAAACTATGTCGCCAGCGCTATCGTCGGAAAATACTCGGTGCCAAAGTTGAACAGCAAGCAGACTCGGATCCCCAAAGTCCTCAGCAAGACCTTTTTTGATTGCTTTAGACACTTTAAACAAACGCCAAGGCGAGAGGTATACCCTATTGCTTATACCCCTCATGTCACTGGTTATTTTAACCCCCACTTGTCACTAACCCAGCCGCCAACATGCTCGTCGAAGTGATTGCCGCTAAAGCGATAATGCTTTTCTGTATGTAGTTCAGAATCAGACTTTGAGTCTAATAATTCTTGAATATAGTTAGCCATGGGATCCCCGCAGTTGAGTCGCTCTTGCCGGGTAGCGACTTCTTTAATTAGTTGCAGGCGATAGGAATTGCTTGCGCGCTTCATTGGGGAATCCTCCTTGGTAGTAACACTAATATGAAAAGTTAGAAGGCGATTAGGTAAGCGTCAATGTGAGAATGCAAGATTAAAGATTATATCTCTTATTTATGGCGATTAAATAGACGTGTTGGGGTTGATTATTTTGATAATCAATAAGCACTTAGGGGTTTTTATCTTTTTATAATGTAATTTAGATGTCATAAAAACTTCATTTTCCCCGTATACTTCGTATGCACCTGAGTTTTTATTAATTGGAGGGGCAAGAGGAAGTGAGTAAATACTTCAATAAATAAGACCCCGCCTTGCGAGGTCTTAGGGGTAATTACTGGGTGAAAAAGCAGGCTAAGGCCTGGCTTGGCAAGTCTGCTTAGTTACGATTTCATCCACCATTAACTGTCCGCGGCTGTTGCGCATTTTCAATCGATAACCTAAACCGACATCCAAATTACTTTTGGTATCAGGATTGGTACAGTATGTGTTGATGCTTTGGCGAAGTACTTGCTGGATGGGTTTGGCGCCTTTGGCATCTTGGTTGTATACCATCATGATTTCTATGAACGGGCCTTTTGCACTGGCTCTCATAATAGAAAGTGGACCGGCTTCCATCGGCAACTCTGAAGCCAATAAACTGGCACGGTTGCTAGCGAGTAGCTCCAGCTGTCGTTGCTTGTCTCCCTCTGGTGATGCACAGCCTGCCAGAAGAACAGCAGAGAGCGCAGCTAAGGCGATCTTTAATTTCATCTTAAAATACTTTCTTGAAAGGTTTGACGATCACTTTTTCGTAGACACCTGCTTCAATATAAGGATCCGCATCGGCCCAGTTCTGAGCCTGTTCAAGGGATTCGAACTCAGCAATCACCGTAGAGCCTGTAAAACCAGCTTCGCCAGGGTTGTCCGAATCAATGGCTGGCATCGGGCCAGCGGTCAGTAGTCTGCCCTCATCTTGTAACTTTTGCAGGCGCTCTAGATGAGCAGGGCGAGCACTTAAACGTTTTTCCAAGGAGTTTTCAACGTCTTGAGAGAAAATTACATACCACATGTATAGATGTCCTTATAATAAATAAGCTACTGAGAAACCGCTTATTGTGTGATTAGCCTAACTCTACAGAATGTAACAGCTTTTTAAAGACCTTCTGACAGCAAAGTGTGAGATTAGTTTTGTTTGATAGGGCGAGGTTTGCCTTCTGTGTCGATAGCCACATAGTTGAACGTAGCATCACATACCATGAAGCGATCTTCCACGCCGTGTTCTTTGACTGGTTTTACCCACACTTCCAGATCAATGCTCATCGATGTACGGCCAATCTTGGTACATTCACCGTAGCAGCATACAACATCGCCAACCTTAACTGGCTTTTTGAAAGTTATCCCTGAAACCGACACAGTGACAATTCGTCCACCAGATATTTCCTTTGCTAGAATGCCGCCTGCTAAATCGAGCTGTGACATGATCCAACCACCAAATATATCGCCATTTGCATTGGTGTCTGCTGGCATGGCAAGGGTGCGTAAAAGCATTTGTCCCCGAGGGGAAGAGATTTCTTTACTCATTTTGACATCCATAAAATTAAACAGCGGCCAATACAGCCGCTGAAATACCCCAATGGGGAAAAATTAGTGTGGATTATATCAAAAACGTGTGGTTAGTCACCAGAGTCGGCTTCGGGCTTGTCTTTTGGCAGATGTTTGTAGATATAGATACCGGTCAGCAAGGTAAAACCAAATGTTGCTGCAAGTAGACCAAAGACTTTGAAATTGACCCACACATCAAGTGGTAGCTCAAACGCAACATACACGTTGAGTCCCGCACAGAGTGAAAAGAACACAACCCACGCCCCAGTAACCTTCGCCCATACTGGATCGGGCAGGCTAATTTCTTTGCCAAGCATCCCCTTTATGGCGGATTTGCCAATGATATGGCTGACGGCAAGGCCGATTGCGAAGACCATGTATACAATGGTGACTTTCCACTTAATGAAATTGTCATCGTGTAGGAATATGGTTAGGCCACCAAAAAAAGCCACCATCAAGAAGGTGACAAGCTGCATCTTTTCAACTTTTTTGTATAAGGCGTAGGTAACGATTATTTGAATTGCTGTCGCTATGATGAGAGCGCCTGTAGCTACGTAGATGTCGTGTATTTTATACAGGACAAAAAAGATAATGAGCGGAATAAAATCGATGAGTTGTTTCATTGTAGAGTCTGTGAGTTGCCAAATTGCCCTCAGTCTAACCAAATCTGTACAATTCACAATGGTTGAAGCCCCTGTTGCGATGACATACCAAAGCCAGCGATATCTTTCTGGCCTTGGTGTTGTATCATTAGGAGTGCATTTCAAAGTGTCGTATCAAGGGTTTGATGTCTTCTAGATAGCCTTCGTTTTTAAGGTTAGCGACAGCGACCTCCAGCTCTTCATTAGTCATGGAGAAACAGCTGGATTTGCCAGTCATGTAATTGAGATAGTCATGATACTCGTGCTCAGTGAAATGACCTATGCGATCAACTAACAAGCTTTTGATTCCATGATGGATAAGGCGATAATACGTATGTCGATGAATTTCCATAAACAGCCTCTCTTATCTGTGTCTGCCCGGTAACAGTCTCAGGCTGATAAAGTGACGGAGACAAATCATTGCCACTTTATCCTCGTTGATCACGTAGAAGCATAATGAGTGCCACAATCGAATAGGACTACACCACAATGAACTTTCATTCGCTGTATTAATCACTTAGAGAGTTCAATTTCGGTGTCAAATTTCAAACGCCAAATAATAATTGATACAAGAAAGATTGCTTTTGAGCATCACCTCTCGGCGCCCCGCATTTTGCGAGTCGTTTTGAAATTGCAATAGTGCTAGTGCACACAAGCAGACAACGCTGATGCCAGCATCTGACCCAATGCCTGCTTTGATGTGGGTTTGGATAAACGCCCATCCATAACTTCACTAATTCTTTTCAGTTCCTTTTCTCCCGATTCGCCTGACAGCGCAATGATGGGAAGAGACGGCTGAGAACGCTTGATTATAGTTGCTGCTTCAAATCCATCCATTATCGGCATTTGAATGTCCATAAATACGAGGCTAATTGGATTGTTCTCAATTACCTCAATGGCGACTTGTCCATTGTTTGCCAGTAGAACGTTATAACCCAATTGCTCAAGATAAAGCTTAGCGAGTGAAAGCTGAACTTGTTTGTCGTCTACAACGAGGATAAGAGGTTTCTCTGTAGTGGTTGTTGAATTGGCGATAGACGTGGGCAACGTTCTGACATCGTCAGAGCTTACAATCGCTTCTTTGGCGTGGAATTCCTCCTCTGTGTGTGAAGTAACAGGAAAACTCAAATAGAACCTTGTATATTCATCGACTTTCGAGTCGCATTGAATCTTTCCACCAAAGGCCTTCATGACTCGTTTGCAGTAACCTAACCCTAAACCACTCCCTCCAGTTTTATTGTGACTGAAAAAATCTTCGAATATACGTGCTAAGTAGATTTGAGGTATCCCAGGGCCTGTGTCCGTGAAAATGACATGATTTTGGAACCGTCCTTTTTCTGTCTGGATGATTACTTGGCTATCAGGATAAGAATCAAAGTAATAGATGGCATTGCGTAGCAAGTTGAACAAGACGAAATTGAATAAAGTTTGATTAATATTGGCTATAAAATCCTGCTCGACAGACACTTGTACGCGCTGGCGAAGCGATTTATCGTGGAAGCTGTACTGACTAACGGCAATATTAATGGCCGAAGCTATCGATAAAGGCACAACAGGTTCTTCAACCAATGATGGTTTACTGACTTCTCGAACTATTATGTCGATCAGTTGACGACCTCTATTTATGGCGTCTCTCCCCTTACTTAAGTGCTGAGCGAGCTGCTCTGGCGGTCGACTAAGTTCGATACCGTGATTTAAATGTTCGAATTCAAATTGCAGTTGTGCGAAAGGGCTTTGCATCTCATTGGCAATGGAGCTGGCGAGTGCTTGTGATTGTTTCACCTTCCGCTCGTGGTTTATGTACACCTGAACTTTTTTGAACACTCGCTCTAACGCAGATAGTTCTTCGTTGGAGAAATAGACGCCGCCACTTTTTGAGCTTGAAACTAGGACATGAGATAGTTTGTTTTGACGTTCATAGAGCGGTAAGACAAGGGCAGAGTTAGTTTCATTCATTCTATGATGGATAGCCCTAAGTGTTTGATCACATGATAGAAGTAAAGCCTCTTCAACTTCTTCGATAACGAGAGAACTACTGTTGTTTGCAAAATACGAGCGGTAGAGATCTGCACCATGAGAATCATCAAGCAAGCGAAGTTGATCTTTGGGAACTCCGAGATAAATCGCTAGTTGTTCCATGGCTATAGAAGGTGAACTCCTAAAGTCTACTTCTAGTTGAGAAATCTTGTCGACGGGGCACATCACATCCCCGTACAAGACTTGACTAACGCCCTTCCTAACCCATTTATAAAGTGTTTGCCATGTCATACCAACAATCAAAACAACAAATAGGAGCTCGAAGAGTTCTGCACTGTCACCGGAGAAGGGCAGCAATATTGCGCACGCATAGATGACGGCAGTTATTCCGATACTAAGAGCAACAAAACATATATATTTGGGACTATAAAACCTCGAAGTCAGCAGTGCATAACCCATCAAAAGCATTTCGCTGATTGAGAGCGTTGGTGGTAACCAAGTCAATGAGAAATCATCGAAGAAAAAAGTGACACCAACTTGAATGATAGCTGTGGAACACATGAAAATAGCGATGCCTAATATCATGTAGTTGATACGATTCCGTCTGATTTGACTTGTGCAATTTTTTAGGGACAGCAAATTAACAAGCGTCAGAAAAATGATGGTGGTAAAACCAAGAAAGAAGTATTTGGTAAAAGGGCCAAACTCTAATTGAAACTCACTCGGACCTAATATCTCTATACCGCTAACTGTCCACCCAGGGATCAGATTGACCACAACACCAAATATAGAAATAAACGCAACCAATACCCCTTGCCACTTCGGCGCAGATCGGCCTGTGTAGTGTTTGTGTAGCTTGGCGATAAAGCAACATGCGCAAGCAAAGGCAAGCGAGGTCGCTAAGTTGGCAATAATAGCCATGTTTATTGCCACTTCATCACTAAAATGCACAAGTAAGCCGGTATGAAAATAGCTATTGCTAAGAATCCATATGGAGACGCCAATTGAGTAGCAAATATAGTAGCTATACTGCCACAAACTCAGTGCTCCATGACGTTTGGCAAGTACTGTACAAAAGTACACAGCCCAAATCAGTACCAATAGGGCGGTTAAAATTAAAACCACCGCCTTGGTATACATAAGTTGACTCAATAAATAACTGAACATGATGTTCTGCTTTCACCAGTTTTGACGTTACGAACGTTGGCCCGAATTTTATTTGTAGTTATCGTCAATGTTCATTGGAAGCCTAGTAATTAACCAATGAGAAGGTGACAAAGTTTAAGCTACCCTCGGACGATATGTGTAGTGGTTCAACGCTTGGAAGTCTTGTGTACATGACAAAAAAAATTATGCAACCTGTTTTTTATTTGTGTCTGAGCTCTGTCTCATTATTTATATTAAAGTTTTCTAACCAGACGATTTACGGAGTGGATTCTGAGCGATTGTAGCTAAGTCAGGTTGCATGTTTTTAGTACGACATTTGGTATTGCGGTGAATTTAAAAGCAGATCATCTGGACTTAGGCGACGATAGAAATTGACCTTCACGTCAAAATGAAATTTTTTTGCCAACTATTTCAGTGCCTAATACTGACTAATTTGATTTTAGGGGTGATTTTTCATAAAAAACAAAAACTTAATAACCCTCTTGTGTCGTTTTAAGGATGAGAGGATTGATTTATCTGTTTGTTTTTTAAGATTAAAGTGCGTTCAATCAACAAAAAAGTTGGCGAAAATCAGAAGGTTGGCATACACTTTCCCAAGTAAAGCCGATATGTTGTTGATTGGCTGGGCAAAATGCTTTGGCGCTGTCAATTCGGCAGCATTGTTTAACACAGCTTTGAGGAAAGTTTTATGGCGCTCACAAAGGCCGATTTGGCTGAAAACCTGTTTGAGAAGCTCGGATACAGTAAACGGGATGCCAAGGAAACGGTTGAGGCGTTTTTCGAAGAAATTCGTAAGGCACTAGAGAGTGGCGAACAGGTAAAACTGTCTGGATTTGGTAACTTTGATCTTCGAGAAAAAAACGAACGTCCAGGTCGAAACCCAAAGACGGGTGAAGACATTCCAATCAGCGCTCGTCGCGTTGTCACCTTCCGCCCGGGGCAAAAACTAAAAGCCCGTGTAGAAAATGCCAAGGTAGAAGACTAACAAGCACACCGTTTGTCAGTTGAAACCGATAGAATTCTAGAAGACGAATTAGTCGATAGTTCGTCTTCTAGTTATTTCTAAAAATACCCATGTTGAAAGCTTGGGTATTTTATAGCATTTAGTCTCGCTTCCACAGCACGTGGCAGAACTTATGGTCCGGATCTCGGCTCACCAGTAAACGAGCGAAGACTTCATCTAAGACGTCATTCACTTCATTGACTAAGCCTATGCGGACTTCCGCGTACGTTTCCTTATCAACTTCAAAGCCAACATGACCAGACCAGTCATCGCCAGTTTCAACGAGTTCGGCAGCGCCACGATCATCAAATTGTGCAGTGAAAATAATAACGTCTGCTGCTTCCAGATTATCCGGAGCCATTTCTAGAAAGATGTCATAAGCCGTTTCAATGGTGTCATCGTAGGAGATCAGTTCGGACATAGTTACGCTCGGCTCATGTATTTACGTTCAGTAGTATTGATCACAATACGGTCGCCCGTTGCTATGTACTCAGGAACTTGAACGGTCAGACCTGTCGCGAAACGTGCGGGTTTCGTGCGCGCTGAAGCTGAAGCGCCTTTAATTGATGGATCAGTTTCTTCGATGACAAGCTCAACAGAGGCTGGAAGTTCCAGTCCTACTGCATTGCCATCAACGACAATGACGTGTAAACCTTGAATTTCTTCAGTGACAAACTGGAGCTCATCTTCAATTTCTTCTTTTTTGAAGGTGTACTGAGTGTAATCTTCGTTATCCATGAAGATGTATTCGTCACCATCAACGTAGGAGAAAGCGACAGCACGTTTAAACATATCCACCGTTTCAACTACGTCGTCGGATTTAAAGCGCTCATCAACGCGTCCACCTGTTGCAAGATCAGTACAACGCAGTTTATAGATTTTTGCGCCGCCGCGACCGCCCGGAGTGGTGACTTCGATATCTTTGATCAAGAGTGTTTTACCGCTAGATTCGATAGCAAAACCTTTTTTAAGTTCACTTGCCCTTGGCATAAAAATGTTTCCTTAATATGGAATGGAATCGTCGTATTATATACATAGTGTTTAAGGGAAGGAATATCTTGATTCATGCAGGCGAGTGGGCGAACATTAAGAAATCGAAGATCTAAAAATTATTGTTATCAACTAAATGCATCTTTCCATTATCGATCCGAATCAACCTTTTCAAGCAAGGTATCAGCCTGCCATCAACGATCTTATCGCTTTTCTTAAAGGGGGACTGGGCGATAATCTACACAGTGTTTACCTTTATGGTAGTGTTGCTCGCAAGCGAGCGACGCCTAATCGTTCAAATCTCGATGTTTTAGTGGTGACCAATGAGAGCTTTAGTGATGTTAGAACGACCCTATTCAATTCGATAAAATGGCGTTTTCAGAAATCTTATCCCTTTATTAAAGATGTCTCCTTGAAGAACACGCTCGTAAAAGAAGTCGCCAGTTTGGAGAGCATATTTTCTTGGGGCTTCCAGTTACGCCACTGCTCGGTGTGCATTTATGGCGAAGACCTCTCTGAATGCTTTGGTGATTATGAGCCAAGTTGGGAAATTGCCAAACATTGGAATATGGATGTGGAAGATTGGGTAGCCGTTTACCGTAATCGCATTGCTCGCTCCGCAACGCCAGAGGAACAGTCAAAAGCGCAGATAGTGATTGCTAAGAAGCTTTTGCGTGCGAGTTATTCCTTGGTGATGTACAAAGACAAGAATTGGTTTGATGATCCTATCGAGTGCGGCCAGAATTTTTTACGCTATTACCCAGATAAACAAGTCGAAATTGAACGGTTAGGAATTTTACTCACCGGACGGGTGATCGCAAAGCGCTCTGTCATTGGTATCCTTGATGGTTTCGGTGAGTGGTTGGCTAAGCAGTACAAAAAAACCGAATTTAAAATAGGCTGAGATATTGATGACGCGGCAATAAAAGCCTCACTGTCTTTTATTGCCGCTCAACCACCCACTTAGGTATGTGGCTGATTACTTATACGAGTTGGTTTCTACCGTAGAAGGATCAAAAACATTGACATATCGTGTGTACATCTTTGTGCTGAGGCTAGACTTTGATTCTGCATCGACAGTCATGCTGAGTTCACCAGTCTGCTTATCGTGTGTCAGATAATGGTCGAGGTGGGCACTCTTTAAACTATCTTGCTTAGCTTCTTCTTCCCAACTCCACTTTTGTGTGAGGCTAAAGTTGCACGGCTGAGCTCGGTTTAGGTCAGCACTGTCTAAGCAATATTCTGTATTGTATGCGCTAATATACTGACCATCTCGATTGTAGATGAAAGCTTGTTGGTTATCGTATTCATCACACTCTTTAGCCGAGATCTGCTGTTGCGTATCGATAGCCAGACATTGGTTCTTGAAGCCGCCCAGTTGTAGATTAACTGGCCTGCCGCCAGTGAACACGGGGTGGTCCCAATCAACCACAAAATTAATGTTCTTGTTGACGCTATTGATTTGGTGATCGTCGTCTTTAGCGTAGTAAGTTCGTACTCCAAAGAATGGCGTCACGTTCGTCATATACCTAAAACCAGTGATGTCGACAGTGGAGTCAATATCAAATTTGGTGTTTCCCGTCGCATCAGGGTCTGCAGAGTAAATGACTTCCATTTTTGGTAGGAAGCTTGCGTGTCCCATTTTGTTGATACGACTTTCATCTACAGGTAGTGTGATTCCCGCAGTATAGCCATGAATCGTGGTTACCATCACTGACTCCGCGGTTGGGTATTGCTCCCTTGCCCACTCGAAACCCACATGCTGAGGGCCATTTGAATGACGATCGACTCGATAGTCATTGGTTTCAAAGGATAACCATTTTGATTCTGTCCAGTTCGCTGAAGCTTCGAGTTTGCCTTTTGCACCGTCACTACTTGCGTCACCTCCCGCTACCACACCAAATGAAAAGGTCGAAATCTCACGGTTTGTGTAATTCTTATTTAAATTGCTTTTAGGCACAGTGCGCAGGATACGAGCTTTTTCATTTGAAGCATTGAAATTGAAATCATAACTTTGCGCGAGAGCTGTGGTCACCATCTCATGTTCGTCACCGCCCTCAGGCCAAGGTATACCGCGTGTATGAAGTAGAATGTTGCCGAAGTTTCGGTTCAGTTGAATACCCGCACCGGTCGTTGAATCGTCAATTGCAATTCTCACTATTTTGGCATCAGGTGTTGCGCTTCCTTGGGTTCCAAATGGTAATGAACGCTGCAGTGTCACCTGATAAATCAGAGAAATATGGGCATTGTCACACATGCCTGTACTTTTTACGGGGCCTTGGTAAGTATTCCATGTAGGGTTACATGCTGCATCACTGATGGCGCGTGTCGCCTCGATGTAAAAAGCGACCCTAGGTATGCTGTTGTCTACCTCTGCAAGAGGGGAGATGCTTTTCTTTACTCGGCGTGGTTTTGGTTTGTATTCAAGACGTTTAAGGTTGGTGTCATCAGATCCGTCCAACTGACTAAACAGGAGTTTATCTTTGTGTTCACTAATGATTAGCATATCTCCGAGAGTCAATAACCCTAAGCTTCTACGGAGCTTATCTTGAGCTATTTTTTTGTCAGATTCTTGTTCTATGTTGCTAAAGTCGATCAAATAGCGTTTGTTCTCCGTTAAAACCTGAGTTTTTACTTGGGATAATGTCGGTGGTGTGCTGTTTCCGTTGACGAGATTTTCAGCATTGATGTAATTCACCGCACTTGAATCTTGTAAGGCACTGAGAATATTAATGGCTGCTCCAGCAGGCTCGTCAAATTCTGATGCCCAAATGTTGGTACTCAAAACGCCTGATAAAGCTATTAGAAGCAGGTTGAATTGTCTTTTCATACTATCTCTCTTGTTATTTGAGGACACAAACCTGAACGTTGGCAATCTGGACACCAATGAATTTGATAACGGGAATAGTCAAGATTTGTGTGATTCGCTAGGTTTGGCCAAAATATAGATTTAAGCAGCACCGAATGTTCAAATGGTGGTTGCATGTCGTTAATAGTACAAATAGGGTTAAAAATGGGTTAAAAATCGCCAGTAAAGATACAGGTTAAATGATCAAGTTGTTGATTTTGAACGAGTGTCTCACACTGTTGGAGGTTAACTCATGAATGGCGGTGCGTCACTCGCTGTGCGAGCAATAGAGAGCGTACATCGATGAGTGCAAGCGGAGGCTGAAATCACAAAGGGCGGTTGGCTCGACTATACTTGCCAGAGTGATGGACTCTTTACCCTGTCGGAGTTACTTTGAATGTTCGGTTGATGTTTACGACTCTTTATTTAGTCTCTGCATATGTTTTTGCAGGTCCGGATGTCATTAAATTAACTAACGGTGAATGGCCTCCTTATTTGTCGAAATCTTTACCAAATGGTGGGCCATCATCGCAAGTTATTGTTGAGACATACAAACTCCAAGGTATAGAGGTGATTTGGGGTTGGTACCCGTGGCAACGGTCTTACGTTCTAGCTGAAGAAGGCCAATATGACGGAACAGTGATTTGGTCTGAAAACAAAAAGCGTCAAGCTGCCTTCCTCTACACCCTTCCTATATTAGAAGAACGTCGTGTTTTGTTTCATCTGGATGATAAAACCGTTGACTGGAATACGTTGAGCGATCTGAGTGAATATGAGATTGGTGGAACTATTGGTTATGAATATTCACAACAATTCCAAGAGGCTGAACAGCAAGGCGTGATTAATGTTCAACGTATAGCAAAAGAGGTCGGGAATTTTAAAAAGCTGCTAGCCAACCGAGTAGACTTAGTTATTGCGACCGAAAGTGTTGGTTATGCCCTAATTCGTAACAGCCTTTCTGTTGAAGAAGCCAAGAGAATTACTCATGCTAGAAAGCCCATCGATTCGCAAAAATGGAGTGTACTTATCTCAAATAACAGCCCTCGTCAAAGGTACTTTGTAGAGCAGTTTAACCTAGGCCTTGAGAAACTAATTGCATCTGGCCGTTATGAGGAGATAATGAAAGACGCTAAATAGTTTGTTCATTGTCAGAACAAACCTAGTTGTGGCTCACTAAGTGTCGAGAAATCAAGGCCAATAAATGGCAAGATGGCTTCGGCAACCGGTTTGAGTTGTTTATCAATGTAGTGCTGATAGTCGATGGCGCTTTTTTGGTATTCTTTGGGTTCAGGTCCTGAAATAGTGATGACGTATTCAATTCTACCTTTGTTTTGATACTGTAATGGACGACCGAGTTGGCCGTTTATTGCATCCGCCATTCTGGCTGCGCGTACCTGTGGGGGAATGTTTTTCTGGTACTCATGAAGCTTTCTTCTCAGTCGCTTTTGATAAATCAGCTTATCATCGAGATCTCCAGCTTTTGTTTGCTCGACAAATCCGCGAATATATTCACTCGGATTCTCACCATGAAATACCATTGAGTACAGTGTTTTTTGGAACTCTTGTGCTAGTGGGGTCCAGTCTGTCCGTGCACTTTCTAATCCTTTAAAAATCAGCCGCTCATTTTCTCCTTCACCAATAAGTCCAGCATAACGTTTTTTTGACCCTGTTTCCTGCCCGCGAATTGTTGGCATTAAGAACTTTTTGTAGTGTGTTTCATACTCTAACTCCAAAATTGAGTTGAGGTTGTACTCACTACGTAAGTGATTCGTCCACCATTCGTTGATATGGTCTACGAGCTGGTGGCCAATCTTATCGGCTTGTTGTTGAGAAAATTGCCCGTTTAACGATACAAACGTCGAATCGGTATCCCCATAAATTACTTGATAGCCTTTATTCTCGATAAGTACTTTTGTCTGCTTCATGATTTCGTGACCACGCATAGTGATACTTGACGCCAAGCGAGTATCAAAGAAGCGACAGCCAGAAGATCCCAGTACCCCATAGAACGAGTTCATGATGATCTTAATTGCTTGTGAGAACGCCTTTTCGTTGTTTTTCTTGGCGATATCGCGCGCCGCCCACAGGTTTTCGATCATCTCGGGCAAAAAGTGTTTACTACGATGAAATTGACCGCCACGAAATCCTTCAACAGCCTGATTCTCTTGTTTACCCACGTCCAATTTCAACCCTTCGATCAAACCCATCGGGTCAATTAGGAAAGAGCGAATAATGGAAGGGTACAGGCTCTTAAAATCCAGAACTAACACCGAATCATATAGGTTCGGAATGGAGTCCATGACGTAGCCTCCTGGGCTAGCCAACCAGTTTTCAGATTGTAGGTTAGGGGCAATGTACCCAGCACGATGGATTTGTGGCAGGTAAAGGTTGGTAAATGCAGCGACCGAACCGCCGACACGGTCCAGCTCAACACCAGTCAGTTTAGAGCGTTCAATGGCGAACTCAAGCAAGTGGGTGTGGGCAAAAATCTTGTTGACCAGAACACAATCTTGCAGGTTGTACTTTGCAAGTGAGGGCTTATCCTTTTTGAACATGTAATTGATTTCGTCCATTCGATCATGAACATTGTGGATTTGCTTACCCTCGCCGAGTAACTCCTGAGAAACCGATTCAAGCGACCAGCTTCGAAAGTGATAAGTGGCGGTTTTTAGCGTATCGATACCATCTAAAACCACGCGACCTGGGATTGATATGAATGCTTGTTGAGTGTTACTTGAGGTGCGAAAAAAACTCGCTTGGTTGTCACGGCCTATAGCCAGCCGAACTTTGTTCAACTCAGCCCGTTTATGCAGGAGTCGAAAATCGAAATCGATTACATTCCACCCGATGATGACGTCAGGATCAAATCGTTCAAACCATGAGATTAAAGTGAGCAGGAGTTGTTTTTCATCTTTGACCCATTCGATATTCGTGCACGCCTCTTGCGGTTCACCTATCATGACCACTCGGCTGTCCATCGGGCTATCGAGTCCGATAGAGTACAGAACGCCTTTCTCTGAACATTCAATATCGAGCGAGACGACCTTCAGCTGAGGGATATAGTCCCCCTGACGACATTTGACGCTTGAAAAGCGAGTGTAGCCCTTTCTAGGTTGGGGGTGACCGGTAAATTCGACACTGCCTTGAACAAAGCGCTCCATTAAGTATCGATCTGCAAGGCGTATATCGTCTTCGAGTACAAGAATTTCGTGATGTTTGAACTTCTGACTTAGCCGTTGCCCGTCTTTAACGGTTAAGCAGTAACAAGCCGCAAGTTCTACGTCATCAAAGCTATGCAGCGCCAAAGGTTTTATCTCAGCCTGAATTGATAACTCTTGAATTAGAGTTTGGCATTGCTTGATATTGTCTTGAGGAATAAAGAAGACGGGTTTCTCTCCGGGTATAACAAGCTGTACAGGCCCATTATCAGTAGATAACCATAAATCGATCTGAGTTTGACCAGAAACATCTCTGGCGTGACGGGTAAGTAGGAAGCCTTGTTGGACGGACATTTGTACTGCTCTAAATGAAAACCAAGCAACGGATGAAGCTTGGTTTCACTAGCTTAGCATAAGCCGGCTCACTCTTAATAATAGATAAAGCCAGTAAGTTTGGCGCCAATGTTCTCAGACTGCCAACTTTGATAACTCAATTGTGTTCGCACAGCAAAGTTGCGATCAAAGCTCCAGTTCCAGCTTGCATCAATGTCGACATGGCTCTCTTCCGGAGAACTTACCAGCGCCATAGTTTGAGCTTGTAATCCTATTCTATGATTGCGGCCAGCTTGGAAAATTATACCCGCTTCCAAGCCGACTCCAGGGGTTGCGTCATATTCGGTCAGATTGCCGCCACTGACTGCACCTGACAAGAGAGTGTATACGTGGACTTTGTCTGGTGAGCCCCAAGCCTTGCCAAAGCCGCCCTGTCCGAACCATCTGCCTGCCATCTTATTAGACATAGGCTGGCGGTCAAAACCAGTACGAATATTCCAAGCCCAACTGTCGAACACTCTATTACTTGGCGCCAGCGCCATTGTGTCGATAAAGTAAAATCGATCCAGCCGAGCAGTGCCTTGCTGATCAACGCTCACTTGAGTATCTAAAAAATTAATCTGTGCGCCGGGTATGAAGCCATCCTGTGAATCAAGCAAATCATGATACGCCGCTCTCCATTCAATAGTGGCTTGATTATTGTACTCATCCCAGTACTGGTAGCTCAGTCCGATACGAGCGGAAGCATGCCCTTTTTCTGGTGGGACGTCAGGTTGCAGTACTGGGGTAAAAGGAGATTCAACTTTGATTCTACTGCGTAGATAGAGCAACTTAGTCAATCGTTTGGCTGTTGGGTCTCGCTCTAAACCGGAGTCATACAATTGAAAGTTCAACCACTCATAGGCGAGCTCTAGAATTGCTGCTCGTTCTTTATCTGAGAATTCATTTTCACTCGGGTACTCGCCTTGTGTCGCTTTTTTTGCAGCCTCGAATATTTTCTCATCGGCTTCATTGGCTTGATGTAGCAATCTGGTGCCAAATGCTTCGCGATATTGAGGCTCTTCCAATAATCCGCTTTCCGCTAAGGCATAAACCGTATCTGATGGAATAGCTTGTACAGAGAAGTTTTTGGTTAAGCGCAAATCTTCCCGAGCGACATCTAACAGAGACAGCAATTGATAAGAACAATTTTCGTCTAAGAAATAGTAATCGAACTCTGCTCTTTGCATCTCCCATAAGTGTAATAGAACTCGATTGACTTCGTCCTCCGTGAGTTTAAGTTTGTACTCCCAAATGTCTCTGGATTCGATGTCGTTGTATTCACGAACTTTTCGATAATATGGCATCACGGTGTAACGACCGGGATAGCTGCCGATCAACCCCTTGATGGCAAAAAGAGCGGGGTTGTCATCTGTTTCAGGTTCAGCAGCAAAATTAATAGCAAAGGCTACCAATTCTTTATGTCTGGTTTGATCCTTAGCATCGACACGCAATAGAGTGTGACCAAACATCGAAGAAGGGTTATTCATAAATGCGGTTGGGAAAACCAGCGTAAGACCCGCCGGATCGATGGCTTGGCTCCAAGTTTCCAATTCTGGGCAATTCAATATCGCCTCACGACTTTGTTGTTGCTCAAGCCAATGATAGCGCGCGGGGTATTGGCACTGAGTTTCTAATGCCAGTTGCTTATCTTCGGAATAGAGTTGATCGATGGTTGCCTCGAGCTCAGCTCTAGGAGAGTACTTTCCTTGCTCTGAAAGAAAAAACTCGCTTTTATCGACGGTACTCTCGTATCCATTGATAAACGTAGGCAAATAGTGTCCCAGCTTATGCCAGTAAGAGTGCTTGGAAAGCTGTTCTACATCGAATTCGTTAGCGGTCGAGGTAAAAGGTAGCAACAAGCTAACGCCACACAACAATGAAATTTTTAGCACATAGGACTTCATCTAATACAGTCTTACAGTTTGGTTTATCTTCTACTTTCAGTGCTAGGGTACAGCAAAGTGAAGGGAGGTTTAGGGTGATGCTAAAAAGGTGCCCAGAAAGGCACCTTTTAGAAAGGTACTGATTAAATAGCGTAACCCGCTAGTTGTGTGTTTTCAGCAACAACGTTGTTCAGGTTTACAAACACTTCTTGAGAGGTGACATTTTCAGATTTGAAAACCTTTGCAAAGTTTTCCTGAGCTAGTGTGTTGAATGTTGCTTTGTCAGCTTCATTAATACCCCATACCTCAGAAAGCGTTGCGAGAGTTTCGCCTTCGCCTTTAGCAATGTCACGTGCTAGGTTGTCCATGTTTCCATCAATGAACATCGCTAGCTTTTGAGATGATGAAATCGTACCTGTGCCGTCACAGCCTAGAGTACCAAAAGTGATACCAAAAGTCTGGTTGCCAGAAGTACCGTTAGTTGTAGCGGCTAGGATTTTAGATACCTTACCTGAATTACCATCGAATACCATAGTACCCAAACCACAACCAATATCATTGTCTGCAAGTGCCAGATTAGACATAGGAAGAGTTGTTGCTAGGGCTGCCACTGCTAGAAGCTTTTTCATAACATATCCTTATAAGATTACATTCAAAGTGTATTTTTTATTTGTGCAACAATGTGTATTGCACTGTGTATTATTAAGTGAAGTTAGCTTCATTTTCAATATTAAGACTTGTGTTGTGTGTCCCCATGCGGCTTTTTGAAGCACAAGCGCAATGTATGACTTAAGTTATTGATAAATATATCACTAGTGTGTTAAGCAGCAGATATGAAAATAAGTACTTGCTAAAGTTTGCGTTAGAGCACATATTCAGAGTAAGTAAAAAATGTAATTTGAGTTAAAATAGGCTGCCATGCTGTTATCCGCTATTAAAGAGTGGGTGCAGAGCCAATCAAGAAGTGTGGAGATACAAGTTTGATAAGTGTTTTCCTTGTAGATGATCACGAGCTGGTTCGCACAGGGATACGACGTATTATTGAAGACGTCCGTGGAATGAACGTAGCAGGGGAAGCTGAAAGCGGTGAAGACGCAGCGAAATGGTGTCGTAGCAATCATGCCGATGTCATTTTGATGGATATGAATATGCCAGGTATTGGTGGCTTAGAGGCAACCAAGAAAATCTTGCGTTTCAATCCTGATGTGAAAATCATCGTTTTAACTGTTCATACGGAAAATCCGTTTCCAACTAAAGTGATGCAAGCAGGTGCCGCGGGTTACCTGACTAAAGGTGCGGGGCCAGATGAAATGGTCAACGCAATTCGTGTGGTCAATAGCGGCCAGCGTTATATTTCTCCTGAAATTGCTCAGCAGATGGCGCTTAGCCAATTCTCTCCAGCATCAGAAAATCCTTTTGCCGATCTTTCCGAGCGTGAATTACAAATCATGATGATGATCACCAAAGGGCAGAAAGTGACTGATATTTCAGAGCAGCTGAATTTGAGCCCGAAAACGGTCAACAGTTACCGCTACCGCTTGTTCAATAAACTGGATATCAGCGGTGACGTAGAGTTGACTCATCTAGCCATTCGCCATGGAATGTTAGATACCGAGACATTGTAGTGACCGCCACATTCGACTCGGCTTCCTTTCTAAAAACCGTTACTAATCAGCCCGGCGTGTACAGAATGTATAACGCCGAGGCTGTTGTCATTTACGTAGGAAAAGCCAAAGACCTCAAAAAGCGCCTTTCTAGCTATTTCCGTAAGAAAGTAGACAGCGAAAAAACACGAGCTTTAGTCAGTAATATTGATAAGATTGATGTTACGGTGACGCACACCGAAACAGAAGCTCTGATACTTGAACACAACTACATTAAGCAGTATTTACCCAAATACAATGTATTACTGCGTGATGACAAATCATATCCTTACATCTTTGTCAGCGGCCATAAGCACCCGAGGCTATCGATGCATCGCGGAGCAAAAAAGCGCAAAGGTGAATACTTTGGGCCTTACCCTGACTCGGGAGCGGTTCGGGAAACGCTGCACTTAATTCAAAAAATTTTCCCGGTTCGACAATGTGAAGATACGGTTTACAGTAATCGAACTCGGCCTTGTCTGATGTACCAAATTGGCCGATGTGCGGGGCCATGTGTTAGCAGTATTATCTCCGATGAAGATTATGCCGAGTTGGTGGGTTTTGTTCGTTTGTTCCTGCAAGGAAAAGATCAGCAGGTTTTAACAACATTGGTTGAAAAAATGGAGCTAGCCAGTAAAAATCTTAAGTTTGAAGACGCGGCAAAGTTTAGAGACCAAATTCAAGCGATACGCCGTGTTCAGGAGCAGCAATTTGTTTCTGAAGACTCTCAAGATGATATGGACGTCCTAGGCTTTGCTCAAGAAAATGGCATTGCCTGTATCCATATTCTGATGATTCGCCAAGGTAAAATTTTAGGCAGTCGTAGCCATTTCCCTAAGATTCCCAATGATACGACTCAGGAAGAAGTGTTTTATAGTTTTTTGAGCCAGTATTATCTGAGCCACAACGAAGCACGAACGATCCCGACACGAATCATCCTTAACTCCGGCCTGATGGAAGAATCGCTGCCATTACAAGAAGCTCTAGGCGAGATTGCCGGACGTAAAGTCCATTTTCATGTTAACCCAACGGGGACTCGTGGACGTTATCTTAAGCTGTCGAATACCAACGCACTGACTGCAATTACTACTAAAATCAACCACAAGATGACAATATCCCAACGCTTTAAAGAGTTACGGGAAGTCTTAGGTATGGATATCATCACTCGTATGGAATGTTTCGATATATCGCATACAATGGGAGAAAGTACGATTGCTTCCTGTGTTGTGTTTAATCAAGAAGGGCCAGTTAAGCAGGAATACCGTCGCTACAATATTACTGGAATTACCGGTGGTGATGATTACGCCGCGATGGGACAAGCGCTTGAGCGGCGTTACTCCAAGCAGCTAGATGTAGAAAAAATCCCGGATATTGTGTTTATTGATGGGGGGAAAGGGCAGCTTAACCGAGCATTTGAAATCATTTCACAGTATTGGGGAGATTGGCCTAAACGGCCACGTTTGATTGGTATTGCGAAAGGAGTGACGCGTAAACCAGGATTGGAAACTTTGATTACCACAGATGGTGAAGAGTTCAACTTGCCTAGTGATGCACCAGCTCTACATTTAATGCAACATATCCGTGATGAAAGCCATAACCATGCCATTGCGGGGCATAGAGCTAAGCGTGGAAAAACAAGAAGAACCAGTGCCTTGGAAGGCATTGAAGGGGTGGGGCCGAAACGTCGTCAGGCATTGCTCAAATACATGGGGGGATTACAGGAACTTCAACGTGCTAGCGTTGAAGAAATCGCCAAAGTTCCAGGGATTAGTGTTTCTTTGGCAGAAAACATTTATCAAGCATTGAAACAATAGGAAAAATCCCGCACCATAAGAGCCCTGTTTTTAAGCAGTGAACAGAGCAATACGCAAACGATAAGAGCCTCAATAAATATGCGTTTAAATATCCCTAACATTTTATCTTTGTTACGACTTTTCCTTATTCCAGTATTTGTCGTGGTTTTTTATCTTCCTTACAGTTGGGCACCTTTTGCAGCGGCAATGGTGTTCTGGGTTGCAGGGTTCACGGACTGGCTAGATGGAATGTTAGCGCGAAAGTTGGGGCAAACCTCCCGTTTTGGTGCTTTTATCGATCCTGTTGCTGATAAAGTCCTTGTCGCGACCGCTCTGATTCTTGTCACTGAACACTACCATTCCATTTGGGTAACAATTCCTGCTGTGACTATGATTGCTCGAGAAATCATTATTTCTGCATTGCGTGAATGGATGGCAGAAATCGGTAAACGTGCCAGTGTGGCAGTTTCATGGGTAGGTAAAGTAAAAACGCTGAGCCAAATGTTTGCTTTATGGGTGCTTATCTGGCGTTATGATGATTGGATGGTTTGGTTAGGTTACGCCGCGCTTTATGTTGCGACCGTATTGACCTATTGGTCTATGGCACAGTATTTAATGGCAGCCAAAGACGACCTTCTCAGTGAAGAGCATCATTAAAGAAAACGGGCAATAGCCCGTTTTTTTATGCCTCTCATCTACTTTGTTTAAGTTAACTTGGTCAAAATCAAAAGAATTTTGAGAGTAAATTAATCAAATTAGAAGCTTTTGACTGTTAATTAGACAAACGATTCAAAAAATTAAAAATAGTGTTGACTCATTAGTTCGAATCCGTAGAATGCATCCCGTACCCAAGAGGAACGCAGCAAAATAAGCGATACGATTGGTGTTACGAAGGCGCGTTGGCAGAGTGGCTATGCAGCGGATTGCAAATCCGTGGACCTCGGTTCGACTCCGGGACGCGCCTCCATTTGCGACACTAGCTCAGTTGGTAGAGCGCAACCTTGCCAAGGTTGAGGTCACGAGTTCGAACCTCGTGTGTCGCTCCAAATTTTATGATGCCGATTTCTAATGGGTCGATGTCAAAGATGGTGTCTCCATCACAAATTTAGATTTGTGTGCCCTGGTGGTGGAATTGGTAGACACAAGGGATTTAAAATCCCTCGGCGTTCGCGCTGTGCCGGTTCAAGTCCGGCCCGGGGCACCATCTAA
>NZ_JXXU01000009.1 GCF_000967495.1 Vibrio neptunius | reverse complement strand
GCGTTCATATCATTTTCCTTAGTTTTTTTGATTAGGCGTTGTCAAATCAGGCTAGATTTCAACAACATAACCCAGTAATGCCATAAAGTTTCGTCAATGTTAAGCTTACAAACTTGGTTTAATTTAGGCCTTGGTCAATTGTTCTCTTCTCTTACCACCTATCAGCATTTGAAAGGTGTTTAATCACTAAGATGCATGAAGGGAAATATAAGCCCCTAAGCAGAATAGGCTTGGGGGCAAGCATAAGCTTAGTGAGCAAGGGCTTTTGCGTAATCGTCCAGCTCTTCATCTTCCAGTAACTCGATGATCTCATCCAGAGGTAGCTGGTAACCCAATTCAATCAGTTTTTGAACCATTTGTAGGTGTATATCACCAAAGAACCCTTCTTCAATCGCAAACTCCCATGGTAAAGCTGCGATAATGTGTTGGCTGGGTTTTTGTAACAAATACTGCTCAAACATAGCAGGGTCATTGCAAAACACGACTCCCAAGAAGGAATTATAGTCGTTGTTATTGAAAGGGAGATTAATATCGATGCCTTTTTCAACTAATTTTTCAAATGCTGCTCTTTCTTGTATATCCGTATTGTCCTTTGCCGAATATCTTTTTTCGATTAGAACACCCGCAACATAGTTAATGGTAACTGGTTTAATATGGAAGTTATCCATTAAGTAGTTAAACAGTTTAAACTCTCTTCTTTCGCCAAAGACTCCACACAATAAGCGGTCATGGTCTACTCTACCCCCGAGTAAAATAATGCTTTTTATATAATCTAAATATATATCCAAGCTGAGTTGATAAATACGCTCAGAACCGGATAAATATAAGGTCCCATCCCGCTCTAATGGCGCCAGTATTTTGACCAGTGGGCAATCTTCATAAGATAGCTCCATGCGCTCAACTCTATGATTAAATTTCTCTAGAACATCAAGTTCTGATAGAATGCCTGCCTTTAGTAGAACTCGAATCCGTTTAAAGTTAGTTTCTTCGCTAAAGTCGCTATCATCAATAATTTCAGCTATCACGTCAGGTCTGTAGAATTCTGCAAGACCCACTGGCGCTAGATTGGCTTGGGTTAAGATCTGGTTAACCTGTTCGATGGTTGGCTCAGTCATAGTTACACTCTGTATTCAATATCCCTAAGTTTTTTGTTATGCGTCATCTCGTCCAGCAGGGCCAGTGAGAGGTAAAGAGTTTGCTGGTAGTAAAATACTGCGGGCAAGTCATCGTCGGCCTCCACTTTAGGCAGGCTAAAGTGGTCCGCAGTGATCACGCTAAAGTTTTGATAGGCATGAGTATTGTTTGGGTTAAGGTAAGCACCTTGGATCAGCTTAGAGGTAAGCTCACCTAACAGATCCACCAGCTCATTGCGGATAAACACCCGAGGTGGAGTTAGGGTTAGATCAAACGCCAAATCGGGTTCAACGCCGATCACCTTATGCCCCAAGTGGGGCTTTACCGGGCACTGCAAATAACTCGCGGTATCGAGTTTAAAATAACCGTCAATCACCATAGTAGTTCATAGTCCTGTTCGCTGCTAAGCACAATATCATCATGAAAAGACACCAGTTTATCACGCAGCCCCTCGCTGACCATATACTGAATAGCGTTAAGTCCATTTAAGCGAAATAAGGTAAAATCGGCCTCGGCCTGTTGGGTAAGGGGCGTGGTATCAAGTACGACTTCCTCTAGGTCGCCGTCTTCATCAACGGTAGATTGCGCGAGGTCGATAAGATCAAATTCTTGGCGTGTATCAACACGGTAGTAGTTAAAGGTGATATCGTCACTAAAGCGAATCTGTACCGGTACAATATACAGGCCACGGGCGCCGCTGCTGGCGATAATTTGGTAAATCTCCTCATCGACAAACAGGCCGTCGCCGTCGTAGAGTTTTTTACGGTACATCGAGGGTACTTCTAGGCTTCTGTAGGACAAAGGGCGGGCGGTAGACAGCTCGGTTTGGCTAATAAATAGCTGGGCGAGATCATGCTCAGGTACCAGCAAGTCCGTTAGCTTGTTGTAGTTTTCATTTAAAAAATACACTTGGGGGCTGGTCATGGTTAAGCGGTCTCGGTTTGTTTGTTATCTTGGGTGGCTGTCGTTTCTGAGGTGCTTGCGGACATGATCCACTCGACTTCAGTGGCGACTTTCATTCCCATTTTACGCAGCTTTTCTCTGCCCTCACCTTTGTACAAAATGTATTGCCAATCATCTTCATGCACTCTTTCAGAGCTACAGAGCCCTTTTTGCAATATTTTAAACTTCTTTGTTACACGCTTCGCACTTTCACGCCCCTTGGCTTTTTCTTTACCCTCACCCTCAATATATGAACTGACCAAACGAGTATTGCGACACCCTGCAAGATTACCTTTTCCGGGTTTATAATCAGCGCCATTTTCATGTAGCAACAATTTAAACTTACCAAGCATTTTAAGTATAATTTTAGAGACTTTGTTCATATCCTTAATAAACTCATTATGATCTAGATCTTTTTCGCATTTAAAGTGTTTGACAATCACCTTGTGGACCAACTTGAGCACTCTGGAATGATAGCCTTTGTCTGCGATATCAAATGTTTTCTCCCAGACTTCTTTACCAACTACGTTTTTCTTGGACCAACGTTGAACTGAGAGAAGTTCTTTGGCTGAAAGTTTGTACTCGTGCCCGCCTTCATGGGGCGGTACACCAAGATAACAGGCCATGGCGGTACTATTGGGTAAAATCAGCAGATTATGGGGACTATTAACGTTGTAACCGATATCATTCTCAATTACTTTAGTAAAATGTTCGGTTAGGGCCTCGGTCACACAGCATGAAATTAAATGGTGCGGTGTTAACAATGCCTTTGTTACATCAGAAAACGGATTGCAAATTTCCTGTTTGGTGGCCCAAGGATGGTGGATTATCCATTCCGTCTTAGCCTTTCTCATACCGACATCGTCAACGAGTCCTTCAAAAGGTGGCATTGCAGCAATGCCAGCGTTTAAAGCACTACTAGCGCTACCTCTCTCAGTGCTGCCCTGAAAACTAACTTCATCTTCAGTGCTATCTTTGAGCTTACTAAGACTACCTCTAAACTCGCCTGGTTTGCTGTTTTTATCCTCTAACCATTTAAGATATTCTCGCCATCTCCTCACACCACCTTTAGGTGCGTTTTTATGTTTTTTTGCCATTAAATCACCTTATGCCCTACACAGTTGCCATCTTGTTTCTTGGCGGTTTTTTTGCCCTTTTCCTGAACAACACGGTTGCAGATCCTACATTTACGCGTGCCCTTTTTCTTTTCATTGGCTTTGGTGGTTTTATTGCCGCTTTGTGATGTGCCTTTACCACCGCTGTGGTAAGTTTTGGCGGGGAATACATCATCAGCCTTGCCTAACACCGATTGGAATAAGTGGTCAAAGCTATCGGTGGCTTTGGCGATATTGTCAGCCGCCAGTTTTTCCAGGGTTTTTAACTCGCTAACCAGATCGAGGAAATACTCACCCAGTGTATCGGCGCCAATGCGGTTGGCCGATGAAGCCAGCTCAAGGCCAATTTCTCGGCAAGGTTTGATCACATCTGACAAAATTTCTGAACATTGTTTGGCGTAGCTGCTCCAGTCAAGCTCACGCAGAAACTTTTCTGGGTCGCCTTTGCCAAGGGCACGCATAATAGCGAGTAAATCGTCTTTTGGTGTCTCTTTACCCAGCTTTAATACCACTTTACAGGTGCCTTTCATGGCGCTGCCAAACAATGGGATACAGCCAATCAGGGTGAGGGTTAACATCAGCCAGTTTTCGGGCTCTTCTCTTGCGTCTTCATCGAGGAGCTTGAGTATGTTGGCGGCGAGGTCACGCAAATCGGCGACTTGGTCGACCACAGGTATCATGGTAATGGCGGTGTTGGCGATGATCTGCTCAACGGTGGCATTGTTGTTGAAGTCACCGAGGATCACCCCCCATACCCAGCTGGCAACACCCGAGGTTTTGCGCCAAGCGTTTTCCCAAAAGCCCAACTCGCCTTGCTTGGCATTGTCGACCAATTGGCTTGGCTCTGTCATCGGGTTGAATCTTGGGTTGGCTTTGGTGGGCATATTTGGGGTGAACTCGCGAGTATCTTCGCCGTATTCCACCTCAAATTCACCCGGTGCAACGCCACTCACCGCTGCCTTGCCTTTGTTGTCAAGGTTACCGGTAAAGTTTGCGCCCTTTGAATCCACCAGCGTGTAACTGGCGCCTTGAACTGGATCACCATCGGCATACGACAGGGCCAAATCGACCGTGTAGGTGCCTTCTTGATCTTCCGTAACCGTGACCGACGGGTTTTGTGCTCCGCCAAGGCACATGGTGTTGGCTTTGTTCATGGTCATCTGGTCACTCAGACGACAAACGCCTTTGCCTTCCATGCTCACCGTTGGTGAGGCAGAAATAAACTTGGCTTCGGCTTCAATGGTGCCAGATGCGACGCCTTTCTTGTCGCCACCAGCATCGCCTGTGCTTTTTGAAAATTTACTGCCCTTAATCGCAACGCTGTTACCGCCGTCCATGGTGACAGTTGTGGTGCCATCAACCAGATCCGACGATTTTGCGTTGTTGCCATAAGGAATAGGAACAACGGCATTGCCTACCGTTGTTAAACACACATCCGGCAGTGTTGCATTGGCTTCGCCGCCCGATCCTTTGTGTATAACACTGAGCCCATTTGCGCAAACAGTGACGCCCATAGTCAACCCTTACCTAGTGATAATCGAGTGTCTATGATATAAAACTAATGACGCACATATCCAATTAATTGCCTAGTGAAAATGCCTTTTTTGATAGTTAAAATCACTGAAGTTGATATTTTTCGCACAACCTCTCACTAAGGCCGTGTATTTTCTGTTGACTAAGTATTATAGAGAGTGGTCGTTCTATAGAGCATGGCAGCCAACCCGCTAGTGGATCGTTGTTAACCTAGTGATCCATGGTGAGGAGCGGGTTAGCGTTAGCTCATTGCTCTGATTGCGACGAGAACTGGTTTGGCTTATCTGTGATGATGTAATCCACCCCCAAGTCGTAAAAGGCTTGTGCTTGTTCGGGTGCGTTCAAAGTCCAGATATGTAATCCCAAGCCAGCATTTTTAATCGACTTGGCTATCTTGGCATCCAAAATGTGGTGATCGATATGGATGCTGAACAAACCCAAGTCTTGCAACGACGTTAGGCTAAAATCATTCCACACTTCGCAGATGAATCCGCGTCTTACCTGTGGGATGTGCGCTTGGCAAATCGCCAGTGCCTCTTTGCTGAAGCTAGATAAAAGCAGTTTGTCCAAGGGGTAGTTTTTCTGCTTGACCACCTTAACCACTTGCTCAACTAAGGTGTCCATGGTTTTGTCATTGTAGGTTTTCAACTCAAGATTGAGTGTTAGCCCTAGTTCGGCACATTTGTCTAATGCCTCTTCGAGTGTTGGAATGGCTATGCCCGCAAACTGTGGGCCAAACCAGCTGCCAGCATCAAGTGTTTTAAGCGCCTTGGCATCGAGCTGTGACACCTTACCTTTGCCATTGGTACAGCGATCAACGGTCTGATCGTGAATGATAACCGGAATGTTGTCGGCACTCAGTTGGGTGTCGATTTCTACCCATAACGCACCTGACTTGGCGGCGTACTCAATACTTACCAAAGTGTTCTCTGGTGCTAACGACGCCGCACCACGATGGCCTGTGATCATAGGGTACTCTCAATTTTGCTGGGCAAACTCAACAACCATGAGTTGGTTTTACCATTAATTATGCTTTGGGCTCTAATGTAGCGAAAAAACCGCATCATGGTTGGCTGTTAGCTAACTATTGTGAGGCCTAGTGCAAAATTGGCGTCTATCAATCATCAAACTATTCACAGCATGATGGTGACGGAGCTGGATAGGCTTTGGTACTCTGTAGTGAAATGATGTTGAGGTGTAGCAATGAATTCGATCACCAATGAATTAAACCCAAACTGGCAACAGGTCGACTGGGTTCTGACGGATGTCGATGACACCCTGACTTGGCAAGGGCATTTGCCACCAGAGTCCTTAATCGCGCTACAAAGATTGCGAGACTCCGGCAAAAAAGTGGTCGCTGTCACTGGCGCTTGCGCCGGTTGGTGCGACCATATTGCCCAGCTCTGGCCGGTCGATGCCGTCTTAGGTGAAAACGGCGCGTTTATTATGGAAAAGAAGGATGGCTATCTGAGTCTGCGCGCCGATGTTCCGCTTGAATCGATTCGCCAATACCAAACCAAGCTCAAAGCGCAGGTTGAGGCCATACTGCGTGACTACCCCGATCTGTCACTGACGCTGGATCAATCCTATCGGTTGTGTGAAGTGGCGATTGATATTGGCCAGAACCGTCCGCGCGTCGATGAGGCTGTTATCGAAGACATTGTTGCTAAGATTCATGCTCTCGGCGCTCACGCCACTGCCAGCTCGATTCATATTAACGCTTGGTATGGCGAGCACTCGAAAAAGGCTACCGCCATCGCCTTTCTGACTGAGAAAGGCTTGTCTCGCCAAGAGATTGCTACACGCGCCTGCTATGTGGGTGATTCAATGAACGACCAGCAGATGTTCGAAATGATGCCAAACAGTGTTGGGGTTGCCAATATTAGCCACTATTGGCATCGCCTAGCGTTTCACCCATCGGTTGTGATGACTCAGCCGGGTGGCTATGGGTTTGCTGAATTCACCCAAAAGCTGCTCGCTATCAAATAGCTAAATATCAACAGCCAATAGTGCCTAAACGTCCCCAAAGTGTTGATTGACGCACATAAAAAAGGGCGACCACATGCGCCCTAGCATCAAGCGGTATCCACTTATTGATGCGCGCTTACCAGACGTTTATGCAAGTCATCTTTCATCACCGCTCGGTCATGTTTCATCTTATGCATTTCCTCATCGCTGAGTGGTGAGTCCATCAGTTCTAGCTTGCGGATTTCTTTATCCAGCGAGTCATAGGACTTCATCTCAGAGAGAAAATTGTCATCCATTTTGGCCAATGCACGAATGGTGTCTTTGTATTGCGGGAATTCGCTTAATAGAGAGTGATCTTCACCTAGCATAACAACCCCTTTGTTGATCTTGGTGGATTTGACTGATTAATTTTTATACAAACATAGCACCATTGTGTGTCCATATTTGAGATCCAAATCGATAACTTCACACTGAGGTTCAATTCTGACCCGATGTTGACTTTGCTGCTTCACTCCTTTGTTCGTCGGTCGCGCCGAAAATTCCCTGACTCTGCCCAATTAGTGGCCCCCCGATTCCAGTAGCGTTTGTAGGGATCAATCAAACCAAAAATAGATGGAGTCAAACATGAAAGAACTCACCTTATCCTCGTCGGTTGGCATTGGCGCGGACAACACACCCGATGATGTGCTCAATGTTCAAAAAGCCCTCAACCAGATCAGTGACAAAATTGGCCTCACCGCTCCACTGACAGTAGATGGCATCATCCGCTCAGATCTCGGGCCATCGCCAACCTGTCAGGCGATCGCCGCTATGCAGAAAACCATACTCGGTTTTCATCACCCAGATAGCCGCATTGATGCCAACGGCAAGAGCCACCGTTCGCTCAACAAAGCGCTGGGCGCAGGTCAAAGCACACTGAGTTCCTTGTTCTTACCCGCGATTGAACCTATCAAAGGGTTAACTGACGATGACTACCATGACGCCGCCGCTGCCCTGGGCTGTGAAGTTGCGGCGATTAAAGCCGTCTCAGATGTTGAATCTTCAGGCAGTGGGTTCTTTGAGTCTGGTGCGCCTTGCATCTTGTTTGAAGCGCACCAGTTCTCCAAATACAGTCAGCATCAATTCGATGAATCACACCCCAATATCTCTTCTCCCAAATGGGATCGCTCACTCTATGTGGGCGGGGAAAAAGAGTATGACCGCCTCAAGCAAGCTATGGATCTCGATAGAACCGCAGCCCTGAAATCCGCGTCGTTCGGCCGTTACCAGATCATGGGTTTTAACCACAAGGCCGCCGGCTACGACGATGTTGAAAGCTTCGTGCGTGACATGTTCTTTGCGGAGCGCCATCACCTGATGGCCTTTGTTCATTTCATTAAATCCAACGCTAAGCTGCACCAAGCGATACAAGCGCTCGACTGGCCGACGTTTGCCCGCCACTACAATGGCCCCGGCTATGCGGAAAACCATTACGACGAAAGACTGGAGTCCGCCTACCAGACTCATTCAGCTTAAACGGCTTGCGCAGGGCAACCTGCGCAACATTCATTCAGGCGAAGAAAGGAGTCTATTCATGAACAATGTCCAATCTACAACTATCGCCCAATCCTATGATGACTATTATCGCATCGGCCTCTATCAGGCTCGCTATCCAAAAGCCAATATCCGAGTCCTCAATACCCTCTTTCAGCACGCGCAGTTTCTCGGTCAGGATTCGTTAGCGCTGGACTATGGGTGCGGAAACGGGCGCTACAGTTATCCGATACTGAAACAGACCAATTTACATCTCTGTGGCTTTGATATCAGTGACATAGCAGTCCAACAAGCTAAGCAGACAACACAACCTTTCTCTGAGCGCGCCGATTGGTTCAGTGACCGACATCACCTTGAACAACACTTGAAAGAGCGCAATGGAGCGGTGCAATTAGGTATGCTACTTTTTGGTGTGATGAGCCACATCCGAGAGCAGAAAGAACGGGGTAAGTTACTCAAATGGTTCCACAAACAACTGGACCGAGATGGCTCACTGATTTTATCTGTGCCTAATCGGCGGCGGCGCTTCCTCACTCTGCAATGGCGACAGAGAAAGCAACAAAACTTGCCCGGCGATATTCAATATCATCGCTATCAATCCGGTCGGAAAATCCCTCTTTTTTATCATCTTTACACTGTAAATGAGATCAGGGCAGAACTGATTGCAGCCGGTTTTGACGTCGAGAAAGTCACTGCTGAAAGTATTTTCCCAGAGCGTTTTGTCATCCAGAATTCTGTGATGGCGTTGCTAGATAATCTGCTGTGCAATCTCCTGCCCGCTTCGCTGGGATACGGTTTATTGGTCGTCGCAAGGAGGCGTGCATGATGCGTTTCCTTTTTCTCGTCATGGGTGGCTGCTTGCTGCTGGCGTTCCATGCTCAGGCGCAAGAGCTACTGAGCAAAATTAAACAATCTGAGCGGATTGTGATTGGCGTTAAAGCCGATTATCCACCTTGGGGAATGCTCGACAGCAGTAACCAACCGGCTGGATTTGAACCCGACTTAGCACACATGATCGGTGATGCGCTCAATGTTGAGGTGGAATTCAAAACCGTCACGAGTGCCAACCGTTTTCAAAAGCTTAATGAGGGGCAAGTCGATATGTTGATTGCCACGGTTGGTGACTCGATGCAACGTCGCCAGCGCGTGCGTATGATCACGCCTCACTATTTCCGAAGTGGCGTCACCGCACTGACCCACAAGTCAAACAGCGTCGAAAAGTGGACAGACTTGATCGGCCAGCCGGTCTGCCTGACCGCTGGGGCGTATTTTAATAAGTCTCTGGTCCAGAATTACCGCATCAAACCCATTATTCTGATGAGCAACCGAGATGCAAAACTGGCACTTTTGACCAACAAATGTCAGGCATGGGCCTACGACAGTGGCATTTTGTTCCACTTATCGAAGCAGAAAGAGTGGCGTGACTATCGTGTTGATGTCGAAACCATCATGCCAATCCACTGGTCGATGGTGACTCGCAAAGATACGGCGTCGCAGTCTCTCGCACACTGGTTGTCGCGCTTTGTAGCAAGCCGTATCAGAGATGGTCGATTGAAGAGTCTCGCCCAACAATGGCAGCTACCAGAACAAGACTACCTCGCGCAGCAACACAAAAACTGGAACGCCGTGGATGAGAACGGCGATTTGGTGTGTCAGGCGGATAGCGATCAGGTGACAAAGAAAAAACTCTGCTTTGATAGTGTCATTTCGCTAGGGCAACAAGGTGATAAACAGTTTTGGCCTTTTGACCAGTTCGATACTGAGCGGCTTATCCAGTCTATGCTTCACACTGCACTATTCACTGTGGCTTCGATCTTAACGGCCATCGCGTTGGCCTTGGGGTTTACGCAGATGACCATCAGCGCCAAACGCTGGGTCGCTAAGCCTGTCGCCTTTCTCACACACCTGCAAAGCTCGATTCCGCCTATTTTGATGCTTTACCTGATTTACTTCGGTGCGTTGTCTTTCTGGAACGAACACGGCCAACACTGGCTACTGAGCGGAGCCAGTGTGGCTTGGTTGGTGCTGGCGCTATACACCGCCTCCGGCATCAACAACCTAGTGACCGCAGATACGACTTCACAGCTTGGCTTAACTCAGCGCTATCTTCATCACAGTGCCGGGGTCAAAGCTAACTTGGTCAATCTTGCCAAAGCAGCCGGTATGGCAAGTGTTATCGCTTCACCCAATGCGGTTTTGGTGGTCAACACCTTGGTCTCCAGCTCGGGTTACCCTGTGTTGCTGATGACACTTTTGGCTCTGTTTTATTATCTTGAGGTGCTGCTGTTTGCCTATCTGGTCGGCAAGCTTTTCACTCGCTATTCCGATTTTCTCCAACGACAAGCATCGCCCGACGTCAACAACAAAGGAGCGTTGCAATGATTCTATCGGATATGACTTTGTGGCTGTCGCTCACCTACTCCTTCAGCCTGAATATTCTTATTGCTATTTCGGCAATGACGATAGGTTTCCCTGTCGGCTCTCTGCTCAGTCGCGGAACCAATCACACTCAGGCACCTATTAAGTGGCTGGCGAAAGGGGCTCAGTCGTTGCTGTGTAATGTCCCCAGTTTCGTCATGCTGTTTTATCTCGCCCTAATCGTCCCTTCTCGCTGGGAAATGATGGGCTTTGAAATGCATGTCCCCGCTTTGGGTAAAGCGATTATTGCTCTGGCGATCCCCGTGATGGGTTACAGCTGTGATTTGGCTACACAAAAACGCCACAAGGGGCAGCCCTTCTCGCTATCGGCGGTGAATCAGTTTTTTCTGGTGATCCTAATGGCGTCGACGACGGCATCGGCGATTGGTGTCGACGAAATACTCGCCACCGCCAACGCTTACATCGCGTCTTCAGGTCAAGCCGACGCTATATTGCCGATTTACACCATGGTGGCTTGCTTTTTTATCGTCAGCGGCGCTTTGTGTCAGAGCTTTTTGAAAACCTTTATCGCACTCACGGAAAAGCGCCAACAGCCCCCTATTGAAGCGGGAGACGAATCATGATCAAACCTTCCGAACTTGAGTACTACCATTTACGCTGGATCACGGCGCTAATCTGGTCTGTCGCGGCTTTTATCGCTATAACGCTTTATCAGTTGCACGCCGACGTTGATACGGACATTCGTCATCACTTGGTTGAACAAAGCCAAGCCGCCACTGAGGCGATAAATAAGCGTTTAGCTGAGTTGTCCGAGAAAACGGAACTGCTCGCATCGGCGCTCAAACAGCGGCAGCGCAATGATCAGGAACTGCGCGATTTGATTACTCAGTCAGTGATGACAACCCAAGGTGCACACCGAGGTGGTGTCGCCTTTCGCAAAAACCGTTATTCGGATCCTGCCAGTCCTTTGTATTCGCCGTACTTTCAAAAAAACGGAGACAATCGCCTCAATCAGCAGATCTCGGAGCGTTATGACTACACCTTGCCAGACCAAGTCAACAACGGCCCCCGTACTTTCTGGTTCCATCAACCGATGGCAAAAGGCAGTATGTGGATGGAGCCTTACTTTGGCACGAATGCCAACACCTGGTTGGCGGAATTCATCGTACCGTTTGAGTCCAGCTACGATGGACAGATGGATAATGGTTTTGACGGTATTGTGTTTCTTAACTTCTCGCTCAGTAGCTTAACCAAGCAAGTGTTAAATCTCGATCTTGGCAGCCAAGGCTTTGGTATGTTGGTTTCACGTACGGGTCAGATATTGGCGTACCCGAACCAATCGGTGCTTGGCAAAGATATCTACAGCTTAGCCCCTGCTGAGTACCCACTTCTCGCTTCTATCTCGGAGCAGCTGACAAAAGGGGATCTGTCCACCTTTTCTCATCCAGTGACTGGACGTGAGGAGTGGATGGTATTGAGCGATATCGATGGACTCGATGCGCAGCTTGGGTTGATCATTGATGCCGATGAACTCAGAGCATCGACCACCTCACATGCGGGCTACCATGATTTGATCTGGTTTCTGACGATTGCCGGTTTAATCATTTTTGTGGCTTCCCTGCGCTTTCCCGATGGATCACGCGCCAAATTACGGCGCTTGTTTACTGTGTTGTCGCTGTGTCTGTTGTCATACCTGCTTCTGCTTTGGTATCAGGCTTTAGCGCCAAAACCACTCAGCAAAGGCGAAGCCCTATTAGTCAATGAGGAAAGTGCCTACCTCGCATGGCAAACCCAATACCCAACAGGTCAGAAAGCTTCTTCGGATCACGTTCATCAGATTAACTTAACCGTTGAATCCTTGGATTTGGTCGAAGCGGATCAGGTCAGCATCGTCGGCAAAATCATCACCTCTGATCAGGTCACCGATGAGCCTCCACTGCACATCAACAACTCGCTCAGTACCTCTTGGTCTTTGATTCGGGAGAATGAAGGGTTTCAGCTGTGGCAGTTTGTCGCGCTTATTAAACAGCCTTTTGATTACGAGTCTTTTCCGTTCGACCGTGAAGTGATCGAACTGACTATGATCCCGAGGCCAGACTCAGGCTATCTGATGTTGGTTCCTCAGTTTGACAGCTACCCTTCCATGCGACCCGAAGACCTGCCCGGTATCAGAATGGCGGAACACGATTTTGGCAGTTGGAAACTGCTACAAAGCTACTTTAGTTATCAAACTGACAAGCTCTACAATGGGCATCAAACCGTCAACTTGAAATACAACATGGTCATACAGAGGAGCATTACCGGGCCTTTGATCAGCCATATCATGCCACTGCTGGTGGTGAGCTTTCTGACCTATTGCATGCTGTTGCTATGGACCAAAGACGAAAAGCAGCAAGCCTTATGGGGGTTTAACACTGCCACCGTTCTCCAATATTGTGCTTCGCTGTTTTTCATCTTGGTCATTGCCCATGTCGCACTGCGAGAGGAGTTGAATGCTCAGGGGGTTATCTTTATCGAGTACTTCTATTTCCTCGCTTACTTGCAGATTATTTTTACCTCCATCGGCGCGCTTGCGTACACCACGGAGATGAAAATTCATGCATTGGAATATGAGCAAGGGTTGCGGGTCAAACAGTGGTACTGGCCGCTGTTACTCATGCTCTCGCTGATCATTACCCTGCTGTTTATCGAAAAATAGCGCAACGTCGATTAGCAGCACTTCTGATTCGGAATCCCCGAGTATCTGTCGGGGATTTCGCTAAATTGGACACATTAAATGCCTCAATCAACAAGGAGTGACACGTGTCAGCCAATACCCAATACATTCAACAGGAAGTGCTTAAAGTCCTCGATCAACTGTCCATGCCAGAAAAGCTTTCACAACAAGCCATGGACGAGAGCTGGCAAAAACTCAACCAGCTGCAAGTGCTCGATCAGATTGACATTACGTCTCTGGATTTTAAAGGAACCCGCTCTCCATTGGATGAGTCCATCACCATTTACAATCGCGGTGATATGACCGCCGACATCAGTGGCTGGCACATTCAAGCAGGGTCACCAGATCAGCAATACATCTTCCCAGAGCATACCTATTTATCGCCCTACGAATACATCAAAATTGATACCTCGGGTCAATCAGAGCACAGCTTCAGTTCTAACCAACCGGTGTGGAACAACCGAGGCGACCTAGGGACTTTGGTTAACCATCATGGCCAGACGGTTTCAAGCTTCGTCTATGGCGACAAAGCTCACCCTCATGCCATCATCAGCCACGTCAATTATGACGGCAGAGAGTTTCGCAGCGAAGGGGACGAATACGTTGAGATACACAACACGTCTGAGTATACCGTCGATCTTAGCCAGTGGCGTTTAGAAGCACTGCGCAATGAGCATTGCTTTGTATTTCCTGAAAACACTCAGTTAGCCCCGCTGACCTCCTTACGCGTTTTTACCAATAAAGCGTCACTTGAAGATAATGAATACAGCTTTAATAGCCCGACCGCGCTTTGGAATAACGACGGTGGCGGTTGCAAGCTGATTGATTATCAGGACAGAGAAGTCTCCAGTTATCACTATTAAGCGGAGGAGATAGCCGTTGGCGAGTGATTCACTAGTAAAATCACGGACTCCGGATTCGACCCCAGAGTCTGATTTACAACAACTGATCCGTGAAGGTATCCAGTTACTGCAATACGTTGCTCGCCACGGTGATCTCACCATTGATCCCGCTATTGCCGAAGGCATCTATCGCGCCAAGTACCGTATTGATACTCGTCACTGGAGCGTAGAGGATGAAACTATACTGCTGCAATGCTACGACCGTTTAGCTAAGCAGGTTTACCCAGTCACGGTCGAGAGCATCAAAGCTGTAGTGCCTGATACTAAAGGGGGTAAACTCGAACGGCCAGGCGCCTCACGAGTGATCACTTGGTATCGACGCTACACCGTCTTGACCCTGATTTTCCTGCTGATCGTGCAGATGTACTACTTGTTTGGCTACGCTCTGACGCAAAACCTTCTTACTTCAGTCGGCTCAACGGACACGTTCAATTCGCCCATGCCGCCCGATATGGAAGCAAACTATCAGCTACTGAGGAACTGGAATCACATCTGGTTAGGCGGCCGCAACATCCCTCTCGATGCCACGCGCACCGAAAATGAAGATTCCCCAGTTGAATATTCGGCCAACCTGATTGCCGCTCAGTCAGTATTGCAAATGCTACAAAACTACATTCTGCCACTAATGTATGGCCTGCTGGGGGCGTTTATTTTTGTCCTGCGTAGCCTGCTGCAACAAGTGAGAACACTGACCTACACTGCCAGCAGGGAAGTGGGATATCGATTACGCCTCACCCTCGGCTGCTTAGCGGGAATGATAACTGGCTGGTTACTCAAACCGGAAATGGGTGACATGGCACTGTCGCCAATGGCGCTGGCCTTTATCGCGGGTTACAGCATTGAGGTGTTGTTTACTTTGTTGGATCGTCTGATTGATGGGGTTCGTCGTCAGTCTGATTCTGCTCCTGATGCTTCTTCAACGGGGCGAGCGCCTGATTAGCCATCATAGGAGCCTGCTCAACAAAAGTTTTAACCAATTTGGCGACCAATTCGAGAGACTCTTTCTGCAAAGACTCCAATTTATCTGCTCCCTGGAGTACCGCCGTGACTTTGTTATGTACTTTGACCTTCTGCTTCACTTGCTCTGGCGTCATCTTGAGCTTTTGCAATTTCGGCTTGTAGGCTTTTTTGATCAATTTAAGTGTACTGATTAAGTCTGACATAGTGTTTCCTGCTGATTTGCCCTGTTTTTAACTTATCACTCAACAACGAATAATCACGGCCAAATAACCCAATTATTCAGCCATTTAGCCTGAGCTAATCACCCTGCTTTCAAGTCATCATGGCGTGAAACCCAAAAACTAGCAAAACTAAGGACACACAATGAAAACCCATTACCTCGGCTGGATCGCCGCCTGTTTGATGTTACTAAGTGGCTGTACCTTGCGCTTGGTGGCTCCCTACGACCCTCAGACTGTTCAGCAGGCACAAAGTATCGAACGCGATATCGACTACTTCTACCTGAGCATGCAAGCGCTACCTGAAAGCCAGCGCCGCTACGAAGATTTCGCTCCTCAGTACCTCAACATTGATGCGGGCGTACGTGGATTAGAGCGCAGGCAACAAAGGCGTGAGCAAAATCAAGAGACCATTAAACAAGCTCAAATATTGGCTGATTTCTGGCAGCAGGACATGAGAGCCCACAAGAAAAAGCAAACCTTGTCCGATTTTCTTATCAAACGTCGAATAGACCAATACGAACGGCTTATCGATGCATTAATACGTGGTGAGCTTGCCAAACAGTAATTCATACAAGGAGTAGAAAAATGACACCAAGCCTAGATAACCTCATTGAACAAGTGACTAACCAAATTGAAGATTCACCGATCAAGAACCTGCTGACCAGTGCACTGACCGTGACGCTGGATAAACAAAAGGCGACTTTGCAAGAGCTGATAGACGCGAGAAACAATGGTGATTTAACCAACGAAGAATTTGAGCTAGAAATACTGCGTGAAAAGCAAATCGCTGAGGCCGAAATGCTGACTTGGCAAATCAGCGCAAAGTCCGAAGTGCAGAAAATCATCAACAAAACCTTTAGCACACTGGTGGAGACACTGGTGTAACTGTTTCTGGCGGGAACCTCCCGCCAATCTTGCTCATAAGGGGGAAGCATGGGCAAATATCGACGCCACCGAGTCGTATGGGTTCCTCGTGGCTACCGACTTAAATCCCGCTATCGTAAAGCCGATAAAACTCAACCAGTAGAAACGTCTACACAGGAAGCCGCCGTTTTTTCGTCACCACCTGAACCGGAACAGACACCACCCGTTTCCCTGGCTAACCAAGATTCATCTTCAGCAAAAGAACCACTAATGCAAGAGGCGGCAGAAGTGACAAGCAAGACAAACACTGAGAGTAAACTGGCGGAATTTAATGCTAGCTTTAACCCTTATCAAAGCTATGTCCAAGATCTGGCGCGTTGCCTGACCAGCATGCCTGAAAGTGTGTTTACCAACAGCACCGACGAACAACCTGAGGCTGCTAACGATTCCGGCGATGCAGCGGCACCGGTCGATGATCTAAAAAAGCCATCCGAGCCCGCGCGCCCAAAATCTGGTAGTGAGCGTAGCAGGCTCGAGCCAAGCACTGCGCCACCGGCCGCTAGCGAAGCAAAAGCCACAGCGAGCGTCAATGAGATCAACTGGTGCCAACCTTCGAGCTATCCGAGCGATTCAGGTTACCCCTATCGCTTCGAGTTTGTCGCCAGTGAACCAGCCGTTCATAAACAGAAACCCGCCATGCCAGCACAAGACAACCTCGACGTTCAAGAGGCGGAGAAAAAGAGAAAAACGCCAGATTTATCTGGCCTTTCAAAGCCTGATAACCAGCCTCGACGCCCCCATCTTCGCTGGCTAACGGGGGTGCGTTCCTGCATGCGTGCAACGGATCATCAATAACCCCAAAAGAGTGAACTATTGCACCAAGTATGCAAGGCCTGAAAAACCTATTCTGCGGAGGTAACTACTCAACAGGAGAAACCAATGAGACAACTACTATTTCGCCTTTGCGAAGCTTCTGACGGACGTACCTTCGCCTTCCTGACTGACCAGCCAGACGTTGAAGATTATTTTGATAGCGGCTACAAGGTCGCTTACAAATATCGAGACGGGCATAAAGGGAAACAACTCCTCGCCCGCTGGCGAAGCTCCTACTCGGTGAAATCACAGAACTATACTCAGGTTCCAGAGCAAGATGAACTGCCTGAAGGTGTGCAAAACGCGTTTGATACTATGATCTCTAGCCTGATCCCAGGTGTCGATGTCTTCTTCTGCGACTACAACTTAGCTATCGAAGCCGACCTGCCCATTTGCAATCAGGTGATGGACAACTACCGTTCGACGGATTTCGTCCTCTTCTCGTGTGAAGAATTGATCGGTAACGACCCAAATACTCAGCCTTACATGGTGTCTTATGCTGCCCCTCGCTACCCAGAGTCTGGCAACACAGGCAGTCAGCATCGCATTTATAGTAAAACGGATGGGTTCGCTTTTGCTCAGGCAGTGAATGCCATCGTCAATCAGAGGGATCGCGATGCGTTAAACGGCGGGCATATTCGCTCCGAAGTGGATACTTACATCAGTGAGCCTTCGGTCAAAGAGTCGGTCGCAGAACAGGTCATCAACCGCTTTGTCGAAACGCTGCCGCAGTTTAACAGTGACGTTAAAGCCCTCAGCGCACCCACTGAATAATCCCAACCGGGAGGACTCTTAATGCGATCAGACCAAATGTATTATGCGGCCTTTAGCGCCGCATTAATGGCCGGAGCTGAACCCGGCCTCGCCCAGCGGCTGGCGTACCAACTGGCTTATCTGGCTCTTTCCTCCCCAGTGCAAGAGGAACCGCCAACTTGTGGCAGCTCATCCGATCTACCTGAATGGTCACCACACTCACAAGCTGGTAAACCGATGTCGATACGCCCGATTAACCCTCTTAGCCATGTAGATTGGCTCAAAGGTGGTGCACTGAATGAGCGAGGTTCCAGACTCGGACAACAAGGGATTTCCGGCCGCTACCACTACTCTTATCAAACCCGAGAGGTCAATCGACCACCAAGGCAGCCCACAGCTGAAGAGAAATACGCGGGCAAGATCAATCGTGCCATCTTACTGGCCATGACCAACGCCGACAGCTTGGCTACCAGCAAATTTGTCGCTGCGCTGCATCAATATTTGACGTCGGTGACGACACAAGATGCCAAGGTTCAACATCACTTCTGGCTGCTGATGCATACGGTTCGCTGCTTCCTATTTGGTACCACTTTCCAATGGCAGGCAGACTATGCCAACAGCACTGACACCAGACAGAAAAGCAAACCTATGTATCCGGTGGTCAAAGCCTTGTGGTCATGCATTGAAGGGGGAATTGAAGAGCCTGAGCTTTCAGATATTTTGTCTGAGCAACTCAGTTATTTTTCTCCCTCTCAGCAAATTCAATGCCTGTCTCTCGGCACCGCCTTTCGTCCAGAACTCTTGAACGACTACAACCTTGCTAACCATGCCATCCAAAGCAGAGTCTATCTCCATGAATTGGATGATGCACAGCGCTGGCTAGAGAACGCATAATCCCAACCTAACGCCAGCATCCCCTACTCTATGCTGGCTTATCCCGAGTTTTTACCCACTTCAATTGGTACTCTGAACGCATCGCTTTTTCGGAGAAACCTTATGATTCAGCAATCCCTACTCAGCCATCTCGCCGGTCAGCACGATTTCAGCAAAGCGAATCAGGTCATCGCCATGCCTCAGGCAAAACCTTTTGTTCATTCCTGGCTCACTCTTGATCTCAGCCTGTCACTGGCTCAGTCTTCGAATATCGAAGACATCCATTTCGCCTCTCCCTATCAACACGGTGACGAGTACCTCAAGTTTGTCAGCAAATCGTCTGCCGTCGAGCCTTGCGACAAGCGCTACGCGTCAAAAGCGGATCTGCGCATCGCGACACCGGGTAAAAACCTTTGGTTCGAGTTTCATGTGCTTCATCAGGACGAGTTGGCTTCAAAGAAAGATCGCAACAAACTCTACGACGATGCCCAACGTGTCACCGCCTTACGTCAATCCTTACCTCAAGATGAAGTGATGCTACTCGTCGGGTTATGGGGAAGCTTTAGTGGCCCAGACATCAAGCACTTCGAGCTGCTCGACAACAACACTCAGTGTGCGTATGTCCTTGATACTAGCTTAACGGGCAGTACCCAGATCGCACGGCTTAGCCATATGAAAAAAGAGGGGAAGCCACGCTTTCTGCTAGCCGCATTCTGAAGTAGGCCACCCGATGCGTCGCGGACTTGCTCAGCCGGAGCTTTCGTCCACAATGTATGCAGCTTTTACTATGCTCCCTCCCTCAAGTTCGACTCAGATTGTGGCCATCACACTCGTTTGACCATCCCGCTTAATCGACTGAATGACACCATGACAGATGTTTGTTTGCACACGGTTAAGCGATGTTGCTTTCACCCCAATAAAAAATCCGCCGTTAATGGCGGATTTTTGTTTTCTGGCATCGATGACTCTTAATCTTTCAATTGACGATATAGCTCCATCAGTGGGTAGCGCACTTGAACCAGCATGATCGTTTGCAAATAGATAGCCAATAAATCTTCACAGTTGTCAGACTTCAGTTTGTATGGCACACATGAATCCAGTCCGGTCCATGGGCCATTATTGCGATCTCCGACAGCTTCGTAATAGTCGTTCGAAGGATTATTGTTATCTAGGTTGGCATCCAGTGTAAAACAGATATAGGTCGTATGGGCACGGTTGTTTTGATTCAGTACGCGCTGATTCATGCCTTGTTGAATCTGGCTATTGAAACTCACTAGAATTTCTTTCGAGTTTAATGTCTCAATCACGCGGACATTGTGGATATGGGTGGTGCCAAACTTTTTACTTTTCAGGTCAACCGCTCGACCTTTAATGTCGTTATAAGCATTGGTATTAACGGTCAGTTTGACCATCCCCAGCGGAAAGTCCATATCTTTAAAATACGCTTTGCTGTCGAGTTGCAGCCAGGCACTCAGCAGAGCATCATTAATCACTTTGAATTTATCGTTTGGATTAACCTTTTGCGATTTTGGCTTGAGCAGTATGGATAATGCCGTATTGACTTGAGAGAAAGTCAAAGGATTCAGAATACAGGCTTTCAAGTTGGGCAGATTCTTCATCAACTTGTTGACGTTCTCTTCATTACAGGCGGATGTCAGTTGCAATCCAGACCCAGTGATCGCTAAATCGTAATTGCCCTCGACGGCTTTGTTAATGTAGCCAATGACGTCATCTGTCGGTCCTTGTTCATTAACGGAAGCGGCAAAATGGTTCACTTTACCCAGCAGATCATATTTTATCTGAGGGACGATACCTCTTCGGAGTGTTCCGTTTTGCTGGTTGGGAATTTCTTGAATGGTTGCCGAGTTGCCGAGGGCTTTAAGATTGGCTCGGTTGTTGTTCAAACCGGCAATGGCGAACAAGGCGGCTGAAGCCCGCTTTTTTCTCTTTGCTTCTTTATGTGGGCTACCACTGACCCCTAGTTCAATTTCGCCAATCAGCAGCAGGTTTTCAAACAACATATAACGCCAACCCGGGATCTTAAAATCGCCGTTCTGGTCATCGTGTAAGACCGTCACTTCATCCTTCGCTGAAATATAGGATTCAGGGTTACCCATGCGTGGTGTCGATAAATCAACGACTTCAGATTTAAATCGGATATCCTCGGTATTGCCGCCATGGGTGATCCTGAAGTCATAGACAATGGCCAAACGGTAGAGCAAAAAGCCGGGGATGGTATGGTTGACATAAATGGTGGGCGTACACTGCGGCTGAAAGCCATACCCGTTGATGTTATTGGTCATTGCGTGGGAAACCGTATCACCCACACCAAATTCAATTCTCTGGCTGTTGTTGTTGAACAAACGATGGTTGCGCATATCCCATTCAGGTAAGTAACGCATGTCTCGGCCGACCTGGTAGCATCGACTTTGGTTATCTCGATAAGCCACCGTTATTGGCCCAACAAGCTCCGTCTCCTCTCGGATGACATCTTCAATGATCTCCAATAATTCACCGTTCAACCAGTTGTTCATTGTGGTGTTCATCGCGGCAGTGACCGTATTTGGCGCAACACCCGCGGTTAGAGCTCGCGCGGCATCCTCAAGGACTTCGACCATGGCATTGTGGACGGTATCCAGCTCCGCGTTTGGATTAGCAGCTGTCGCCCACTTGGTATAGGTGGCCAAGTCCGGCATCACCTGAAAATCCCAATCGCTGGTGGGGTGACCACCTGTGTCCAATTTGGTTAACGCAGCCCCACCTTTTAAATAGTGGTAATAGATATTATTGGTGTTGAGCCCAGCTTTTGTACGCAGCTCTGTGTCGGCCCTTAACGCAGCAGCTTCCGTGGGCACGGCCACAACTTCAAGAAACTTTTCGGTAATTTCACTATCGATACGACGTTTGATTTCACGTGCTTTTTGTTGAATGGCATTAATTGGCATCTTAAATTCCTGTTAACTGAATGGAAGGTTGGAAGCGCGCCTGTATGTGACGTTTGTTGACTCATCACAGCTCAAACGTTGAGCGGGTAGCAAGACGCACGGCTCGCTCCACTCTAACGGGGTGAAGGCCTGAATACTGTGGCAAACCGATGTGAAACCGAGGCGAAACAATGGTGAATATTCTTGGTTTCTCCGTCGTTCCATCTGGTCTGAATATGGCGGATTTAAATTGAAATCAAGGCAAATTTTTTGCCCTCAATAGTTGATAATGATTTTCATTCGTATAGATTATTGTATTGATGATTTTCAACTGACGGCGGAGGCCACCATGAATCAACCTGACATCACTGAGCTGCTTATTCCTCAAAGCGAATGGGCTTCACCGCAGCTTTACCTGTATGAAAACGATGACCGTCTGTGCCTAGATTTAGCTGGAGCGATTCAATACAGCGGTATCAACAGTGTCGGTGGTTTGGTATTAGGGTTCAGGCTGGTTCAATACGCCGTTCAGCTCGGAGCGGGCAGTGAAGTCTTGCAACGAGATGGCATCAGTATCTATACCGCCTTCCCCGGTCGCGGCACACAAGATGCCTTCGAATACACCTGCCGAGCACTACGTGATAAGCGCTACTGCTGCGATACCACCTTGCACCATCCAGGCGCACAATCGGGTCAACGCGGCCAATTCTTGTTTACAATGCGAGTCAATGAGCAGTCTATGGTCATGACACCTGCCGATGGTTTACCAAGACACAGTTATTTTGAAGCGGACAGAAGATCCAAGGAAAGTCCTGAAGCTGGGCTGAAGTGGCGTGATGAAAAAATTCACTTTGCCAACACGCTGCTAAGTCTTTCACCAGAGCAATGTCTGAGAGTGTTGTAGAAGACTTGAACAATCACTCATAAGGTCAACCCATATAAAATCAAAGCCCATAGAGACGGCGCTCTATGGGTTTATTCTATAACCAACTATCAACAAGCAGTTGGAACAACGTATTGAACTGATAAAGCGTTAAAAAGCTTAACCAGACAATGACAACGATATCTAAAATCCGCATTGACTTTCCTACCTTTCGAATGCCAATCCAGACTCTACAAGGTATTAATATGCCATTCTCAGCTTAACCTAGGTTTCTTTGTGGCTTAGGCGTTAATTGATGTTTTGCATTCAGCGAGTTGACACTCCACCCTACCCATGACCACACAACTAGGCTAAAAGGATAACGACGCGTTTTTGTCCTCATTGCTTTTGCACCCGCTAACCAAATTTCTTCGCCACATCAGCCGCTTTGTCACCTAATTCGGCAAAGTTAGCGGTGCCTTTTTCCATGATTTTCTGAGCTTGTTCGATCACTTGAACGTATTTGGGGTCGCCAGTAGCGAGCAATTCGGATAGAGCAACACCGATAGCGGTGGTACTGATGGTATTGAGATTGCGCAAGTTGTCGGCAGCGTCTTGCACTGCAATGGCGGTAGATTGAGCGACCGATTGTTTGGCCTTGTCAGTCGTGCTCTCATTCGACATTGGCGCTTACCCGTTAGCCGCCTTTTTTGAGGATCAAGGCGCACGCTGTCGAAGTGGAAGCGTTGCTAATCGCCTGCATGCCTTGCTGTATAGTGACGGCGTTTTGCATATGCAGACCCATGGTGTCTGACATGGCGGATTCTGTCAGCTGATCGATCATTTCAGACACTTGTTTGAGGTCTTCTGCACTGTTTTTATCACTCATGGCTCACTCCTAAAACAAAAGGCCAATGTCATTAACTGAATTGGCCGTTGGGTCGACTGGTACTTTTAGCAACAAAGTCACATTGGCTAGGGGCTTATTCTTCGTCTTTTTCGACGATCGCTTCCGTTGCACGACCCAAAACTGCCGTGCCAATCGCCGTGAGTGCGTTGACACCTTGCACCGTCGCCGCCTGCATACCAATGTTTGCCTGTTGCTGTGCTGAAGTGGCATTGTTGTTCAAGTTCGACATCGCTAACCCCATAGAGGTAAACAGGTTACCCATTGCATTAGCAGGTGATCCCGCCAGCACTTGAGTATTGGTTTGCGTGACAGAATCCGTGATCTGCTCGTTAACTTTTTTCGGCATGATAACCTCACTTATTGAATTTCATTTGGCAGCAGCTCTTGCAACTGCTGATTAATTTTGCTGATTTCCTGCTCAAGCTGGCCTTCGATGTTATCCAACATACCCGTGACCGCGCTTTCCACTTCATCGATGGAGTCATTGACTTGGCCTGAACCAAAACGCTTTTGCGATTCTGCAATCAACTTTTGCACATCCTGTTGTTGCCGCTCGGTGAACGACTCAATCTGCTTGAGCTGCTCATTGACATCAAACTTCATGGTGTCATTGCTGGTCATCGTTCGCCCCTTTGTTTCTCTTCAGAAAACGTAACAAGCTGAACGAGCGTTTTTTCTCTTCAGCGTCTTCCTGAATGTCTTCACTACCACCGTCCTCTCTGCCTAACCGATGACTGGCATCAACAAAAATCGCTGGCTCCGTTTTGGGCTCAACTTTCGCCTCAACCGTTGGCCGTGTTTGAGTCTGCAGTAATCGAGCACAAGCGTTCGTCACCGAAGCTGCGGTGGTCATTTGAGACTGTTGCTGAGTACTGACAGCGTTATGCATCGACAAACCCAGCGTATCAGCCAATGTGGTTTCCAGTAGGCTGGTGGGTTGAGACGAGAACGCCTGCAAGGTATTAAACTGGTCAATCGCGTTTTGCGAGAGTTCCTGTTCGAACTCGTTCTCGAATCTTGTATCCTGCTCTTTCATATTCACTCCTTGAGATGCCTTCAACAGGCGCTGAAACGAATGCTGAACTCACAAACCTGAAATGGAAATGAGAAGAACAGCAATCATTATTGAGAGCGATCGTGTAGCACAGTCGCTACTTTATCGCCGACAACACCGAAGTTTTCGGCGCCATTCGTCACCACTTTTTGGGCCTGGTCGATGATGGCCATGTACTTAGGATCACCCGTTTCCAGAAGTTGGCTTAACGCTGTGCCAATCGCCGTGGTACTCAATGTGTTCAGGTTACGCAGATTGTCGGTTGCATCCGCAAGAGCCATAGCAGTGGACTGAGCCACAGATTGATTCGCCGCATGGAATGCTGACTCTGCCTGTTCAGGGGGTGTGTTTACTGTTTTCATTCACATCTCCTTCAAGTACACCTTTGCCAGCCATTAGACTGACAAAGGTGCGTATGGCATTACGAGTCTTTTTCAATGATGCCTTCTGCACTTCGGCCAACAACCGAAGAACCAATAGACATCAGCGAGTTAACGCCTTGAACCGTTGCGGCCTGCATAGTGATTTGAGCTTGCTGCTGGCCGCTTGTCGCGTTGTGAGCTGCCGTGCCTAACGCTTGGCTGGTAGACATTAGCAAGTTACCCATTGCCATTGCTGGAGTTTCACCAACCACTTTTGTGTTCACCTGTGTTACTGAGTCTGTTACTTGTTCATTAACTGGCATTGTTTCGTTCCTTATTTGTTGTTAACAATTAGTTTTTCAACCTGGCTGTAATTAGCCTTTTTCGATGATGCCTTCAGCACCACGGCCAATGACCGAAGAACCGATTGCCATCAAAGAGTTCACACCCTGTACTGTGGCAGCCTGCATAGTGATTTGTGCTTGCTGCTGTGCAGCCGTCGCGTTGTGAGCAGCATTACTCAATGCGTGGCTGGTAGACATCAGCAGGTTACCCATTGCCATTGCTGGTGTTTCACCAACAACTTTCGTGTTCACCTGTGTTACTGAGTCTGTTACTTGTTCATTAACTGGCATAATTTGCTCCTAATTTCAGTTAATTAGCTTGCGCTAGGTTCTAGGATGAGTTCGACACTACGGCCTATAACCGCGGTACCTGTAGCGAGCAAAGAGTTCACTCCCTGCACTGTCGAAGACTGGTGGACCAAAGTCGCTTGTTGGTTCGCCCCTGTACTGTTGAGTGCGGAGATACCCATTGCCTGACTGGTAGAAAGCAACAGGTTTCCACTCGCAACAGCGGGGGTGTCACCCACTACTTCGGTGTTTACTTGCGTCACGGAATCGGTGACCGCATCATTTACTGGCATATCAAATGCTCCTTTGCTGGTTAAGAAGTGCCGCATTGCACCTCAAAACTGACTAAGACCCTTTTGCTGCAATGGAATAAATCAACCCGGAACCTAACGCCGTATTAGTGACCACTATGGTCTGAATTTGCTGCTGAGCATGAGTCGCATTTTGTGATGCTTTCCCTAACGAATCAGCGACCATGTTGAGGTACATATTGCGCGATGTTGTCGGGGTGAATTGACTCAGCATTTTCTCGATGTTGATTTCCATTTCAGAGGCTCTTGATGTTCGTCTCTATGCTTTCCATATTAAGAACAAGGCGGCTTGATAACTTGGTCAAATCCATCAAGAATTGCCGCCTTTTCACCAACTTAGTTCGCCGCAAAGAGGCGTGCTTTTTCTCGCTCTTTCTGTCGGTATTGGCGCGGTGTACAACCCACATTTCTCTTGAACATTTTTTCGAAATGACTCAGGTCGCCGAACCCAGATTGCAGGCAGACTTCGGTGACTTTCATCATTGGCGTGTCATCAATCAGCTGCTTGGCATAGCAAATCCGCACTTGCACTAACAAGGATTTGAATGAAAAGCCAATGTGTTGTCGGAACAAATAAGATAGATGTGATTGGCTGGTAAACGCCGCGTTGGAAAGATCGGCTAGCGTCAGCTCTTCGGTGAAGTTCTCGCTCATGTAGTTGAGCGCTTTCAGTAAACCTGGGTGAAGATGACGGAAACCGCCAAACTCTTGATTGAGTACCGCTTCCACCACGTCGAAGGTTTCGCTTTCAGGGAAAAGCGCCAGATTGCGAATATCTTCAATGTCAATATGGTGATCGCAACAGGACGCTAACGTCACGATCACGCGCTGCAACTGATCAACATTACCTGGCCAATGATAATTGTGGAGAAGTTGAATCGCTTCAGGAGTAAATCGCGTTGTGGTAAAGGATTGAAGTTTATGGAGTATATGATCGATGTGATTGGAAAGGTCTTGCTTGCGCTCTCTAACTGGCGGGATATAAAGCTCTAGATGTGGCACTTCTGTCCCCAGTAACTTGGCCAAAAATTGCCGGTTGCCTTGGGCACTATTGATCGATTCGGTACAAGAGACAATCAACTGGACTTTTTTCTCAGTCAAGCAACTTTGAAATTCCTCTTGACTGAATAAGGTAGTCAGGTAATCCTTTTTTTCCTGTGCCAGGACATCGACTTCAGAGAGATATAAGGTGCCTTGCTTGGCTCGATTTAAGCTATTCTCAAGGTACGCTTTAAATTGTGAGTGATTGTGGATGGTTGGTGGAATAAGAATAAAGCGGCCCTTACCCTCCAATCGGTTGAGATGAATAAGCGAGGCAATAGAACGTTTTTCTGTTCCTGTCTCCCCACTAATAAATACTGGATAGTTGGTTTTAGCCGCGAATTCAATCTGACTTTGGATTCTCTGTATTGAAGGTGATAAACCGAGTAGAGGGTAATCTACTCCCTTTCTATCAACAGAGTTATGTGGGAACGAATTAGAAGTATTAATTGCCATCGGAAGACCATTGCTGGCCGCTCCTCTGTTGGCGTAACTTAGCTCTGACATTGTAATTATTCCTTTATTTTATTGTTGTCTCTGACGTCGAGCTTCTATGCTAAGGGGAACATTCCTAGGTAAATTGGTGTTATTGGCTAAATTCACGGTCAAAGCAGTGAGAAACCCGTTGAATATGAAGTGACTAACATTTACAAGGGAATAATTAACACGATAACGGTGGTTATCCACGCGCAACACTCGAGAAACAAGTGATGGCAAAGGAAAACCGTGTGTCATTTCGATAAAAAGGGCTCAATGGCAATCTATTACGCGCTCGAAAAAGTGCATAACTATTGATTATCTATGCACGCAATAAATCATCTGATTTTAATATGCACCCAATTCCACATGTAATGAGAATGGCGTTTTTTTTAACACCGACGGGCTAAGATGTGACATTTGAAAACAGCCAGACAAAACATTTAATCGATAATGTTATCAAACTGTTAATAACCAGTACTCTCTAGTGATAAAGATCACATCTACAAATCTGACAACGCATTTTACGTTCGTATTTTTCGATTCGACTGATAACCTCCTGCTCGCCTTGAAGTGAACTCAAGGTGCATAACTATAAGGAGTGTTCACTATGAATACCAAGAAACCAATGTCGTTAACCAGCCGAGTAATTATTGGTATGGTTGCGGGTATCTTGACAGGTTTTGCGATTCGCAGCCTTTTTGCCGACAACGGATTTGTCGACACATACATCGTCAATGGATTGTTTGAAGTTGGTGGCCAGATTTTCGTTGCCAGCTTAAAAATGCTTGTTGTCCCACTGGTGTTTGTTTCACTGGTTTGTGGTACGAGCTCACTGAAAGACCTATCAACCTTAGGTCGCATGGGTGGTAAAACACTCGCCTTCTATATTACTACGACCGCTATTGCGATTACGTTAGCACTGACTATGGGTCACCTATTTCAGCCTGGTGCCGGTGCCGATCTAACCGCAGCGAGTTCATTCAAATCCGCAGAAGCACCGTCTCTGGGCCAAGTCATTATCGGCATGTTCCCAACCAACCCGATCAGTGCAATGGCGGAAGGAAAAACCCTACAGGTCATCGTATTTGCTGTACTGTTTGGTATCGCGATCAGTGCCGCGGGCAAATCGGGTGAGCGTATTGCCGCCATCTTTGCTGATCTTAACGACGTGATCATGAAGCTGGTTGCGCTACTCATGAACCTAGCCCCTTACGGTGTGTTCTTCCTGATGGCGAAGCTGTTCACAGGTCTAGGTCTGAGTGCCATTCTCAACTTAGCGGAGTACTTCCTGGTTCTAGCAGGTACGCTCGTGATTCATGGTTTGGTCACCTACAGCCTGATGCTGAAAGGCTTTACAGGTCTTAACCCAATCACCTTCTTGAAGAAGATGGAAGACGCAATCATGTTTGCCTTCTCAACAGCATCTTCTAACGCGACAATTCCTGTCACGATGGAAACGGTTAAGAACCGCATGGGAGTTGATAACCGTATTTCTTCGTTCACCGTGCCACTCGGTGCGACTGTGAATATGGACGGTACGGCCATCATGCAAGGTGTCGCAACTGCCTTTATTGCTCAAGCGTTCAACATTGACCTAACCATGGGTGATTACCTGATGGTGATCTTAACGGCAACGCTAGCTTCTATCGGTACAGCAGGTGTGCCAGGGGTTGGCCTAGTGATGCTCGCGATGGTGCTTAACCAAGTTGGTCTACCACTCGAAGGTATCGCTCTGATCATGGGTGTTGACCGCCTATTAGACATGATCCGTACTGCTGTGAACATCACAGGTGACAGCGCAGTAACGGTTATCGTCGCTAAGTCGGAGGGCGCTCTGGATGAATCGCGCTTCAACGACCCAATGGCGGGTGAGCAAGAAGAAAAAGTGCACCTGAAAAAAGCCAACGCTTAATTTGCTTATTCCCCTCACTTAAATCTATGCCCCGTGTTTACACACGGGGCATTTTTTATGCTAGCGCCACCACACTGTGACTCAAAAGTGGATTGGAGAAACTCGCCCCAAAGCCGCAATGTTCAACCATGAGTTAAACATGCCAAGCGTATTAAATCCTATTTAATTCTTGTATAGACCTTGTCAATCGACCTGATTAGCCATATAGTTACCATGCTAACTAAATAGCTAATGAGGAAATTATTTATGAATGAACATACGTTTATCTTCGCCAAGATCACACCAAAGCCCGAGTACTTTGAGGTATCAAAACAAGCAATTAAAGACATTATATCGCAGACTCGAAATGAACCTGGCTGCTTAGAATTCACGCTTCATGAGGATAAAGCGGGCAGTTTGTGTTTGTATGAGGAGTGGAGGGATGACAGTGCGTTACAACTTCACCATGACATGGACTATACAAAAGCGGTTTTTAAGGCCTACGGTGATTGGTTAGCGACCCCCCCTGAAATCACTAAACTTGTTAAACTCGCCTAAAGGTAAGGTATGTTTTTTCTAAAGGAACTTCCAACCAAAGCCATGCTTGATAAATACACCAGTGATTTAACAAGCCACGAGAAGAACTCCATCGCTGAAGCGCTTAACATCATGCGACAAGCAAGCCTTCTAGTGAGAAATCTAGAAACTTATTTTTCTGCTCATGGTCTTACTCAGCTGAAGTTTTTAATACTGATTGTAATCGATCGCGAACCCGACAGAACGAGCCTCTATGCGCATGAAATAGCATCACGCTTAGATGTGTCCAAGCCTGTACTGACAAGAGCATTAAAAAAGTTGATTGACGATGGATTACTCACTTCAAGTAGCGATCCCACCGATAAAAGAGCTAAGAAGATAGCACTAACCAAAAAAGGGGGGACCTGCTTATCAGAAATTCTTCCCGGCTATTTCAATGAAATCAACAAATTAATGGGCCCACGATGAAGAAAAAGTTATTGAGGATCTTTTTAACTTGGGTGTGTATTTATCCGATTGTCACACTGGTGATATTTACACTTTCAACCTTAGATATTCAATTGCCCTTATGGTTGCAAACTCTTGCAATAACAATGATTTTAGTTCCTACCATGGTGTTGATCATTGCGCCTAAAGTGACGGTAACCATAGATCGAATCGTTCAGTAATAGACGATGTTGGCCCTGTTAAGGCGAGGTGAGTAGCGCAATATCAACGCCGCTGCCTCACCCTATCTGATACATTCGTGGTGACCAGAGTCGATGCACCTCGCCTAATCGACATCATCAATCACAGAAAAAATCGAGTTTTAGTAGTCGTTAAATAAAAAGCTTACGCACGCTTTTCCTAAACCAGATCATCAATATGTCCATGACGATTTTGTTGGAAATCGTCTAGGTTGGTAAACCAACGCGTGCAATAGCCCCAATAATGGTCTTTCTCCATCAGCTTTTTCAGGCTTTGATGTTCAGGAGCTATATCATAGTTCACTTCTTCAACGCCTTTTTGTTGCCAGCGTTCAAGTAAGGATTGGTGGATCAAAAACGTCGATGACGACTGATTGAGCTCAATACACACCAATAAGCGCTGTGCGCTTGGTATGTGGCGAAAACGAGTTTCAAAACGATGATAAAACAGTACCTTATGGAATGACAGCGCCGTGAAATCAGTGTGCAAGTGGCCCGCTGCATCACGCACCTCGGCTGCTGAAAACGTAATGCCTAGTTTGTCAGAAAACTCGAGTTCGGCGGCGAGTTCATTGTCCAACAATAACGTGTATCGCCCAGAACAGGTTGAAATTTTGGGCATCCGAAGGGGCTGACCACCTGTGCGTCGGTTTAGATTTTCAGCTTTATCTTGGTCACTTTCAGGCTCAAAACACACCACTTCTTCACCAAGAAAGAGATGTGGATGTGAGCGGTTGTCGCTAATCGGCTGCCAGCTGAAGTCATACTCATTTAACCACGCATCGGGGTCACCGTCTTTGTCGGCATACACATCACCAACATGGATCAGTTGAAGTGGCAGATACTCACTCAAAATGCCCTGCATATCTATCATGGTCATTTCCTCCTGTACGGGTTATAGGCGTTTGATTTTGCGGGCCATTTGTCGCTGATATTGATGCCAATATTCGAGCCACTCTGGCGTCAAATCGTCAAGTTCGATCGTTTGGCGATCGGAAAATGATAAGGCATCTTCATGCAAAAGCTGCTCAAAGAACACCTGTTCTAGCAGTTGGGTTTGCAACGGGTTGTTGTGTGTTGAGTGACGACGGAAAAACGTCAACCCAATGAATTTTAGGGCCGTGGACTGACAGCAGAACAATTGTATCCAACGTAGCTGGCTGGTGAGGTCGGGGTCTACAAGGATCTGCGGCAAAATCTTAGGCGCGTTTTTTCTGTAGCAGTACGGTGGAAGATCAAACTGTTCAACATCCACGTACTCGTGAGTGAGGCGCTGGTAGCAACGAAAGCTCAACTCACCATCTAAGAAGCGAAGCGCGGCATCAGCAAGGGTGTGGACATCAACATCATGTCCATCTTTGACCACAACAGACATAAGCTCACGGACAACCGTTGGGCGAAAATCACGTAATGGCGTGCTGACCTCCGAGTGTAAGCGATGGACGTTAAGGTAGAAGTAATCACGCTCATAAGAGCCAAGCTTATTGATCGCCAAGTTCCATCTGTTTCGCTCACTGTGGTCGCATTCCACATAGCGGTGGACCAAGGCCTCCAACTCGCTTTCATCATATTGGACGGCGATACTGATGTGAAACGCACTAAGGTCAGCATCAGGTACCCCCATCTCATGTAAAGTCGTAAGGAAAGTACGCCGTAGTTCGGGTAAGGCAAACCCTTGGAAACCGTTTCGATAAAGGCGAGACATACTCTCGATAGTCGCCTGTGGCGCTAACTCCATACTCAGTAGAATGACGCGTTTGGCAAACGAATCCTGATTGGCCTTATAGAGCCAGTAACAGGTCGCTAGCATTAGGCGGAATGGACCGATTGACGAGAAAATATCATATTTCGGCTGGATAACGCCGAGTTCAGATTGAGCGTCTCTATCCATCTCGTGCTTAAGTATTGAGCTCAGCTCCTCAACAAGCGCAGTAAACCCATTATTGCTTTCGTTGATTAGCCACGCTTGCAAATGCTCCGGTTGGCGACCACAATGACGCTTAATCTCACTATACACATCCTGATGCAGGCCACCACTGACCCATTTAAGTAGCGCATCGGTATCACCATCAAACAGCTCTACATCGTGATTCAAATTAAGTAAAATCGCGCCGATTAAACGACATCTTGTTTGCTGTTCTTCCTCGTCGCGCTGCCACTGCTGGTGGTCAAATGCATGACGATTTGAGCCAAATACGCGCTCTATCTCTTGATATTCGTCGTGATCACACGTATAGAAATGATCCAGTGAATCAATGAGGTGATCAATGTTCCTTTTGGCCCTCGGGCAGATCGCATTATCTAGAGCCTCACTTGGTTGGGTGTATCTACGCTCAAATTCTAAAGCACTGAGGCACGCCGTCTCTTCGTCTTTAGTCAGGATCTCCCGCCAGACATTTGGCAAGTCTTGCTGGTCGAATAGGTGGAAGAAAATATCCAATACACGTAAAAAGCAGTCTTGATGATGCTGGTCATGCCGTTCGGCTAACAACACTTGGTACAGCGGTCTTAATGCATCACTCAAACACGCTAAGATCTCATGCTGTGGTGGCGGCACACTATCATAATCACAAGTGCGAAGGAGGTGGCGGTAAAAGCTAGGACTATGTTTTTTGGCATGTAAGACCACTAAGACCGAATCTAGATCAAGCAGGCATTCTTCTAATGGCATCGGAGCATCAAACTCTCCGGTTAGCACGTAGTGCCACAACGCTTCTCCCTGAGGGAGGTGAAGGATGAAAGGCGATATCTGCTGCAAAGGCGCCGGGATTTCCTCACCGTGAGGATCAGGAGAGAGAACTTCAGCCTCATCTTCCCCTTCTTCTGCTATAACGCGGGCTTCTCGGTCTGCGTCGATGTACTGACTGATACCTTGCCAATGGCGAGTATCGCAAAAATCATTAATCGCAACGAGATCGTCTGTTTCCAACAGGTCCAGCAATTGGGTAACGTTCCATCGGTAGGTATCTTCGGGCTGACAGAGGCAATGATGTCGAAACAGCGATACTTTGGCTTTATAACCTTGCTGACTCAGGATATCTGTCAAATCAAAAGCAAAAAAATTGGCGTTTTGGTAATTGCAGAACAGGTGACAAAAGCGAAGATGCTTCTCAAGACTAATCCAGTTGGAGGCTTCACAACGGTTTTGTTCAAGCACTTGTTTAAAGGCGGCATTCACCACCTCTTGTTCGGCATCGCAATACAGTAACACCAAGCATGGTTCGTCGTAGCTGTTAAACTGTTTCAGAACAGTTTTCACCGCTTCCGGTACCTGCTGTATCTGGGGAGTAATAGTGACATCTTTCATTGAAAAGCTCGTCATACGTTAGCGGTCTATGTTCGTAGTGTCGTGTCACGTGACGAACGGGATAGGTTCAGGTGATGATAATTTGCTTTAACAGGTGAGGCAATCTGCCCCTTGTTTATACGGGAATCTTATTCAAACTCCATTCCTTTGCGATAATTGCTAAGCTTAAAGAATTGAAAAGCTTCAATATTAAACTTGGCTAATGCATTGACTATTTTTTCGTGGAAAATCAATGCGCCTCCTTCGACACGAGCAAGTTTGATAATCAGCCGGTTTTCCTCTGGTATACAATCCAACACATCGCTCAGCAATTTGTAACTTACCACCTCATTGTATTTTGCATTGGGCTTATATTCATCGACATCACTATTTTCAAAATCGACACAGTCTAAAGGGGCATAAAAGTTAAAAAAGTAAAATTTTTCATGCCACTTGCCATCATCACCGATAATGACCGCAGGAAAGAGCTGGAAACCATCAATATTGTACTCTTGAATAACAGACGCGATTTTCTCGGATACCACTGGGTAGATACCATCAAATTGACCATCTGTCAGATAGAAAGGGATATAGCCTTTAAAGCCATTTACAAAAAAAACTGGACCGTCATCATAATTGAGCTTTTTATAAGTATGCTTGCGTCGACCTGTACTTTTTGTGACTTGGAGTTCTAGAAAATGTTCTTGAAAAGCAACCATTGTAGAAATGTAGTAAATATCTTCGTAACTTTTCATATCCCTCTCTCAAGCATCCAAGTATTGTCGAAATATCTGATTCGTATGCCACACTCAAACAAGATTGATGGTTATATTGGCTTGATGTGCCTCCTCTCGGCTAAAGCAGAGAAGAGGCAGTGGTTAACAATCGACAAACTGGTACACCATTATCCAATCAAAAACTGTGACAACGTTAAACGTATCAAGAGGGGCTTTTTAAATACCCTATTCAAATTGGTACGTGATCTGTTTCGCTTTGGTCGTAATCCGACCATCATTGCCACTGAATAGGGTTTCAGTTTCACCGGATACCAACTTCACTTCCTCTTTCCCTTCCACAATAACTCGGTTGGCTCTGATGATGAGCTCTTCTTCAAACACCAACGAGAAGCAAATATCGGTCAGAATAGGGATACCTGCTTCACCGCCAACCAAATCAATCCGGCATTCGAATTGCTTATCTATTGCTAACTGAATTTCTGAATCAGTAAAATTCCGGCCCAACACCGCCCAGACAGATTGCTTATCAGCTTTATTACAAAGCTCTACTTTCACTCGATTACCCTCTGAGTGAATTTCTTTCACTTTGCCAATGCACAAGGGATGCTTTGGCGTTGAATCATTATTGGAAAAACCATACATAATCAAGACCTCATATCAATAAAAGCGAATATCACTATAGCGATGAGGAAGAGGCTTATCTAATGTGGAAATGACCACCATTTACCGCACATTGAATAGTAAAAATAACTCTCAGATAATCATATAACCAGATTCCCCCTTCATTTTGACGATTTAACCCGTTTATTCGCCCACTTCAGGCTTTGAGCTTTAGTGTGGTTTTGTGATATTCACCGCAAACAATTTGCCAACCCACCGCTGTACAAATTTTATTCAACTCTCGAAATAAAAAAAGCAGCGTATGCGCTGCTTTTATCCTTGATAAACAGCGATCAAAACTCGTATTTAACGTTGACTTCAATAGACTGCTCTGCACCAAACCAGCAGTTATATTTGTCATAGCAGGCGTAGTACTCTTTATCAAAGACGTTATTCACAATTACGTTCGCCGTTGCTCCAGTAAGAGATTCACTTGCCTGACCTAAATCATACCCAACAGACATATCTACCGCGGTGTACGATGGCACTTTGCCCTGAGTGTTGGTCGCATTCATTTCCATTTCACCCACATAACGTGCACCACCACTGATACGAGTCCCCGTCAGTAGGCCAGTAGACACCTTGTAGTTTGCCCAGAGATTGGCACTGTGCTCGGGGACATAAATTGGCGTAGTACCTTCTAGGTCATTACCCGAATCTTGAGTAATTTCCATATCAAGATAGGTATAGGATGCCGCAATATCCAGACTCTCGGATGCATACCAACGACCTTGCAACTCTATCCCCTGAGACACCGCCTCTCCCACTTGAATACGAGGACCATATACGTTGCTTGGATCCGTCATTAACATGTTCTTCTTGGTGATATGGAAGAACGATGCCGTTACTGTTTTAGACATATCCGATGACATGTATTTCACACCAACTTCCGCTTGCTCGCCCGTTTCAGGATCAAAAGCTTGGTTGTTTTTATCCACACCTGGCGCAGGTTCAAAACTGGTCGCATAGCTTGCAAACGGTGACAGGCCATTGTCTAGCTCATACAGTGCGCCGACGCGATACGTGAAATGATTATGATCAGACTTTGTCGAGTAGTAGACGCTTTCTGACTCGTACTGATCGAAGCGACCACCACCAATCAATACCAGTTGATCAAGACGAACCTGATCTTGGAAGTAAAGGCCGAGTTGCTTAGCGTTACTGTCATCGCGAGCTTCTCTCGATTTGGTTAGATCATCGCGATCCAACAGATTGTTGTTTGGGTTGAGCGGATCAAACTTTCCGAATCCACTGGTCGCGGCAACACTGTAATCAGAATACACCGTGTTGCCATCCATAGATTGGTAGTCGATACCAAATAGCAGGTTGTTTTCAATACCCGCTATATCGACCGTACCAGACACTTGGTTATCCATCACAAATCCTTTGAGCTCTTCGTCTGTCGAATAAGGCGTTCGTGTCAGGGTTCCATCAGCGTTTAGGCCCGCTGTATGGTAGGTGTTCTCTTGATACAAACTGGCATCGGTGAAGCGAGCATTTTGTAGGAACGTCCAGTTTGAATTGAATTCGTGGTTGATCTTGTAACCCACCATTAAGACTTCACGTTCAAACTGACTCCAGCTCACATCCCCCATCGACACCGATGGAGCACTCTTTTCCAATACCTCAAGCGGCATAGAAGAGTTAATCCCCATTGAAGGATCGTTCTGATAATAAACATTAACGTTGATCAAGGTTTTGTCTGTTGCCTGCCAATCCAAGCTTGGAGCCAACACGTAACGCTCTTCTTCGGCATTATCCACTTGGCTGTCTTGTTTACGTGCCAGTGCAATTAAGCGATAGGAGAAATCACTGTCACCAATTTGACCTGTCGTATCTATCGATGCTCGCATCAGATTTCTTGAACCGGTAGCAACATCCACTGCGGTTGAAGCTTCCTGTTGGGGTGTTTTGGCTATCAAGTTGACCATACCGCCGGGAGGCATCGCACCGTAGAGTACCGACGTTGGGCCTTTAAATACCTCCACTTGCTGAAGAGCAATTGGATCTACTTGAGGCTGTAAGTTCCAACCCGTTAGGTAAAGCAATGACAAGCCGTCATAGTAATTGAGGTTTTTTGTCTGGAAACCACGGAGGGTGAAATCATCAAACATGGTCACCGAGCTACCTCGGTTCTCAGTTGCAACACCAGGAACGTATCGCAGTGCTTGATTGATGGAAGTCACACCACGCTGTTCAAGCTGCTCTGCTTCAACAATAGCGATGCTTTGAGGTGTTTCTTCCGGTTCTAACGATGTTTTGGTCGCCGTATTACGGTAGGCTTTACCCATCACAGTGATGGTTTCTAGTTCCGTTGTATCTTGACTGACTTCATCCGCAGCCATAACGGAGGCTGAAAAGGCGCTAAGCAGCGCTACAGCAAGTGTTGAGCGCTTAAAATTTGTTGGAGTTGTCATGTGTCCCTCAAGTAACAATGCTTTTTCTTATTAAGAATAAATATCATTTGCATTCTACAAACCTGAGAAACAGGAAAGTTAACAATTTGGTGCATCTTTACCAAATTAATTTATAAAACCATCACTAAGAGTTATGGTGATAGCCGTTCAACTGGGATCCAATATTCCATGACAGCATGGGGATCTTGTTGATGGTAATTGGCGGGATAGCATTCAAGTTCGTAACCATCAATACCCCGATAACCAGAGTGAGGTAACCAATTGAGCAAGAACCACTCTAGTGTTTTGGGCAAATACACCACTGGCCCACGATGTTTGACCACGGCGTATGTTTGCGCGGGCACCCCCAAGGTGCTCAGTTCTGGAGAGAGCACAGAGGGTAATTGGGGTAGCCACCAATCATCGGTTATTTCCACTCCTGCCCAATATTGGATGTTACTGCCGTCGAACTGGCTTTGGGTAATATCAATCACACCGGTCAAGGCAAGAGAACGGTCAGCTTCACTTGGCAGGGTTTGCTCTAGTCGATGCCACAACGCAGGGACTTTTTGTTGAAAGTCAGGGTTAAGGGAGAACAACCCATTAATGTCTTCATGGAGTCCTTTGAGGAGAAATGCATTTTTGGACTCCACTCTTACTTCAACAAAAAGCGGGCTGGCCTCTTGCGTTGCACGTCGAGAAACCTCAATGGGCTTGCGCAAACCGGTTCGGAGCCCTTGTTTACGATACGCTCGAGGGCTAAGGCCAAATACTTGCTTGAACGAACGACTGAAGCTAATTTCTGAACTAAAGCCAAGCTCTAGAGCGATGTCAATTACCCTATCTGACGTGTCAATCAACCTTTCTGCTGCCTGACTGAGCTTGAGTTCTCGGACATAAGTCGCTACCGCTATACCTGTTTCTGTCTGGAATACTCGTTGCAGTTGCCAGCGTGACCAACAGCTTTGACGGGCAATATCATCTAGGGATAACGGCTCATTGATGTGCTGATGAATGAACGACAGTACTTTACTGATCCGACTAAACGCATTAGAAGGTCGTTCCGTGGACTTACCTGTCGTCATCGTGGTTCTCAATCATAGTGGGTTAGAAGTGGCCTATCCTAACAAATTCACCAATGAGAATTAATATCTTTAACATTATAAAACACGCTGAATGGTTGAACTGGTTGATAACCTGCGAACAGTGAGCCAATCGTCACTCTAACCTTTTCCCTATTTCCATTTCATTTGAGTTTGCTTGGTAATACTGGTGCATATCAATGTCTAAAATGTCGAATAACCAGCTTGATATCACTGGCATTGACGGTTAAAAACTGACGACAATTCAATCAGATCAAACCTATCTCACATACCCATAGTCAAAACCTCTTTAGAATGGCTCCACCATAACAACCATCTTCTTTCAAGGAGTGAAAGTATGAAATTGCAGTGGCTCGCTTTTGTCGCCCTTGTATTACTTCCCTTTACGACTTTTGCCGCCAACAGCCCTCAAGAAACGTTGCCCTTAACTCAATCTACCATCGGCTATGTGGCCATCCTGATTTTCACTTGTGCCTATGCGCTGGTGATGCTGGAAGAATACCTCTCGCTTCGAAAGTCCAAACCTGTCCTGCTAGCAGCGGGCCTCATCTGGGCCATGATTGGTTATGTCTACTCGCAACATGGTCATATCGAAGTTGCCAAATCAGCACTGGAACACAACCTACTCGAGTACGCAGAGTTATTGCTGTTCTTACTGGTGGCCATGACCTATATCAGCGCGATGGAAGAGCGGCGGCTGTTCGATGCGTTGCAAGCGTGGATGGTCGGAAAAGGTTTTAATTACAAGTCGTTGTTTTGGTTAACCGGTATTCTGGCGTTCTTTATTTCTCCGATTGCCGACAACCTGACTACGGCTTTGTTGATGTGTGCGGTTGTGATGAAAGTCGCGGGAGACAACCCTAAATTTATCAATCTGGCGTGTATTAATATTGTGGTCGCGGCCAACGCTGGCGGGGCCTTCAGTCCATTTGGTGATATCACAACATTGATGGTGTGGCAGGCAGGTTATGTCTCCTTCTCTGAGTTTATGCCTTTGTTCTTGCCTTCCATTGCCAACTACGTTGTCCCTGCCATCATCATGTCGATGTTTGTGCCAAGTACGACACCGAATGTCGTCCACCAGCATGTAGAGTTAAAACGTGGTGCCCGCCGGATTGTCGGGTTGTTTATACTGACAATTGCGACTGCAGTTGCGTTCCATGCTGTGCTGCACTTCCCACCTGTCATTGGCATGATGATGGGGCTGGCTTATCTACAGTTTTTCGGGTTTTTCTTGCGTAAGACTCTTAAAGCATCGCTCCATAAGAAAGCAGCCCTTGCGATTGCCAATCGTGATGACACGGCGCTGAAACGGCTCGGCTCGGTTGTCCCGTTCGATGTGTTTAGACGAGTCTCTCATGCCGAGTGGGACACGTTACTCTTCTTCTATGGGGTAGTGATGTGCGTCGGCGGCTTGAGCTTACTCGGCTACTTAGGATTGGTTTCTGAGGTAATGTACACCCAGTGGGATCCAATCTGGGCCAATGTTATGGTGGGGATCTTGTCTGCTATTGTCGATAACATCCCGGTGATGTTTGCCGTCCTGACCATGGAACCAACGATGTCGATGGGTAACTGGCTATTGGTCACGCTGACCGCAGGTGTTGGTGGTAGTTTGCTTTCCATTGGCTCTGCGGCCGGGGTTGCGCTTATGGGAGCCGCGCATGGCAAGTATACCTTCTTTGGCCATCTAAAATGGGCCCCCGTCATAGCCATAGGTTACGCCGTGAGTATTGCCCTCCATTTAATGCTTAATTCAGCGTTATTCTAAATTTCCTGAGCATTATTCAATGTAAAGAGGACAGCCCGAAGGCTGTCCTTTTCAATGGCCGATTCACTCGTTATAGTTAATCCAATCGTCTCTGCCACACACTAGCAAGCTGGTATCTTGCACAAACACTGCACGTCAATGCTTCATTATTACCATGAATGCGCATAACGATGTCTTCACGTTTTTCTTTGGAGTTATTGCGCATGGTTATGGTCAGGAAATTATCGTCGACCTCAAAAGATTTGATGACATCAGGCGCACCCACCCGGCTGATCGTGACCATCGCATCTTTGAACATCAATAAATCCTGGGTATACAGATTTTCATATACCCCTTCAAACTCATAGGTTTGCTTGTTGATCATTCGATCAAGTTTTTCTTCAAAACACCCTTGCAGCAAAAGCATTACTAGCAAGGAAAATAATCCTTTTTCTAACCGCATTACTCAGGTTCCCAATGCTCTATTTTTAACAATGCTGCTTTCCGTTCCAGCCCGCCCGCATAGCCGGTTAGCTTACCGCTCTTACCAATCACCCTATGGCATGGGACAATCACAGATATCGGGTTCTTACCGTTTGCCAACCCCACCGCTCTCACGGCTTTTGGGTTACCAATCGCATCGGCCAACTGCTGGTAACTCCAAGTCTCGCCAAAAGGTATGGTTGTTAATGCTTTCCACACCTGCTGCTGAAATACCGTTCCTTGTGCTGCTAGTGGGAGATCAAATGCCTGTCGATGGCCAGCAAAATACTCGTCTAACTGTTTGATTGCTTTAATAAGTATAGGATGTTCTTTATCGTTTTTGCCTAACTTTTCAGGTTGTGTGGTCTGAGTCTCAAACCAACCCCCTAACAAACCTTGCTCATTAGCCTGAATCGTCATCTGCCCAAGCGGTGTTTTTAAATAGGTGTAACTCTTGTTCATGCGTGGCTCCAGCAATGGAATGTGGCATAACTCCCCCATGGAGATACGCGTTCAGCATCCAGTTCAGGGAACTGATGCAGGGCTTTTTTGACGACCAAATCACCATCTAGGAAGCAATTGGGATCGGAGGCTCCTCTCAACCGTGCGTAATTAACTGTCCATGGACCAATACCTTTGACATCAAGCCATTGTTCTAGACTCGCTTCGGGGTTTTCTACCATAAACTGCGCAAAACGGGCCAATGTCTCTTTGCGGCTTTGCGGCATACGTAAAAAAGATAAATCAGCAAGGGCCACTTCCTGTGGTGTGGGAAAATGTGTCACACCTCTGGGTTGTAAGGTTTTAACGAGTAAATTGAGTTGCCCTATGGCGGCCTTGATCGACACTTGTTGGCCCAAAATGGCACGAACACCGCCTTCCCAAGTGTTCCAGACTCCGGGAATACGAATTCCACTACGCAATATTAGGTTTGGATTGACCGCATTCAATGTCTGTTCAATGGTCAAGATATCCGTATCAAGGTCAAACACTCTGCGCAATTGATTCACTAAGGCTTTGAGGCGACGGGTATCAGACAACTCAAACTCAACGCGCATAATTCCGGGCTTAAGATAGCGAATCGAACACCAACCGTTCGCCCCTTCAATCTCAAACTTTCTCTGATAACGTTCGTCGCTAACATGCTCTAATCCGTCAATAGCTCGCAGGCGGTAAAAATCCAGCATGTGTTGCCAATCTAAAGGTCCTTTAAACGCGAGGTCGATGTAGCTACTTTCTACCACAGACACAGCCTGATCTTTTCTGACCTGAGTCGGGGTCAGCTTAATAACCTGCTTAAATGCATCATTGAATCGACGTACGCTGTTGAACCCACTCGCGAACGCAATATCCGTCACCGACATGGAACTGGAATGAAGCAGTTGTTTAGCAAACATCAACTGATGGTAAAGCGCGTACTGTTTTGGCGCCATCCCAAGATGGTCTTGAAACAGCTGTCTCATATAGCGATCGCTAATGCCAAGACGTTCGGCCAACTCAACCAAGCTAGACGTTTGTAACTCGCCTTGCTCAATCATTTTCAAAGCACGAAGAAACGTCGTTTCCACCCCTTTCCAAGCCCAAGAACTTGGCGCACTGTCTGGGCGACAACGCAAACAAGGCCGATAACCCGCTTGAAGCGCCTGCGCTTTTTCGACGAAGTACTCAACATTTTCTTCCTTGGGTAAGTTGGCGGGGCATATGGGTCGACAAAAAATACCTGTGGTTTTTACCGCCACATAGAAACGGCCATCGAAACGTGCATCTCTGGCCTGACGAGCACTTTGACACTCTTGCAATGATATGGATGACAATCCGTTCACATTCTTCTTCCCGACATCTTTCAAACTCTTACCGCGAGTCTAATCGGCTCACTTTTTAATACTAGCCATTTTCGGAAGTTAATCGAATTTGCTATCAGTTTAAACTCTTCTAGAGTTAGAATGCAGTCGATACAAATAATAAGGAAGTTGGCTATGAATCTGCACACTTGCACTATAGTGCTAAAAGATAATCTCACCCTAACGTATGACAACGTCGAACAGAGCCTGAACGTCATTGAACAGCATGGCCAGTCAGCAATCAATACTATATTGATTGATGCGACAGATGGTCAGACTATACGCTCTTATCACAATCTCTCGATTGAGGAGTCGATTGAAAGCCTGATGGACTTGTAATATGTAATGTCACTTCAGGAACGCTCCTTCAATCACACAAATAAGTGGACGCAACCTTCATTCATTGATTCAATTTATGTAAACAGTGGATTGAAGGAATACAAAACACATGAAATTGCTGCTGGTTGAAGATGACACTGAGATTGCTGAGTTCATACATAAAGGCTTAACAGAACAAGGCCACTCTCTTTGTCACGAACCTGATGCGAAAACCGGACTCGTTCGCGCCGCGAGTGAGTCTTTCGATGTCATCATTTTTGACCGCATGCTGCCTAGCATGGATGGCATTGACGCCATACGCGTACTCAGACAAAGCCAGGTGCATTCTCCGATTCTTATCCTTACTGCAAAAGACAGCATTGGTGATCGCGTTGCTGGCCTTGAAGCTGGTGCCGATGACTATATGGTTAAACCTTTTGCCTTCGAAGAGTTAAATGCTCGCGTCAAAGCACTAGCACGCCGCCAGCCCGTCAACCCAACCTCTACTCAGCTAACCGCTGGCCCTCTCACGCTGGATAAAATCAGCCGCAAAGTGAGTCATTCAGGTCAAGAACTCGATCTTCTGCCACGCGAGTACCAGATTCTGGAATTGCTGATGGTCAATCAAGGTGAATTGGTCACCCGGACTATGTTGCTGGAACAAGTTTGGGGCTTTCAGTTTGACCCCAACACCAGTTTGGTCCAAACCCATGTTAGCCGTCTAAGACACAAAGTCGATAAAGCCTTCAATACTGAACTGATTAAAACGGTGCGCGGAGCTGGCTATGTCCTCTCGTTCTAAGCCTGCTGTTGCCAACATTTGGCGTTCCTCTGTTTTCAGATACACACTCACTTCTTCTGCACTGTTCTTTGTTTCAGCTCTGATCCTATTAGGTATTATCGGTGGCACATTTTTATACAATACCAACCAGTTGGATAAGCAAGAGCAAAGCGATACCTATCAATGGTTGGTAGAAGAAACGACAGAAAATGGCGTAGATTGGCTGATTGAAGAGCTTGATATGGATTTCGAAGATCTCAATGACCCAGAATTTTGGCATGAGAGAATGCAACGAAATCAGTATGTGGTTTATCTTAGAGCACACGGTAAAGATTATGGTTTTACACCACTGAGCGAGTCGCCCTCTGGATGGCACTGGTACACTTTCGATGTTTCTCACTTTGATGAAGAAGATCAGCTAATTGACGCGGTGTATGAGATCAGAACACTGCAACACAAGCTCAACAGTGATTTTGTTCTGGTGGTCGGAGCCAGCACCAGCTTAGATTACCGATCGATTCTCGAAACTATGTCTGAAGGGTTAATTTGGGTCTGTGTGACGGCGTTGCCGTTATCCGTATTGATCGCTTATCTACTCAGTCGAAAAGTATACCAACGCCTTGATGATCTCTCAGACAATCTGGAGACCATTAGCAGCACCCATCACACTGAGCGGTTGCCTGTCTCCACAAGTACAGATGAATTCGATCGTTTGTCTGAAAACATTAATCAAATGCTGGAGAGGATAGAGCACCTCAATACCAATATCGAAGACGTTACGGTCGGTATCGCACATGATTTAAAAACGCCACTGACTCGACTCGCGAATCAATTACAGCTGATGCAGATGGACAGTGACGGGGCTGAACAACACATAGAAAAAGCCCAATCGCAAGTCGCCGCTATGTTAAAAACCTTTAACAGCTTACTCCGCCTGAGTGAGATTGACTCGGGCAAGCGCAAATCTCATTTTACCGATATCAACCTTTCTGAGTTGATTGAAAATCTCGTCGACAGTTATCAACCGGTTTTTGAGGATCATAATCTACAACTCACCAGTGCCATTGTGCCCGCAATCAGCGTTTCGGGTGATGCAGAATTACTCAATCAGATGATGATCAATTTGTTCGAAAACAACGTAAAGTACAGCAAAAACAACGGTCAGGTCTGGGTACACCTTCAACCTTCAGAATCGGGAGTGGTCCTCCAGCTAGGTGATAACGGCCCGGGCATCGCTGATCAACACAGACAGCGGATCTTTGAACGTTTTTATACCGCTGACCTCAGCCGCAGCGACGCCAGCAATGGGTTGGGACTCAGTTTGGTGCAAAGTATCGCTCATCTTCATGGTGCCTCCATCACTCTATTGCCTGACACGCCAGGGACAGTATTTAACATCCAATTTTCCACTAACCATACAAATTTGTATGGTTAGTGCCTGAGATATGTAAACCAAAGTCATACACCAGATACTTATACTCCTTTCTGGCCTCATGGAAAGGAGTATTCGCCCGTGTCGAAGTTTTACCCAATCTCGACGTTAATAGTGATTAGCGCTTTGTTCACTGTAACCAGCCACAGCGCGCAAGGTGAACAAGCTGCAAGCTCAATCATGTCCTCTGTGGATCAAAATCAAGCCTATTGGCAATGTCAAACCGATCAAATTTCTCAATCAGTGAGTTTTTTAAATCAAGTAACGTTTGGTGCAAAGCGCCAAGATATCAACGCGTTATGCAAGAAAAGCCAATCGCAGTGGTTCATCAATCAACTCAATACTCAGCCTAGCTATTTGATGCCTCACGTTCAACTGGCGATTGCTCATGCTGATCATGGTGAAGAACTCAATGCTTTCGTTTTGGAATCTCCCACCTTCGGCTTCTGGACTAACGCGATCACGGCGAATGATCAGCTTCGCCAGAGAATGGCCTTTGCACTGTCCGAAATTTTTGTCGTTTCAACAAAAGGTGGGGAAGTACTGGCAGAAACTCCGACAGCCATTGCAAGCTATGAAGATTTATTAATCAAGCATGCCTTTGGCAATTTTCGCCAGTTGCTGAGTGACATCACCTATTCTGCAACCATGGGCTACTACTTAACTTATATGGGCAGCAAGAAAGCAGACGTGGCAACAGGTCGAATGCCAGATGAAAACTATGCCCGAGAGCTACTGCAATTGTTCACGATTGGCGTCACACTCCTCAATCAAGATGGTAGCGAAAAGATCAACAATCAGGGGAAAGCGATAGAAGCCTACAGCAATCTGGATATTACGGGTTTAGCCAAGGTGTTTACCGGCTTTGATCTCAATGTTCCTTCTCACTTTGATGAAGAAGAGCGCTTTGAAGCATGGATGGACGCTGCTCCAAAACCAATGACCATTCGTCGTCAATACCACTCTAGCGAGGAGAAACACTTTCTTGGCTATACCATAGCGGCCAACACGTCAGCTGAACAATCGGTACAACAAGCTCTTGATCATATCTTTCATCACCCCAATGTCGCCCCCTTTTTCAGTACTCAGCTCATTAAACGTTTTACCACCAGTAATCCTTCCACCCACTATGTCAAACGAGTGGCGGATACCTTTGACGCTGGCTGGTATATGTTACCGGATGGACAAATCGTTGGTAGTCGACAACGAGGCGATCTGAAAGCGACCTTAGCAGCTGTGCTTTTTGATACCGAAGCCCAACGACCAGTCTCACTGCATCACGGAAAAATTAGAGAGCCATTGTTGGCGTTTACCCAGTGGGCACGAGCGTTTGAGATTAGACAAGTCACCCCACAATTTAAACTCGACCTCTGGTCAACGGAAGGCGTTGAGGCCCTCTCACAGCATCCGTATCGCTCACCTTCTGTGTTCAATTTTTTCCGCCCAGGGTACGTGCCTCCGGGCAGTAAGAGTGCGGAAATGGGTCTCACTGCACCGGAAATGCAGCTTATCAATGCATCCAGCTTGTCTGGTTACAGCAATTTCCTCACTCACTTTATTTTCAATAACTTAATGGAAGAAGATATTGATGACGAACAAGCATCACTGGCAGAGGAAGGAAAACAGGTCAGTCGGGCGCAAATTAAGCAAAGCTTTCGCGCCTATTACACTCATGAATATCAGCTTGCTAGCCAGCCTAACCTCTTGGTCTCACACCTTGACCTACTTCTGACAGGCCATCGCTTGTCGGACGAGACCAAGCGTTCGATCGCAACGGCCATTGACTACTTGGAAGAGGAAGAAGATCGATTGATGCGCGTACAACTTGCAATCTTGATGGTCATGACCTCACCAGACTACTTGTTTCAACGATAGGGAAGATTAGATGATGAATCGGAGAAAATTTCTAAAAGGCAGTCTGGCTACAGCCGCAGTGACACCTTGTATGACTTCCTTCGCCAGCCTGCTAACATCTCTGGGCAGCTCTGTAGCAAAAGCCGATACAACTGGCGACTACAAAGCCCTAGTGTGCGTTTTCCTCTACGGCGGCATGGATAACCACGATGTGGTCATCCCATATGACAAGCAAAACTATAACCATTGGGCGAGCATTCGTCGTGCTTTGATGAGCCCGACAACAAGACGTTCGAGAAACGATCTCCTGCCACTTAGCAATGTCCAAGGCAGCCAGCAGTTTGCTCTACCACCTGAGTTGTCTGAACTTCACGCCTTGTATGAGCGAGGCAATGCAGCGATCATGGCCAACGTAGGCCCTTTGATACAACCGACTGATGCCACCCGTTTCGCTAAGGTTCCTGATCTTCAACCCGCAAGGCTATTTTCCCACAATGATCAGCAATCAACTTGGATGTCCGGTTCACCAGAAGGTGCCCGCTATGGCTGGGGAGGGCGTATGAGTGATGCCTTGATTCAGTTAGGTTCAACACCCAACACGCCGTTCAATAACATCTCTACAGATGCCGGAGAGTTAATGCTCACTGGCATCAAAAGTTACCCGTATCGGGTTGAGGGTGGTCAAGCAATACAACCCGAGCTGATAGAAGAAACGGACGACGAATTGCGAGCGCATTTGATCCAACATTTTCGCTCTGCCAATTTCACTTCGGCCAACCCGATCCAACAAGATCTGGCCAGCAAAATGACCCAGTCTTTTGATGCCAACCAAAGCTACAACCGCGCCACGCGAGATATCCAACTTAGTACTCATTTTCCCGATACCGAGCTGGGCACTCAGCTACAGAGTGTCGCCAACACTATGGCAGCCAGACATCAATTGGGGGTATCTCGGCAACTGTTCTCTGTTGGACTTGGTGGATTTGATACTCACTCTAATCAAGCAACAACCCTACCCCAACTGCAACAACAATTGAGTAAAGCGATCACCGCGTTCTATGCTGCTTTACAGGAACTCGGATTGGAAAAACAAGTCACGCTGTTTACGGCATCTGATTTTGGTCGGACACTTGCCGTCAACGATGATGGCACCGATCATGGCTGGGGTGGCCATCATTTTGTTGTCGGTGGTGCCGTTCAGGGCAGACAAATTTTAGGTACGGTTCCTCCTCCAACACTTGGCCACGGCCAGGATGCAGGAAACGGCCGGCTGATCCCAACGACGTCGGTTGACCAGTACGCTGCCGCATTCGGAAGTTGGTTGGGCGTATCGGAAAATATCCTGTCCGAGATCTTCCCTAACCTGAAAAACTTCCCAACACTAAATGGGATGTTTACGAGCTAACGTTCCCAATAAAGCGCATGCTGCAAGCAGTAACGGTTAATAAGGCTGTGATTGAAGCATATGTCAGTCAACACAGCCGCTTTATTCGCATTTCTTGCCACGAGATCAAGCCGCTCGTGATGAGTGCATTGGTTAAACGAAACCTCAAAATAATCCGCTTTATCGATGCAACAAAGTCATTCAAAAATTTCGAATGTCTCGCTCGAAGAGAGTGGATTTTTTCTCGCCGTGCTTGAACCTAAACTCAATAGCAACAGACACCAGGGCTCGATTGAATCCAGCCTGACTAGACGAGAAACATGATTATGACTAATACACTTGTTGTTAAATCCAGCATTCTGGGCCCTCACTCTCAATCAAACCAATTGATCGATCAGGCGCTTGAAGGCAAATCAAACCTTATTCAACGCGATCTGGCCGCAACGCCTTTACCGGTACTTGATATGAATGTTGCAACCGCACTGCGCAGCGACGGTAATGATCTGTCAGATGAGCTTAAAGCAATACTGGAGATCTCTAACCAGTTGATTGACGAACTCAAAGCCGCAGATACCCTTGTCATCGGTGCACCTATGTACAATTTCATGGTACCGACTCAGCTAAAAAACTGGTTCGATCTGATTGCTCGTGCTGGCGTGACCTTCTCTTACACCGAGACTGGCCCTGTGGGTTTAATCGAGAACAAGAGAGTGATTGTTGTGACCACTCGTGGTGGTCTACACAAAGATTCTCCACGCAACTCGATCGAAAGCTATCTGACCACAATGCTGGGGTTCATTGGCATTACCGATGTTGAGTTTGTCTACGCTGAAGCACTTAACATGGGCGAAGATACCGCAGCCATAGCACGTGAAGATGCACTGAAGCAATTGACTGAGTTGGTGTAACTCATTAACCATAAAGCCCTCAACTGAGGGCTTTGTCTATTCATCGATCGGCAAATCCGCCATTTGTTGTAATGAGTACGCCGTGATCGGGTCAATGTCTTTCACCAATTTCTCTACCTGCCCAATCGCTTCGACCGAAGAGCTCGCTTTACGGTAACTTAGGTAGATAGGTCGGTACCAATCCTCAACACCCGCTACTTTAAACAGTTGACCACTGGCAATAAAGGGCTCAACTAATGAGATAGGTAAGTAAGCACTTCCTCCCTTTTCAAGAATGAAATCCATTGCAATCCGCGCGGTTGACGTTCTCAAATAAGGGGCTGGAATTTTAGGATGTCGCTCAGCATGTTCAGATGCAAACTTGGTTCCCCAATCGACGTAAACATACTTATCTTCAAATACACTGTCTAACGTTTGCTCTTGTGTTGAGACCAGAACCAAAACGATATCGGCGACCTTTTTACAGTGCAATTCATCCGCTTTAATCTGGTCAAACGCAAACGCCATATCCAGTGTTCTCTCTTGCAAGCAGCGATTCAGAGCCTCTCGCCCCATCACTTCAGCCATAAAGCCGTAACCACCAAACGAATCCGTGACAATACTCAGGCAGTTTTGCAAGTAGGCATCCCAGACATTTGGGGTTCCCCCCATCGTTAGTTGCAACCCCTTGCCACTTTCCAATGACAGCTCTAGCTTTGCTTGTTGCAAGGTTGCGACCATCACTTCGGCATAGCTCACCAAACGTTCACCAGAGGACGTCAGTTTGATGTTGTTCCTATCACGAATAAACAACTGAGTATCAAAATAGCTTTCCAGTTGCTTGATCCGTGCACTCACCGCTGCCTGAGTAATGTATAGGTTCTCGGCTGCACGTCCGAAGTGACGCACATTGGCCAGTTCTAAAAATGTTTTAAAGACTTTGACGTCCATCGAAATACCTCAGTTCAGAGAATGAAAGGTTAGTATTCATCGGTTTCACTTTGTTTTCCATTCAACAAACTGTTACCTAACCTTCATAAAAGTGTTTAATTGAGACGATAAAAAGGTTTTGTTTTTCTTTTGTTAAATTTACGCCTACTTTTCGTTTTAGTTCAACCAAGTAGGTTTATAGAGGCTACCACAATGTCTGACACTCTATTTCGTCACGGCAAAAAACGTTTTTATGACAACACAAAGTTCCCACGAGGATTTGCTAAGTCTGGAGATTTTACGCTTGCAGAAGAGGAAATCCTAACGCTTTATGGGGATACGATGCAGGGTTTGGAAATGGGAACTCTGGAACCAGAAAACGCCGAGGAAAAGCACTTTATTAAGGTGATAGAAAACCCTGGTAAAGCCAAATCCAAACTAGAGCGAGTCTGGCTCAAGTACGTACAGTTAGCGCGTGGTCGTAAGCGTTTCCACACTCTCAATGGTCGCAGTAAGCCAGACGCCACTGAAGACTATTCTGAAGATGTCAGCCTAGCTGAAGAAGACTAACAGTCGAGGCATCTCAACTGGCGGCCAATAATTATTGGCCGCCTTTCATGCTCCAATAGAGCCTTGCATCAATAGAATGCCTCGCATTGCGAGTCCTCTGACTTGTTATGCACGTAGCCATTTATACATAACATAACTATCAACCAAACCCAGAAGGGCATGTTTATAAGCGTGTGGTATGGTGCCGATGATACGGAACCCTAGTTTCTGCCAAAGCTTCACGGCGACTTCATTTGTCGAAACGACGCTGTTAAATTGCATTGCGTCAAAACCTAGCTCCAACGCCATTTCCTGAGAGTGTTCGCACATAAGGCGAGCAATGCCCTTACCTCTCGCTTGACTTGAAACCATGTACCCACAATTACATATATGACTGCTTGGACCCATTGCATTTTGTTTGATGTAATACGTGCCCAGAACGACGTCATTCTCTACGAACGCAAAGGCTTTTAATGGCGTTTCACACCAGAGGATAAATGCCTGTTCTAGCGTCATATCTGGGTCGAAAGCGTAGGTCTCTTGAGCCTGAATCACCGCTGAAAATGTTGGCCAAAATTGCTCAAAGTCTGCTTTTTTGATTTCCCTAATCATCAATTTTCTCCTAGAACATATCGCCAGCTCCAACCGCAGCACAACGGTTTCAGTGAACAGTCATTGCCAATACTAAACGCTGGCTTATTGCTGATGGACGTTTCAAACTTCAGTAGAATCAATAATCACCGTGGTTTGAGATTCACGCATCACCTTTTTAATTAAAGCTTCCACGTCACTTCTAGAATCGAACATATCACTTGAAGCCAAAATATCCCCTCGATATAACTTGTCACTCATGCTCAACTTAAAATAAAAACACTCTTCACCTTCCATTTCCAATACATAGAAATTCAGTTCAGCACTACCAAATTGTCTAATCTGATCAATCCTTGTCGCCGCGTCTTCTTTATTAGGGATAAGCCCAACCAACAAGGTCTCACCGCCTAATTTCAACGACACATTGTACCCATCACCATAACTCGGCGTTGATATTTCATATCGAGATTTAACTTCATTCTTATTCATTATAATTCCTCAATAAGTTAACTATTTTGATAATATATTCGTTTGTGCAGGGAGCTAGACAACCAATGAGGTTACGAAAGCACTCTCGCTGAATAACCATACAGCGGCCAAAGACCGAAATTTAAACTAATCCAAATACGCTAAGTATTGAATAACAACTGCAATGGCTTGTTGTATTAATGTTGACTTTGGGCCGCTAACCAAGACTTAAGCAGTAATGCTCTGTGTTTAATCATTGGACTTATAGCTTGATCTGCATCCCCTGCTCTCATTGCGATGTACATAGTACCAGATTTGTTTTTATATCTTTGATCCAGTAAAAAGCTATTAAACTCAATCACCGTATCCCTCGTTTTTAACCATGATAACTGGCTATTTTTCAAACGCTCTTTGCCATCTACGCTTAAGCTTCTATAAAGGCGTCGATAATAGTTGTTCAGTTCCCGATCCCAAACTTCGTAACGGATAAAACATCTCACCGAAAGGGAGCCACCATAGCTATGATCTAAACAATCTTGTACATAGGTATCAATATATTGTTCAAATTCACCAACAGATGAAAATTCACTTAGGGTTAAAAAATTCTCTACTGACTTTTCTTCAAATGACTGAGCGTAGGGTGAAAATGGAAACATCAGTAAAGGAACAAGTAGCTTAAATAGCTTCATATTTAACTTTCCTTGATTAACATATCGCCTTTCTAGCGTATACCGCCTTATTTAAATCGTAAGCACTCAGACTGATATAAACCAAAACTGCTAAGTGTTAAGAGACGACTTAAATTTGGGGCGAGTTTTTACACTCTACTTTCGCCCGGGCTCATGCCTCTCGTAATGGGGTAATTCCGCACTTAGGTCTTCCCAGTTCGCTTTTGATGTCACAAAATTGTGAGAGATAGGGCGTTCTGCTATTTCACTATCTAGTGCCCCTAAACGGAGACGATATAACTCAGGAGATTTAGCGTTTGAACTATAGATAGGGGCGCCACACGCTTTACAAAAGTACTTTCGCTTCCCTTCGCTGCTCTCATAAAAGGTAAGCGTCTCACCACTGTCTGTTAACTTCAGATCCTGAGCATTAATGAAACCATTCGTCGCGTAAGCACTTCCGCTTGCTTTGCGACACAACGAGCAATGACAGTGAATAATATCCGTTACATTACCATCAAGTTCAAATTGGATTGAACCGCACAAACAACTTCCCTTATACATCTGTTTTCCTTAGTGAGTTTTTGGGCTGAGCACCCAACGCGCGTGGGGTACGAACGTTGCCTTTAATGCGCTTATACTTCAGCTCATTGCTTTTTTGAACGCGGGTAAATCAGAGAGATAGTCTAACCAGCTCACTTTTGACTCATCATAAATATTGACCTCTGGTTTAAGTTCCTGCGGAGACTCCGTATCGAGACTACCTAAATGCAGAATGTTTAAACCGGCGTATCTTGGGTTTGAATTGAAAATTGGAGTACCACATTGCCCACAGAAATGTTTACGCGCATTCTCTGTGACATCACAAGAGACCAAATTGCCACTAATCAGGTCAAAATCAGTCGTCAATACAGCAACATAAGTTGAGAATGCTGCACCATTCATTTTTCGACACAATGTACAGTGACAATTTACAATGCGCTTAAAATCACCTGTTACTCTAAACTGAACCGACTTACATTGGCAACTTCCTAACATCATAATATTCCTCATAAAATCAAAACATTATAGCGATTAACGCCGCGTTAAGTAGTGACCAGCATCTAGCTCTGTTCTAAAACCTTATAGAATCTAGATTAGGGACACACACCAAAATAGCTAGATTAGTAGATTAGGGACACACACCAAAAAAACTGGTTTGCAGCGTTCCTGAGTTCAGTTATATCGCCAGCAAAAAGCCAGCTTCTCTTATCGGTGTGGTTCCACTCACCAAAGACAGACCCTATAAAAGCAAGCAACCTATCCTGGGCAAGCGCACACAAGTACGAACGTTTTTTTATACAGCTACTGACTCTCTGAGAGCCTCAGATAGGTCCCATTAAAGGAGACATTTAACCCGCCACAACCATTGTCTTTGCTCACTACTAGTGTCTCTTGATCTAATAAAATGCGGAGAGTACAGCCGTCAGCGTCATAGTCTATTTGATTGCCTTTTAACGTTGCGACACCGTCGATTTCTCCAAAATTTACAAGACCGGAGGAAGAGTCACCGACCCAAACTGATGTCCCTGATAGTTCATATGTGTTCGAATCCACCTTAGTTAAATCAATAAAGGCTGTGTCAGTATCCAATTGGTCATTGTGATATCGCTCATAATGCCCCTCAAAACTAGGGACGCTGGCTGCAGATGCAAACGAAGAAACAAGCAACATACTTAGTGCAATGCAAACTGTTTTCAAGTTCAAATTCTCCTCTAAATTCAGCAGTTAAATTCAGGACACACACCACAATTCTCCACAAGTCTATGATGCCACACCTCCTTGTTGATACCCAATCAACGCGAGATAAGGCTTTGCTCTGGCTTAAGCGTTTTCACGATGCCGTCTCGCTGACTATCGCTCAATGGAAACCAACGGTTCTTCTGGATCTGCGGTTCAGACAGTACCTCAAGCAGCACATCTGGGCTCAGTTTCGCCTTCCCATGCGCCACCAGCTCAATCGGTTGTGCACACAAAGACTGCAAACGACAAATACATTGATCGACATCTTGGGTAAAACATAAATTATACGCATTTTGGTTCTGCATCTTGATTAAACAAAGATCGGGAGTGCTAGGAGATGGGGAACAGTGCTCAGTGAAGCGGTTGAGTTGTGCTTGTCTAATAAACGCTTCGAGCCAGCTATATTTGGACGCTTGTTTAGGGTCAGCACCATTGAGCAGCGTCGATAAATCACGCATATGGGAGCGAATCGATTCAGGCTCGGTGTGAATGCGATAGCAAATAGAATTGAGGACTTTCAGAACATGATCAGCTGTGAGCTTTGGCATGGTAACCTCCAACAGGAAAACATTTCCATCACCACACAGAGACCCCATAATAAAGGGTGGTGAACTGAACAAGGTTGAACCTACCGCAACACTCAGAAACGGCCAGCCGAAGCTGCCTCGCCCAGCCCACCGTAATACCGCGTCGAATTGCGCAAAAAGCAAGCAATTCGAGTTTCGACGGATGTGCCGAAGCTCACATAGCGATAGGCAACCTTTCAATTGCCAACTATGTGTTGAGTGTTTTTTTGCAGGGGTTCAATCCTGGCACTGGATTTTGCCAGTGCTTTTGCAGGATATCGCTGGGGTTCAGAAGAGTCAACGCTTTCAGCGCGCAGGCCGATTAACTGTTCAGAAATCAGTACTTTGTTAGATTTGATAGATTGACACTATAGATTCAGGACACACACCGATAGATTCGGGCGATAGATTCGGGACACACACCAAAATGACGAATCGCTTCATGGCAAAACGAAAAAGCCTGACTGCGATTGAATCGAAGTCAGGCCTTACAAGCCACTTAACCGAGTTGTCCCACTTGATGGATCACTTCAATTTCGTGGCCTTCCGTATCATTGCTACATTACTTTGCGAGTGTGGCGACTTTCTTGAGGAAGGAGTCACGCAGATGCTCCTGATCGTAATCCAAATGATAGGTATTGTGGAAGCCGATCTTAAGCTCAACGCCGTTACCACGTAAATACACACTGTACCCATCGTAGTCGGAGAAGGCTTCTATCCCTTCATACATCTTGCCATATTCAGTCGGCGTCCCGTTCGACATCACCGTCTCATACGCGTGAAGTATCTTGGTCGGGTCGAGTTCATTTTTCATCACTTGCACTCCGTATTTATACCCCTTAAGTATGAGTAGCACGTCTCTTTTTCGCCATAACAGACTTTGAGCGAAGTCAAAAGTTGAGCAATTATTCTTTCACTGTCTAGCCTGCAACAAATCATCAGTTAGATGAATTATTTGTAATGTTCAGGTTAGAAGGGGTTAAGGTCTGCAACGTAATCTTGTTTCGGTCTACACAACATCCACTACCTAACAAGGATTACATTATGTTCAAATCATCCATTGCTTTCATTTGTCTTTCACTCACCATGATCACGCCAGCGATGGCGAACGAGATTCAACACGGTCCTGCGGTCAGCGCAGTCGAAGCATTGCAGCAAATCAAACGTGAACACCCAGCTAAGTATGAGTACATCGCTTTAGCGGTCGATGAAAATGGCAAAGACCAATACGTGGCTCAGGTCGAGGAAAGCAACCCGCCGAAGCTTGTCAAACTCGATGGCCAAGGCGGTGCGAGTCAGGTGGTCGACACCCGCTCCGCCAAATACAACCTGCTGGACGTTCTGACCTTTGTAGAGAACAACTTTCGTGGACAGATTGGCGAAGCGTTTAAAGAATATCAGCCGGTCGGTGTCGTTTATCAAGTGATGATCATGGACAAAGCTTACGCTGAGGAAGCAACGATGCTCCAAATCGACGCCAACACACTCAAAGTCACTTCTATTAGCCCAGAGTCTTGGGATGACATGGAAATGTATGACGAGCATGTCGAAATGCATAACATGGCAGAACTATAATTTAAGATTATTTGATCATCAGCGTATATTAAGTCGATGATATCTCAAGCCCTGACCACCGTCAGGGCAAAGCAGTGAGTGAACCCATAGATGAAACTATTACTCGTTGAAGACAATCAGGAACAGGCCGATTTTTTGCGTCAAAGCTTTACCCAAAGTGGTCATCAGATCGACGTGGTTGAAAATGGCAAGCTGGGCCTGATCAGTGTCATGCAGTCTGACTACGATGTCATCATCACCGACCGCATGATGCCGGAAGTGGATGGCTTACAAATGGTGAAAGCGATTCGTTCCAGCGGTAAAGAGACACCTATCCTCATTCTCAGCGCCTTGGACAGTGTTGAAGAACGAGTTAACGGGCTACGCAATGGCTGCGACGATTATCTGGTGAAGCCGTTCGCTTTTTCAGAGCTACTGGCTAGAGTTGAGCTACTTGCGATAAGAGCAGGAGCGACGACTGACAAATCCGATCGCAGGGTGTTAGTGATCGACGATTTGGAGCTGGATTTGTTATCCCGTCAGGCAAAACGTGGCAACACAGAAATAAGCTTTAACAATCGAGAATTTCAGATCCTCCAGTACTTGATGAGCAATGCAGGGAGAGTCATCACCCGAACCATGTTACTGGAAAAAGTCTGGAGCTTCAGTTTTGACCCGCAAACCAATGTCATCGATGTTCATATCAGTCGATTGAGAAAGAAAATCGACCTTGATGGCCACACTCCCCTACTCCATACCGTGCGTGGCGCGGGTTATATTCTTCAGGTAAAAAACGATGTTCCTGACTGATCCGTTTAAAAAGTTCCTCTCTTTTTATGGCGTTCTGGTGATGGCCGGAATTCTGAGCATTCTGTTTGCCAAAAAAGAACTCAGCAGCTGGGTGCTCGATGTGGGGGCCTATCCTTTGCTGGAGTCAGAAGCTCGAATGGTCGAAGACCTCTGGTATGACGAAGGGCAATCGATCGTGCTGAAAGAGCTGATTCGACAGGAAGGTAACCCCCTGTTTTATTATCAACTTGGTCCTATCGTCAGCAATAAACAACTCAGCGACGTGCTCGGTGAAGAGTTCTTTCCACAAGATTGGGAGCTGGCTGCAGGTGAAGCCTCTCTACTTGATGAGCTCGGCATGATTGCACATGATGATCAAGACGCCGACGCACTTTCATTATCTGAGGTACGTTTTGGAATCACCTTCAGCGGCTTAGACGATGCAGAAGCCGAACATAAAATGCTCGAACTGCTGCGAAGTAACCCCGATGTTGAGCAGCCTGCACTTGCTCATCCGATCAATAATGACACGACCATCATGCTACTGCTACCTAGCCAATCACAATGGCAAGTGATGTATATCTCACTCAATTTGGACTACTTCGACTCTTTTACCAACACGATCAACTTACTATTGATGAGCATAGGGGCCGTTCTGGTGGTGGGTTATCTGGTCACCATGCTGATGCTACGTAATATCAAAGCACGCTTGACCGACATCAATGCCACCAGCCAAAAAATTCAACAGACCAACAGCCTTAAACAACGGATTGAAATTGATCAACTTAGTGGCCCACTCGCAGAAACCAGCCAACAGATTAACTTGATGCTAGATAGCATTGAAGAGCAGGTCAATACCACACGCGAGCAAGCAAATAACATTGCCCATGATTTACGTACTCCGATCACCGCGGTGTACAACAAAGTGCAAAGGTTAGCGGCTGAAAACCCTCAGTTGATTGATTTGGAAATCACACTCGGAAAGCTGGTTCACACCTTTAATACACTGCTGCGAATCAACCGCCTTGAACGAGGTAGTGAAACACTCGACATCCAGACCAATCATATCAGCACCGTCATCAATAGTGTCCAAGAGCTTTATGAGCCGGTTATGGAAGAAAAACAACTCGACCTGACGCTAAACCTAGGGCCCGATTTACAAGTTATGGCAAACGATGAGCTGCTGTTTCAGGTGATTTGCAATCTTATCGATAACGCTGCCAAGTTCTCACCAGTAGAAGGATGCATTGAAATCACTACGTATGCCGACAATGATCACATCATCTTATCCATTGCTGATCAGGGTGGCGGTGTGGAAGCGCAAAGCTTAACTAAGCTCGGGCAAAAGTTCTTCAGACAGGAAGCGAGTCGCTCAACAGAGGGCAATGGATTAGGGCTAAGTTTCGTCACCAGCGCCATAGCAAAAATGTCTGGTGACGTTAAGTTCTGTAACTCGACTCTCTACCGCCAAAAGGGCTTAAAAGTGGACGTTAGGTTGAAGAGGGCAAAATAATTAAGAAATAATTGATAGATTATAGATTCTATAGATTCGGGACACACACCAATAGATTCCAAGATTCTAGATTCGGGACACACCAATAGATTTGGGACACACAATAGATTTGGGACACACACCTTACTGCAACTAACCATAAACAGGCCCACTACCAGTCACCTAGTGCCCATATTCTAGGTGGCAGGTATTCTTATTCACTTATGCTGAAACATAGCTAAGTCGAAAACAGGTGGCTCTTGATTGAGCATTGCTAGGCTAGGGCCTTCGCCTTTAATTAACCACAAAGGTAAGAATGGTGATTTAATATCCACGACTTGCCCTTTCTGTTGGTAAATAACACGTAAAAATGCCAGTATATGAATATGCAATCGTGCATAATGATCATTAAGCTCAAGGGAATCTTCTCCTTTACATTCTCCAGGCTCTGGTGCAATTTCGCTAAAGTAATCGTAGTTAGCTTGCATCGCGGCTTGAACGATGTCCTCCAACGATTCCTGCTGAGCACCCCATAAATAACCGACCAGCTGAAAAAGCGGTATCTTCATAAACCAAGCATAAGTTTCAGCCAATTCCGTATCAATTGATGTAATTACACCTGGCTGAGCCAGAGCATTATAGCGGTTGAAAACGTCACTTTTTACTTGAGTATCCTGCTCTCGGCCAAAAAACGTTTTAACTAGGTCGACAAAATGAACCGTTGTTTTAACGGGCGAAATGCTGCCCACGTTTAGAAAGTTCTCTGTAGGGTAAGCCAATAAATCTGCCAGGGCTGGTTTATCGCCGACCAACTCAGCAAGACAGACGGCATTTAACCATAGAGCATTACGTGTATAGTGTGACTTTTCTTCGCTGGTAGCGCGGCGAGTCTTACCAAACAGTTCAAAAGTGACTTGCTTACCCGGCAGACGCTCCATATTAAAGTGCGCACGGTAGGCATTAACCGCCTCTTTCAGTAGCCACTTTACTTGGTGATGTGCGCAACCAAAGATTTCACATTGAACTGCATACCCAACCAACTTGTAGGCAACACGCTCCATAACAAAAGGGTATCGTTCATTGCCTAATGAATTAAACGTCTCTATACGGCGATGTACTTGAACTATCAGGTCCTGAGGGCGACCTTCTAGCGCGCCAGACTCTTTTAATCGTTCTGGAAAATAATGTTGGGAAAAATCGTACATAGACATGCTGTTGTTCCTAAGTTTGCTCGTAACACGTTTAGCTGTTGCAAAACCAACTAAGCGTTTTATTTTACAAAACGCCGCATGCTACTTTTTACTGAACAATCTTCAATCCATTCTGGTCAGAGCTAAGACATGAATCACATAAGTCAGAGCATTCACTAACTTTATACAATCAAGGAGATAAATCACTGCCTCTTATTATCGAGAGGCAGTGATTTTTAAGGGAAAAGCCTAGCCAAGATACGCTCAAGGCTTTAAGAGAGGTACTTCGTTGACTTATGCCCAGAATGTCATGGCGATAAAGGTCAGTACGACAATACACGCGATATTGAGGATCAGGCCAACACGCATCATTTCGCTTTGCTTAACGTGACCCGAGCCAAATACAATAGCATTGGGCGGAGTAGCAACGGGCAGCATAAAGGCACAAGAGGCCGCCACGGCGATCAATACCGAAAGCACCACAGGCGACAATCCGAACGCTTCTGCCACGCTGGCGAATACGGGGATAAGCAGCGCCGCACTGGCGGTGTTGCTAGCAAACTCTGTCAGAAAGACCACAAATACAGCAATCACCGCAACAATAAAGAAGATGCCTAGGTGTGAAATCAATTCACTCAAACCGTTGGCTAAGAATACGCTAGTGCCGGTTGCCTTCAGTACGTTGCTAAGACAGATACCGCCACCAAACAACAACAGTACTCCCCAGTCTGCCGTCTTCTCGATATCTTTCCAATGCACTACTCGAGCAAAGTTAACCGCGACAATCGCACCCAAAGCGACAACCGTGTCGAACTTAGCGTAACCACCAATCAACGCATTGATTGGCTTACTGAAAATCCACAGGCAAACCGTTACGGCAAAAATACCTAAGGTGACAATTTTACCTTTATCCCAGTTGACTGGAGCATCGTTAAGTTCAAATTGGCCGTTCAGGTCTGGCTTCAGTACCAAGAACAAGACTGCGACAGCGATAGGCAGCAAGATGATGGCAGTCGGCAGGCCAAAGCGCATCCAATCTGTAAAACTCAGCCCCACTTCGGCCGCTGCAATAGCATTCGGTGGGCTGCCAACGATGGTCGCGATACCGCCGATACTGGCGCTGTAAGCGATTCCGAGTAGGACAAATACATAAGTTTTGTGACCACTTTCGGAATTGACTTTACTCAAGACACCGAGCACTAGCGGCAACATCATCGCTGTGGTCGCCGTATTACTGATCCACATGGACAACGCAGCCGTCACACCAAACAGCATAAAGACGGCAACGCTCATCTTGCCTTTAGCTATGATCAACACTTTATCAGCAATGACTTTATCTAGCCCCTGACGATGCATCGCCGCAGCTAATGCAAAACCACCAAGGAACAAGAAGATGATGGAATTGGCAAAATTATTTAGGGCCGTTTGAGTATCAAACACACCAAATAAAACCGCCATAACGGGCACCAGAATAGCGGTAACGGTAACGTGCAACGCTTCAGTCAGCCAAAGAATGGCAACAAACGTTAGCATGCTAAGACCAAGCACGACCTGAGGTTCGAAGGGCAGTGTCAGGTAAAGCGTTGCAAATAAGACAATATTGGCGAGAACAATCAGACTGTTGCGGTTTAACAGCCACTCCCGGGTATTTGTGGGCAATGGAACACTATCATTTCTATTCATTATTATATTTCCTCATGAGGGCCAGATGGCAATGCAAATGGTCCCACAGATATGCATGAGGAAATACTTTTCATTTCTAAATTGTTAACCATATCAAAAACATGGTTAAGGTTTTTAACATAATGAAATAAAAGGAGTTTTATTTATAACCAATTTGTCTACTACGCAATCAACTCATCAAAACTTTGCATGACTTGAGCGCATTTCATTACTCTCCCATGCCCTTGCCCCTGAGTCGCCACCAAGGTGACATTATCCATCTCCTGCGCCGCTTTCTGCGATACAGAGAACTTGGTAAATTTGTCTCCTTCGTCATGCACTATGATGGTTTTCGATTGACGTAACTTGAGCTTGCTGTAAGGGTCAATCGACTGAATTGGATAGCGGTATTGCTCTTCCACTTCCGACACCACCGCACTGAACAAACGCACCGAGTAGCCAGAACGGGCGACACTGCCAAACAGGTTATCCAGGTAGTCCAATACCGGAGCAATAAGCAGTAATGGCTTGTCGACCAGTTTCTGATGGTGACACTCAATCGCCGAAGCGGTACCCATACTGTGCCCCGCTAAACCCGCCACTTCATCCACGCTATCAAGAATTGCCTCCAAGCCATGAACAAACGCCGGAATATGCCCGTACAAGCCACCACTTTCACCATGCCCGGGATGATCGTAAGCCAGTGCGGTGTATCCCTGCGACGCAATATGTTCCATCAGTGGAAAAAATTGGCTCGCCGTACCAGACCAGCCGTGAGTCAGTACCCAAACTGGGCCCTGACCAAGTTGATATGTTTTAAGTGGTCCTTCTTTAGATTGGACTTCACCTATAACTAAACCTTGAGGTTGAGCATTTTTTGGCTTGGTTCTCGCAGGTGTTAATAGAAGTTTACGCGCCGTTTGCTTTGCATGACTTGGTGCCAATGTGTGGTGTAAGCGTGTCGTCAGGTTAACCAAACTCTTCTTAACACTAAACTTGTTCGAGGTATTAAAATAAATCTTCTCACTCATGGTCGTTATCCTTTTCGGGTCCGCCTTACAAAAGCGAACGACCGTGCTATTTTTAGTTAAATTATTGGCTGAGCCTAAACTCAGCCTGCAAATGCTTATTTCCAGCTTGTTATCATGCGTTCAACGCCTTGCCAGAAATGTTGATAGCTCTCCTGCTCCCCGTGTATTGAATAAAACAGGTGAGCACTTAAATACAAGCCATACAATTCAAAAGTGGCCTGTTTGGGTTCAAGATCCTGATGAAATTCACCATTTTCGACCCCTTTCGCCACTTGAATTCGCAAGTATTCTATCCAAGTTGCGATGGTTTTTTTCAGCGCTTTCTGCGTTAGATTCGTTTCTGAGTTGGTTTCTTTCCATGCATCCAAAAACATGCAACTGCCCTGAAAAGAATGATTCCAGCCCAGCCAGTTATCCAACAGGGTCCGAATCTTCTGCTCTTGGCTACGGGCACTTTGCTCTCTCGCTGGCGTAATCACCCGTTGGGTAAAAATCAGGTTCGCATGCTCCAAAACCGCGATCTGTAAGTTATCTTTGGAGTTAAAATGGGCAAACAAACCACTTTTAGACATCCCACATTGCTTAGCTAATTCACCGATCGTCAGGCTTTCCAGCCCATTTTCACTCGCCAGTTCAAATGCCTTACTCAAGATATTGTCTCGGGTTACTTTACCTTTGCTCATCTTACTCTCACTTATTTATTCTTATTATTTTTAGCACGTTCGTACTTTTTTGCAATCGATAAGTAGCTATAAATTCTAAATTCAGGACACACACCAAAAGGACTAAATAAGTATGATTTCCCCCTTTTCGAGGGACTGATTACAAACTCTTATTGGAATGATTGCTACCTTCTCAGTATTCGACAAGGAGACACATTG
>NZ_JXXU01000008.1 GCF_000967495.1 Vibrio neptunius | reverse complement strand
TGATGCCGTGACAGGGAGTAGGGAGTATCCTTCCTCATCAATCGAATCATCGTCAGCCTCCGTGGGGTGGGAAAGCGTTCATATCATTTTCCTAGGTTGAATCGACATTATTAAGAGAAATTAGTGCGAAAATAGCGGCAGGTAATAATTAGGTAGGCCACTTTGCAGGGCGAAGTCTTTATGGCGAGTGACCTTTTCCACCGACCAATTGGATAAATCTTGCTTAAAGCGCGTTGCCCCTTTAAACATACGATCCATATTGGTCACGCGGCGCGTGTCCCATTGACTGATGTCGTAATTAAAATAGGGTGATTGAGCAAATAAATCGCTCATATCAGTGACATGACTTGTACACAGCTCTATCTTGCCGTTGATAAAGTTTTGCCAGTAATCTTGTTGGCGCAATAGCGCATTATCGACCACCACATATAAGCGCTCATCGATAATCACTACACTACCGGGAGGGTTAGCATCACAACGAATTGTATGATTTTCTTCGGCAAAACTGGCTGTACTACCCAAAGCCATGCAGGCTAAAATAACAGACGTTATTTTCATGATTAATATATTATTTATTATGATTAGTTTTAATATTATATTTACTTAACTAATCAAAGTTAACGCTATTTTTTGTCTTGATGCATGCCAAATATAATAATGATATCAATGTCACGCATAGGGTGTGAATAAATGTTATTTAAATCATTTATGGATGATTAAATTTAATATATTAATGACAAGCTATATTGACTTTCTAAAAATTTACATTTAATCGAACACTAACCCAGAATTCGAGGACACACACCAATCTTTTGGTGAGTGTCCTGAATTGAATTTCAAACAATAGCAACCGTTTTCTGTGACGGCCTTGTCTAAACCACATCCTTTACTCGACACATTGTTAACACACTCCTCTATAAGAACCTGATTTTTGACCAGTTAATCGGCCTATGCGTTGAATCCGTTGACTCTTCTGAACCCCAGCGATATCCTGCAAAAGCACTGGCAAAATCCAGTGCCAGGATTGATACCCTGCCTCAATTCACTAGTCGCATAGAGCGTCAGCAAAACGCTGCTCCCTATGTGCTGCCTTGGCGCACCTGTAGAAAACGGATTGGTTTTTGTTTGAACAATCCGGTTGGTATTACGGTGAGCTGGGCGAGGCAGCTCCTTTCGGGGAGGCTGGCCGTTTACTAGTGAGCGGTAGTATCAACCTTGTTCAGTTCACC
>NZ_JXXU01000007.1 GCF_000967495.1 Vibrio neptunius | reverse complement strand
ACTCCAGTTACTTTTCCTCCTGGTACGACAGTGGCTGTGCTGGGTTCGATGGTGCTCCAAGTGACGTAATCACTGATATCCGAAGAGGTGTTATCACTGTAGATGGCCGTGGCCGTTAGTGCTTGGTGTTGTCCTTTAGCGACCGCCACCATTGGTGGCGTGACGCTGATACTGATAAGCTCGGCTTCACTGACCACCACACCGACGGGTAAGCTTGTAATGCCATCTTTTGTCGCTGTGAGAGTAGTGGTGCCGATATCGTCACCAGACAACACGCCATTAGAGGTGATGGTGGCTGTATTGGTATCGGCAGGGCGCCAAACGACAGAATCAGTAATAATCGATGAGGTACCATCGCTGTATAGCGCGTTGGCAGTGAGCGTTTGCTGTTGCCCTTTAGGCACATTTACAACCGCTGGCGTCACATTGATAGCGGTAAGCACAGCGTCAGAGACATTGACGTTGACCCTGTTGCTGGTGACTTGGTCTTTAACCGCAGTGAGGGAGGTTGTTCCGACAGCAACGCCAGTGAGTTGCCCACTAGGGGTGACCGTCGCGGTGTTGGTATCGATAGGGACCCAAGTTACCGAGTCACTAATATTCATCGATAGGCCGTTACTGTATGTTGCGGTAGCGACCAAGGGTTGATTTTGCCCGATGGCAAGGTTGACCGCTGAGGGGGTGATGGCGATATCGGTAATAATGGCGTCGGTAACCGTCACTTGCAGTGAGTTACTGGTGAGATTACCTTGGCTAAAAGACACTGTTACCACCCCCGATGCTTTCCCTTTCAAAACGCCCGATTGAATAAACTCGCCTAACTCTGTGTCACTGGATTGCCAATCCTCAACCGCTAATTCCTCGGTTAATACTTTAGATTGGCCGTTAGAGTACTCACCCACCGCAAGAAACGATTGCTCGTTGCCGGTGATCAGCGTGAGCTCACTCGCCCCTTTGGTGTTAAGCGGATAGGCAGTGAGCGTTAGCCGCTCTAATTGAACGGGGGCATCACCTTGGTCTGGTGTTGGCCTTGTCGTGTTTGAAAGAGGAGGGGTTGATGAAGAGGCGCTGCCTCCTTCATCTGAACCCCCACAGCCAGAGAGGAGCAACACCATCATGGTCAATACCATGAGGAACAAAAGCTCCTTAACGTTAAATTGCTTGTCCATTTTTTTAGTTTCCCCTGTGTTGAATTAAAAATATTCAAAACGAAACGCAGGGTGGATTTGATTAATTAATGGATAATTTATGATCGACTATTTATAACGCCTTGATATTCCACCTTGTTCATAATTAATGCGTGTGTAGCCCTAACTCACGCCGTGGTGGAAATTGAAATTTGCTGAATTTGATTCGATGAATGGCGAGCGAAGATTCGTGCGTAACAAAAGGCAAAAACCGTGATGCCATGGTTGGCTCTGGCTATTGGATGACGCCTTGATTGGCTTTCACTCTGATTTGAGTACGAAAAGTAGAGTGCTTAGTTGAGATAGTAGAATACTCAATATATTGCTTTATTTTTTAGTGGCTTATGGTAATTTTACCAGAGTTGGGTAGACAGAAAAACAAGTCTGCCTGTTATCGATAGTGTTAGAGGGCTTGGCCGCCCAGCAGAACATAATAAGAAAGGAATTCGGCAACAATGATACGTAATTTTTACACGTGCGATAAAGAAGTGGATTACAACAGCCATGATGGAGAAGGCAAGGTTGATATCTATCGTGCTTTTAGGCGCAAAGATTTCGATGGTGCATGGGATTTCGCTATTCGTGTTGTTATGCCGCCAGGAAGCTCGATGGGTGAGCATACTCACGGAGATGATGAAGAAATGTACATCATTTTGAAAGGTGAAGGCACTATGACCATTGAGGGGAAAGAAAGAAAAGTGACTTCAGGAGATATGATAGTCAATAAACGCTTTGGTTCCCATGGTTTGATCAACACATCAAACGATGAAATTGAGCTATTAATTATTCAAGCCAGTCTAAAGTAAATATGGTGTTTCGGTTTGATTTTGATCGTAGGCGTTGCTCGCCCACTCAACGCGGCGTTAACCTTTCAGAGGGTCTATGAACTATCGACATAAATTTTTATTCTTAATCGCTAGCTTTGCTAGCTTTTCACATGCCGACATTATTTACGACCAATCTAGGGATAGAAATGTCCCGATAGACATTACCGTCCCTCAAACCGAGACAAGGTGCAAAAAGGAAACCAAGTGCCCAGTGGCTTTCTTGAGTGCTGGTTATGGCGTATCTCACTTAAAGTACTCGTTTCTAGCCAATCAGCTTAGTGATCTTGGTTACCTAGTTGTCGCTATTGGGCACGAACTACCCAATGACCCGCCATTATCGACGTCAGGAAACTTGTTTGAAACTCGAAGTGAAAACTGGCGTCGAGGTGCGCAAACTCTGGATTTTGTTAGGTCAACATTGAGTGAACGTTTAAAACAGTATGACTTTGATAACTTGCTCTTAGTAGGGCACTCAAACGGCGGTGATATTTCTGCATGGCTGGGCAATGAAAAGAAGCCGTACATTGAGTCGCTTATTACTTTAGATCACAGGCGTGTGCCTTTACCGAGAGATCCCAAATTAAAAGTCCTCTCTATTCGGGCGAGTGATTTTCCTGCAGATAAAGGCGTTTTGCCATTGGAAACAGAGCAAAGCGACATCTGTGTGGTGACCATTCCTGACTCTCGCCACAATGATATGGCAGATGATGGCCCAGAATGGTTGAAGGAGAAAATGAATTTCTTGGTTCGTCACTACCTGCAACAACAGTCATGTTCAACACTTAAGGATGCGTGATAATCAGCTTGAGATGGCGCATTATTCGACCCATTCACCACAACTTTGCTTGTTCTAGCTTCACACAGTGGTTTTCGCGCTGAAGAAAGCTCCATAAATTTTGCTGTGGAGGCGCCCGCCCGAGCATTGTTGTGGTGGCAACCGTCACTCTATGCCCTTTATTTAATGTATAATGCTATCATTAATGGTCAATGTGAATTGGAGAGCATGGATGCGCTTCTTGTTGAGAAAAATGCCTTTTTTACCGAGGATGGTGCTGCTTTTTCTCGTTGTTGCCACTTTGCCCTGCCGGGGAAACACCGTATATCTAGCCAATGGTGAATGGCCTCCTTTTCAGTCCAGTCGACTCAATCATGGTGGTTTTGTTTCGCATATCGTAGCGGAGGCCTTTGCAAGCCAAGGGGTTCAGGTGGAGTTCACCTATCTACCTTGGAAACGAGGCTACCAACAAGCTCGATTTGGCGCTCTAGATGGTACTTTTATTTGGGGTAAAACATCCCAAAGAGAAGAGAGTTTTTATTTTTCAGATGCTGTCGTTGGATTATCCACCGCCGTATTCTTTCAATCAGGCAAAGAGGTGAGTTGGGAAAACATACCAGAGCTTGGTCAATATCGGGTCGGTGGTGTGATTGGCTATGACTATGGACTCTCTGAGTGGGAGCAATCAGGGACAATCAACATACTTAGGCTTGAAGATTTAGATGTCGCGCTGAAGATGTTGGTTAAAAATAGGCTAGATGTTGTACTTGCCGATGTAGAAGTAGGTTTATACACACTAAGAAAATTAGGACTAGAAAACAAAGTGTCTATATCGGAACAAAGGTTCAATACTGATAAGCTATTTTATTTACTTATTTCCCGGCAAATAGAAGCTGGTCCTGAACTCATTAAAGCCTTTAATAAGGGCTTAACCGAACTGAAGCAGTCTGGTCAATTGGAAGCATTATTTCGCGCCAATCGAAATGGAGAGTACCTGAAAAAGTAAAGGCTTAACCTAGTGTTTAGTGATAGCATATCGGCTTAATTCGCAACGTGTGGCGTTAAATTTTCAATGATGAATAGCACTAAAGCAACGCTAGTCGCTACTTTGTTGATGCATGTAATACTGTTTATCGCGGTAGAACATGCGCTTTCTAGTGGTAGCGATTTTCAAATCATGGCGCTAATCATCTTGTGGTGTGTTGGCTCACTAACGGCTGCTTATCAATTTCGCAAACTTACTCGATCTCAAAAGACAAAGACGCTACTGATTAAATTGAGTCATGTCGCGTTGTGGCTTATCGCGCTGCTACCCATTAGTTTAGGGGCATTTCTATTGTTTCTTGCTGTGGCTCTTCATGGTGTGGATTTTAGATAAGGTAGGCCTGAAAACTAGCCGTCCAACAAAGGTTTACGGTTTGAGTGATCGTTAGTGTTTAGGGCACACTGGTGTAAATTGGGCAATGTGTTGCCCATGATTGAACCTGATGTGCCTTCGGAGAAAATAATGAGAAATAGTGTAATCCTCGCTTTGGCTTGTCTTTCGTTTGGCGCCATGGCTGATGAGCAAGCCATTGACTGTGATGCTGCGTTTACAACAATCGAGATAAATCAGTGTGCCGCTATAGAGCTGGATGCTGCCAACACTGAGTTGGAGAAATACCTCAAGGCCAGTTTGGAGCATAATTCGTTTGATTCAAAGTTAGTCGCAGCAATTAAACTCGCTCAAACGGACTGGCAAACATATATGTCCTCACATTGTGATTCAGTTTATACACAATGGCGTGATGGAACGATTCGTGGAGCGATGTCGATCTCTTGCAAAACTAAGCTTACCAAGCAAAGAACGCATGAATTATGGGAAAACTTTTTAACTTATATGGACAGTACGCCCCCCGTTTTGCCAGAGCCAAGTTTGTACTAGAAGTTGCTCACCGAGTTATCAAAGGGGTAAAAAACATTGACCCTGGGGTGACTTCGTAGCCATCTCAATCTGTTATACTGACGCCCAACACTTGGCATTTCTCTTCCCACGTTGGGCTTTGTGATTACTGCAACCTAGTTTCGCTTATCTACCCACATAGCTGATCTGGACATGTTTGGCCACTCTATTGGTTGAATGGTTACTGACTAAGGCTTATTCAACTCATTAAGTACAGCTCATTAAGTACAATTCCGTTAACGCGTTGAACCGACGTTTGGTAGCCCAATAAGCGCTATGTACTTTACATTGTCTCAAAAATGCTCATAAGCACTGTTTTTATATACAGTATCTGTTAGAATGCGATTGAAATCTTCAGTATTGGGATAGCTGATTTTCTTTAGGTTTTCAGCAATTAAAAGGGCTAAAGATGATTTTCAATCATGTCTCAATTGGTGTCTCTGATGTAGCAAGAGCAGTTAAATTCTACGCTACGGCAATCTCACTAGGTGGTACATGCGAAGGTCAGCCGGGTTTTAGACCAGAGTATGGTAGAACCTATTAGGCTGCATTCATTCGAGATCCGGATGGAAACAAAATTAAAGCGGTCATTATCTAGGTTCAGCACCGATAGCATTGGAGTTTGCATCCGCAATCGTTATTGAACGGGTAGGTGACAGTATCAGTGTCTCGCGTCTCACATTTAAATAGACGCTATACAACTAGGAGGAAAAATGAACATTGGTGAGATAAACGGTGTTGACCTGGCAGGTTATGCCATTCGTACGACTAACGCAGATGAAATGAATCCATCGACTGCAAAAATTGGAGAACTTTGGGCCAAGTTTTACGCAAACGCTGCTCCAAAATTGAACGAAAAGTCAAAAGTTTATGGTGTGTACACTAACTATGAATCTGATTTTTCGGGGGCTTTTGACGTTATCGCTTGTTCGGATACGTTATCACCAGAGCGATTGTCAGACTCAGTAAAAGTGAAGATCGCTTCTGGCAAATACGTGACGTTTACTGCAAGCGGTGAGATGCCACAAGCCGTTATAGACCTATGGGGAGAAGTTTGGAGCTACTTTAGTAGTGAACATTGCCTCTACCAACGAGCATACACAACAGACTTTGAATACTATAAAAGTGCCCATGAAGTCGAGATTGCTATTGCTGTTAGATAGTGACTTAGCAAGGGTTTAAGCGTATGAATTTAAAGATAAGTTAAAATTATTTTACAAGGTCGATTCAAAATTGAAGGTTATAATATTGACACCGATCTCATTATAAAGATGACGCCTTGTATTCATCTGATGGAGTATATAGGGTGCCGACCTGGTGTGATATCAATCCCATATGGCATTTCATTCCAATCAAGCGTAATCGAATCGTCAATGGCCAATACATGTAACATCGGCAAAATTAGGCCTGATGTTGAAACTAATCAAAGGTCATCGCAATCTCGATACGCTTTAGCAAAAAGTCTATGGCCCAGTGAAATCTACTTCATTTGAAAAGGGTGGTCTAAAACGTCAGCACCCTGCCACCACTGGTAACCAGACCATTTCACTTTATTGAAAACATTGATTAAGGCTTATATCCATGTTGAAGAAAACTCTACTCGCGACGACAGTGGCACTTTTTACAACCTCTACTTTTGCCGCCGACATCGACACTAACAATCTCGATATCGCTTTCCAAGGTGCCCATTTCCAAGGTGCGGGTAACCAGATCACTATGCTGCGTGTACCAGTTACTAACACGGACACAGGTGAAACTCAGTTCTTCGACATGAGTGCAGAGTTTGCCGTAGATAAGAACGGCAACCTGGTATTTAAAAACACAAACTCTGTGAAATCAGTCGGTTTTACAAGTGCTAACCAGCTGGTTGCGGGGCATTATCTTGATAACCGTCAGCGCAGTTGGTGGGTTGATGGCCCCTCTGTAGGAGCAGATGGAAGACAAATTTGGAGCATCCAAACTTTTGAGGGTTTCTCGGGGCGTTCTGCTGGTGGTCAAATCATGAGTGGGCCTCTTAAATCGAATGAACTCGCTGCCAATGCGGATGGGTTTAAACAGGTGCTAAAAAATGCCTCTGCACTAAATTATGGTATCGTTAATGATGACGATCTCATTAGTGCAGCACAATCAGGGAAGATGATTTCAATGGTGACATACAGCTCTGATGGCGAACCAGCTCGTTCGTGGAGCCTTCGTGCTGCACCAGAACCACAACCTGAAGACTAAAAGCACGGGGCCATATTGTCTGTTTTGGCGGGCTCTTGTGTTGTTGCCTCCTCAGTCTAGTACGGGGAGGCAGTATCTGAAGCCTATAGCGATGGGTTTAACCAAGGAAGCAACGAGCCAAACACAGCGCTTATCATGAGTTAGCAAAATTGATTGAGAGTCGAGTTACTCGTGAAACAAGTCCTGTAAAGAATCGTATTTTACGCTTGTGATTGCTCTCGCAGCTCATTGAGTAACGCCAAAACCTGAGTATAAAAGCGCGCATCTGACATTTTTCATCGAATAAGCTATTGCGAGCAGGAGCTGTTTACGGTTGGCTGGGTTCCGCTTCGCTTCACTTCACATTTCAGCCCACAGGCAACAACCCCTGATTAGGGGGTTAGCCACAAGGAATGTATGAGACTAATCTATCTAACCCTGATATTTATTTCTTCGTATTCTTTTGGGGGTACGAAGAGCTTGATGTTTTCTTCAGAGACAATCAATGAAGAAGTCACCGTTCAAGTATCTTTACCAGACACATACGAACATTCCGATAGTTTCAAATATCCAGTATTGATAGCTCTGGATGGTTCGACTCAGTTTGAACATATTGCGGCAAGTGTTCGCTTCTTAAGTACTTATGCCATCATTCCTGAGATGATTGTGGTCGGTGTAAGCACCCCTTACAACCGACTAAAATTCTATACTCACACAGAGCTCGAACAGTATAAAAATCGATCTGGACAAGCAGAGTTATACAAGCAATTTTTACAAGATGAACTGCTAAATAAGATAAAAGAACATTATCGCTTAGCACCATATCAAGTGATTTCAGGACACTCATTATCGGGTTTATTCACCAGTTATTTAGCTTTGAGTGATGGTTCGGAGTTTAATGCGGCTATTTCTATCAGTCCGAGTTTGTGGTGGGACAAGGCTACGCTTATCAGTGAATATTCAAAATATCAAAAACTTGATAGAGAAAAGCCGGTTAAGTGGTTCTTGAGCATAGCGAATGAGCCCGGTGAAATGAAAGAGGCATTTAGCTCAATGATAGAATCACTCAACAGAAAATCGCCCAATAATGTCAGTTGGGCTCATGCAAATTACACCAATGAAACTCATGATAGCACCCCCTTAATAGGTAATAGCCAAGCACTTAAAGTCATTTTTGATGGGTGGAATGCGGTACCCGAAGTAGACGTGATGTCATTGAAAGAGTTGCAAGCTTTCTATTTGGCAAAATCATATGAGTACGGCTATACGTTTCCGATGTCGGTTCACCAATATAATGTTTACGGATTAAAAGCGGCCTATGAAGGCAAAGTGGATTGGGGAGTAGAGATATTAGAGCAAGGCGTTAAGACCTTTGGTGCATCAGAAATTCTCTGGGATAGTTTAGCAACGGCATATTCACTGAATAATGAGTTAGACCAAGCCATGGATGCATCTGAAAAGGCCTTATTGCTTGCAAAGAAAAATAACTCTTTGTTTCTTAATGAAATTGCGGCTCAAAACGAAGCGTTAAAAGATAAACTGGCTAATCACGCCGCCACGGATGATAAGCAAAGTTAGAGGTTTTTAAAGCCAAAAGAAAGCGTATGCGGCAGCTTTTGGAATCCATAGGGTAGGGTTGACTGCTTTGACGGCCAACCCATCTATGGCAGATTGCGATTACCAAGTAATCGGTCGATACGTTTGATGGCATGTTTCACTGTGGTATTGGTGTCGAGAGCTCTTCCAATTTTAGTGAGTGTTAGATAAGAACCATCAAGAACCGTTTTGGTTGCAAGTATCAGAGATCTAAGTCGTTTTTTTTGAATTTCAGGGCATTGATTCTCAATAGTTTGCTGTAGAATTTGAATATCGCGTATCGTTAGGGCTCTCTATTAAATCCATTTAATCAGGTGTGTTTTTGGCGAAATTCATTAGATCAGAATGAGCGATGCGCGTCTACTCATTGTTTTATATGAAGATTATGAGGGGAAATCGCTATAATTGGGCGTTATGAGTATCCGCAATTTTAGAGACAAGGAGTCAATTATGTTCAAGCTTTATTACTATCCAAACAATGCGAGTCTAGCTCCTCATTTTTTGCTTCATCATTTAAAAGCAGACTATAAGCTATTGTTAGTTGATAAAAAATCGAACTCTCAAAAATCATCGGATTATCTTAGGCTCAACCCAGCAGGGCGGATACCGACCTTAGTTGTTAATGAGCAGCCAATTTTCGAAAGTCCAGCTATCTGTATACACATCTGCGAATTGCACCCTGAATCCGATTTAATGCCATCGTTAGGTGAGCCGACTCGTCCTTTGTTTTATCAATGGCTCGCGTTTCTCAATAATACGCTGCAAGCTGAACTTATGGTTCGATATTACCCTCATCGCCACACCAACGATGAAACTACCATTCCAAATGTAATCGCGGCGCAGGACGAAAGAATTGCTGATGCACTGTCAATCATCAACGACCAGTTAGAGCATCATGAATACTTGTTGGGTGACACCTTAACCGCATGTGACTACTTCTTGTTTATGCTTGCAGAATGGTCGTTGCCAATTGAAAAGTCACCGCTTGATTTCAAACACCTAGCAGCGTATTTAAAGCGCCTTTGTTTGAACCCAACGATTAAAGCGGTTTGCGACATCGAGGGTATAGACCTCACACCATTTGAGTCATACTCATAACAAGCATTTAAGGCTTCAAGATACTTTTTCTAATCCAATTTTGGCACGTTAGAATTCATACCCTAACGTGCTTTTGTCCAAAAAAGCCCTAAATCGTTCGTCACATCTTGGTAAGCTTTGCTTTCTTGGTGGGGTATCTCTTCTCTGCCTTAAACAATAGCAGCCGTTTTCTGTGACGGCCTTGTCTAAACCTCATTCTTTACTCGACACATTGTTAACATACCTCTTTACAAGGTACTGATTTTTGACCAGTTAATCGGCCTACGTGCTTAAAGCGTTGACTCTTCTGAACCCCAGCGATATCCTGCAAAAGCACTGGCAAAATCCGGTGTCGGGATTGGAACCCTGTTGAACATTCTACGCATAGTAGCTAACTGAACTGTTGGCTTTCGCTATGTGTGCTTCGGCGCATCCGTCGAAACCCGAATTGCTGAGTTATTGCGCAATTCGATTCGGTATTACGGTGGGCTGGGCGAGGCAGCTTCGGCTGGCCGTTTCGAATGTTCCGGTAGTTCCAACCTTGTTC
>NZ_JXXU01000006.1 GCF_000967495.1 Vibrio neptunius | reverse complement strand
CGGCCCGGGGCACCATCTAACTAACGCATTATGCGACACTAGCTCAGTTGGTAGAGCGCAACCTTGCCAAGGTTGAGGTCACGAGTTCGAACCTCGTGTGTCGCTCCAAATTACGAAGCCCTGACCATTTGGTCAGGGCTTTTTTGTATCTTCATTATATAATAAATCAGCGGCCAAACGCCGCTGATTTTTAACTCACCAAACGTGAACGGGTTATACAAGCTCGGCAAGCATTTCATCCGAATATTCTGTCAACACTGAGCCTGATTTTACTTTTTCGACATAGTCAGGGTTGGCGATCAATGGACGACCAATTGCCAGCAAATCAAATTTGCCAGACTCCAACGCCGCATTCCCGGTTTCTGGAGTAAAACCACCAACACCCATTAGCGTCTTACTGTAGTTTGAACGCATATACTCTGAAACGGTGCCATCTAGGTAATCAAATGACATGCTATCGTCAAAAATTCCCACGTGAAGGTAGCTTAGATCACGACTTTCGAGTGCTTTGAGCAAGTAATCTGAAACCTGACGATCACGATTGTCTGGTTCGATGTTGAAGTAAGCACCCGGAGAGAGTCGTAGTGCTGTTCTATCTTTACCGATGGCATCAACGATTGCATCGACGACTTGCAACGGGAAGCGCGTCATATTTTCTGCTGAGCCACCAAATTCATCGTTTCGAGTATTGCTTGAATAATGCAGGAATTGGTCGATCAGATAGCCATTTGCCCCGTGGATTTCAACACCGTCAAAGCCTGCCTCTAGAGCGTTAATAGCGGCCTGACGATAATCGTCAACAAGTTCTTCAATCTCTTCTCGGGTCGCTGGCTTAGGCGTGGTGTAGGTCAGTTCTCGCATGCGGGGTACGCTGCCTTCAACGCTGACTGCGGAAGGCGCCAGTACATATTCTCCATTGAAGAAGTGAGGGTGCGCAACACGGCCAGTGTGCCACAACTGCACAAAAATCTTACCGCCTTTCTCATGAACCGCGTCTGTCACCCTACGCCAGCCTGCAATTTGCTCCTGACTGAATATTCCGGGGGTATTTGGATATCCCTGACCATCTGGGCGAATGATGGTCGCTTCACTAATAATCAAACCAGTATCTGCTCGACGAGCGTAGTAATCCACCATCGCTTGAGTTGGAACTAGGCTGTCATCAGCCATACAACGAGTCAGTGGTGCCATAACAATTCTATTGTTCAACGTAATAGTGTCGTTCAGCGCTAATGGTTCAAATAGGTTATTCATGACTTTCCCTTCGTGGTTTTTCTTGAATGCCCATTCAAGTTAGTCTAATTTGAACAAGCATTCAACTACTTTTTTGAATGCTTGTTCAAAATAAAGTAGAATCAATCAATATTGATAATTGAGATAAGAGAACCAATGCGCAGCGCTGAATTTGACCGGGAAGAGGTATTACGTTCTGCAATGGATGCTTTTGTAGCTAAAGGGTACGCTAAGACCAGTATGCAAGACCTAAAAAAGGTAACTGGACTGCACCCCGGTTCAATCTATTGTGCCTTTGAAAACAAGCGCGGCTTATTGATTGCGGCGTTGGAACAGTATCGTGATGATAAATCGCAAGAGTTTCAGGCTTTGTTTGACTCCCAACCAACAGTGATGGATGGCTTTGAAAAATATCTAAGTTGGGTTGTCGAAGAGTGTGAAACGGAAGAAATCAAAGACTGTTTGCTGCAGAAATCACTCAGTGAGATGGCACAGCAGGATGATGAGGTGGAACATCTTATCAGCATGATGCTTCAAGATTGGCATCAGTCTATTGAAGAGAAGCTTGCTCTGGCTCAGCGAGAGGGAAATGCATCTCAAAAAAAATCGCCGGCTCAGTTAGCTCAATTTTTGGTGATGGGCATCTATGGTATGCGAACTTTATCTCACACTCAGCCAAATCCTGGGGTATTAGGTGAGCTCAAGGATGAACTGCTGGAGCATATCACTGCATAAGAACAAGGCCCTTTATTGCGGGCCTTTTTCTTAACTGCGAGTTGGAACAAGGCGGTATATATTACCTTGATCAGTACTAAAGATGAGTTCATCCTTAGGGCTGACGATGACATGGCGAATGCGTTCGTTAAGTGCTGATAATATTCGAGTTTCATCTACCGCTTGATTGTTTTTGTCTAGCGTGACGACATTAATATGGGTCAGTTTTAAAGCGGGTGCGAGAAGCTTACCGTTCAATTCAGGGTAGTTTTTACCTCGATACAAAAGCAAACTTGAGGGAGCGATGGAAGGAACATAAACCTTTACTGGTGACTCGATCCCCTCTTTTTCTTTAGATTCCCCGACATTAATCGGCCCCCAGTATTCTTTACCGTGAGAAGTGATTGGCCAGCCATAGTTTGAGCCTGCCTGAATAAAATTGATTTCATCGCCGCCTCTAGGACCATGTTCTATCGACCACAAAGCGCTAGCTGCTGAATCGTAAAACAAGCCTTGTGGATTACGATGACCAAAGCTCCAGATTTCCTTTTGCGCGCCTTTTTGCTCGGCGAAAGGGTTTTCTGCGGCTGCTGAACCATCAGGGTTCAACCTCAGAATCGATCCCGCATGGGTACTTAAGTCCTGTCCATTATCTCGTTCTCCGCGATCGCCAACACTCATGTAGAGGTACTGATCATCGAAGGTCACCCGACTACCATAGTGGCGATTGGTCGAGGAATTGGACGTTGTTGTGAGGATGTTTCTCCAGTCGAAGAGCTTACCGTCTGAAAATGTGAAGGTAGCAAGAGTGGTATCTGAACCGCTAGCGGTGCGTTTACTATAGGTCACATACGCTTTGTTCGGTTCGAAAGGGGACATCGCGATATCGAGCAACCCTCCTTGACCGTTGGCATAAAGGCCTGCGGGGTCTTCCATAAGCTGGGTACTTTTGCCTGTAGCGATATCGACCGAGAGAATATGGCCGTTACGTTCGGTGACCAGTAACGTGTTGTCGTCGGCAAACGTCATTCCCCAAGGCACCTGTAAACCTGAAGCAATTTTTTCTGTTGAGTAGTCCGCTGACAATGCCGGACTTGTCCAGCATGTAAAAGTAACAAGCGGCAAAGCTAAGTATTTGAACACGTGGCAATGTCTCTCTAGTTCAGATAAGTGCATAAAGTGTAGCACGATAACAATTCATAGTTTTTATGTATCTATCTACGAATAAATCTTTTATTTGAGTAATATATGATCTATTATGACGAAGTGTCAAAAATGACGAATCGTCATGATTGTGATTTATCGCAATATTATGATTCGTGTTACAATTAGAAAGTTAAGGAGTAACAGACGGGTACGGATCGAAATAATCATGTTTGGCTTTAGCTGTAAAAAGAGTGATAAAAAAGACGGCGTCCGTTGTGGTTTTGGGTTAACCAAAAAACAACAGGCCATTGCCGATAGAGAAATAGAGCTGATTCTACTGGCGAAAGCGCTGGTTCAAAAGGAAGGGTGGAGTAACCTGACCATGGACAAGCTAACGGCAGCAAGCCCTTACTCGAAAGGTACGATTTATAATCACTTTAGTAGTAAAGAAGACGCGATTGTTGCGCTTTGTATTCATTCTCTGAAAAGCGAAGCTGTGTTATTCGCCCGCGCTGCTGAATTTGAAGGCTGTACACGGGAAAAAATCATAGCGATGCATGTAGGCTATCGTATCTACACACGCATGGAGCCGATTTTGTCCATGTGTGCACTAATGGCGAAAAATCCTTTCGTACTTGAAAAGGCGTCGCCAGAACGTGTTAAAGCGCTAAATGAGCTGGAAGAGCAAGTGATAGAAGGTGCCGATCAACTGGTTAACTACGCCGTTGAAAGTGGTGACCTCAAGTTCTCATCAGGTATCAGCTCAGATGCGATAGTGTTTGCCAATTGGTCGATTGCTTTTGGGTCAAATGCCCTTACGCAAAATGCGTCCAATAGCCATTGTATTAATCGCCTACAGGACCCGTTCTCTGTGCTCCATAATGCGAATATGCTGTTGGATGGTTTGAACTGGAAGCCTCTCTCTAGTGAGTGGGATTACAAGAAAACCTGGCGCCGAGTAGAGCAGGAGCTATTTAGTCAAGAGATTGAATATCTCAACTCAGTCGGACGCTAATCTGTTTCAGCCTAGAATAAAGCCCGTTATGGGTTTTATTTGACTCTCTAAATGACGAATCGTCAAAAAAGACACTCGATAAGGTTTGAATCATTCAAACACGAGCTTTGTTACTTAAGTGCCAGCGTTAGCTGGTTTTTAAATAACAACTTTTGACGAAACGTCACAAACGGAGAGTGTGATGAAATCAGCCAACTCTAGTCCAAATCAACCACATCTGTGGTTAACCTTACCCACCCGATTTAGCGGTTGGGTACTCCTACTGACATTAGCACTGGTCACCGCTGCCACGTTTGGAGGAAAGAATCTCTATTTCCGTGGTGACTACAACATCTTTTTTGACGGAAAAAACCAACAACTGCTCGCCTATGAGGAAATACAAACCACTTTCGCCAAGTCCGATAACATCGCAATCATCATTTCCCCCCAAAGCGGCAACGTTTTTGAGCCAAAAACTCTAGAACTGATTCAACGGCTTACCCGAGATGCCTGGCTAGTACCTTATTCAAGCCGAGTCGACTCCATAGCCAATTATCAGCATACCGAAGCCATTGAAGATGACCTGATTGTCGAGGATCTTCTGTTGGAAGAGTATCCTCTGACGCCAGAACGTATCGAAAAGGTTAAGACGATTGCTTTGTCTGAACCTGTGGTCAAGCATGCCCTAATCTCTGAAAAAGGCGATGTAACAGTAGTGAATGTCACCGTTCAGCTACCTGAAATTGATGAAACGACGGAAGCTCTTGAGGTGGTTGCTGGAGTCGATCAACTGTTAAGTAAATATGGTGCGTTGTACCCTCATGTTGAATTCCATAAAGCAGGGATCATTGCTATGAACCATGCTTTCATGGTCGCCGCTCAGGATGACAGCTCAACATTAGTGCCAGCCATGTTGCTGGTAATACTGGTGTTTTTGACCTTTATGCTGCGTTCTTTCCTGAGTGTGATAGCCACGCTTGTGGTGATTATCGGCTCAGTCGCCGCAACCATGGGGTTATCGGGTTGGGCTGGTATGTTCCTTAGTACAGCTACGGTCAATATTCCCACCTTAGTGATGACGTTGGCTGTCGCGGACTGCGTTCACGTTATCGCAACGATGCGTCAGAGCATGCAAAAAGGCCATTCTAAGCAGTATGCGATCGACCACAGCGTTTCGATTAACTTCATGCCGATCCTCATTACCTCAGTGACTACAGCGATTGGTTTCCTGATGATGAATATGTCGGATTCGCCAGTATTGAGAGATTTCGGTAACTTGGCAGCGCTCGGTGTGATGTTGGCGTGTTTTCTATCAGTCAGCTTGTTGCCAGCGCTACTCAAATTGCTGCCAATTAAAGTGAAGCGAAAAAAGACCGATAATGGGAAAACCAGCGACTCGATGGATAAGCTTGGCGATTGGGTAGTGAATAACCGCAAAGCCTTGCTGCCTATTTCTGTCGTTGTGATTGCGGTATCAGCAGCAATGATTCCGCTGAATAAGGTGAACGATGAATCGGTGAAGTATTTTGATTCGCGCAATGAGTTTCGCCGCGCTGCGGATTTCATGGAAGAGCGCATCAGTGGCATGACAACCATCAGTATTGCGGTGAAAACCCATGAGTCCCAAGGGATTGCTGAGCCTATTTTTCTCCAGACGATTAGCAATTTTACTGACTGGCTTCGTATGCAGCCAGAAACGGATCACGTCGCCACGCTTTCCGATGTCTATAAACGCCTGAACAAGAACATGCATGGCGATGATGACAGTTACTACAAGCTGCCTTTGCAAAGAGAACTCGCTGCCCAATATTTGTTGTTGTATGAAATGTCACTGCCATATGGCCTTGATCTTAATAACCAGATTAATGTTGATAAATCGTCGATCAAACTGGTGGTGACAATCGACAACTTGGGCAGTGTTGAACTGGTTGATTTAGAGAATCGAATTTACGACTGGTTTAAGGCGAACGGCTCGCAGTACGACGTGTTGGCTTCAAGCCCATCTCTGATGTTTGCACACATTGGTGAGACCAACATGGCTAGCATGCTGTCGACACTACCTATCACTCTGATCTTGATTTCAGCTTTGATGATTTTTGCACTGAGATCAATGCGACTTGGTGTGATCAGCATTGTACCTAACATGGCTCCGGCAATTATTGGCTTTGGTTTATGGGCCTTGCTCTCTGGTGAGATAAACCTAGGCCTGTCTGTCGTTGTCACTCTGACACTGGGTATCGTTGTTGATGATGCGGTCCACTTTCTCTCGAAATATCAACGTGCACGTAAGCAAGGGCAAAACGCGGAGCAAGCCGTTCGCTACGCCTTTCACACTGTAGGCCGAGCTCTTTGGATTACCACCATTGTATTGGTTGCAGGGTTCACTGTGCTGGCGATGTCCACGTTCAGACTTAATGCAGATATGGGCCAGTTAAGCGCCATGGTGATCTTTATTGCTCTTGTTGTTGATTTTGTTTTCCTACCAGCGCTGTTGATGCGCTTTGATACCGCAAACTACGCGCAGGAAAACGAATCACTGATATCAACTACCAATTCGACTCAGCCAACAACGGCTCCTCAGACACAAAGTTAAAGGAATACTCTATGAAACATTCAAATTATTCATTGATAACATCGGTCGCGCTGTCTGCTTTGTTGACAATCGGCGCTCAGTCTACGGCGTTTGCTGATGCTGAAAAAGGATTGGAAATTGCAACTGAACGCAAAGCACGAGATGAAGGCTGGGGTGACTCAATCGCAACCATGCAAATGGTACTGAAAAATGCACAAGGAGAGAGTAGTACTCGCGAAATGCGCATGAAGTCATTTGAAGTGGCTAATGATGGCGATAAAGGTTTGACGATTTTTGACCAGCCAAGAGACGTCAAAGGAACGGCATTTCTCAATCACTCGCACACAGTCGATGCTGATGACCAATGGCTATATCTACCAGCGCTCAAACGAGTTAAACGGATTTCATCACGTAATAAATCTGGCCCGTTTATGGGCAGTGAATTTGCTTACGAAGACTTGAGCTCGTTTGAGTTGGAGAAATACACCTTTACTTACCTCCGTGATGAAGAGTTCGGAGGAAGTAACACTTTCGTTGTCGAGCAGATACCAACAGACAAAAATTCGGGTTACACCAAACAGCAAGTTTGGCTGGATAAAGAACATTACCGACCAATGCAGGTTGAATTCTATGACCGAAAAGGTGCACTGCTTAAAACGCTCAAATTCGATGATTATCAGCTTTATCTAGATAAATACTGGCGTGCCCACACCATGGCTATGACGAACCATCAAACAGGCAAGAGCACGTTGCTTACTACTAGTGGTCTCCAGTTTCAGACTGGTTTGAGAGCAAGAGATTTTGAGAAGAATATCCTCAAACGGGTGAAATAAGGATCGCTATGAGAAAAATATCGAGTAAGACAGGTCGCCTCGCGGCCTGTGTATCGCTGACGCTAGCTGCCTTACATTGCCATGGTGTCGAGCTCTCAGGTCAGGTCAATCTTGAGCATCGACAGTTCATTTCCGACGGACTCCAGGGGCAAGGTAAAGGTCAAAGTTCAATAGTCTTACAGCCTGAATTTTATTGGGAGATTGATGATAATTCAGATTTTACCTTCACGCCTTTTTATCGTTTAGACAGCGAAGATGATGAGCGAAGTCACGGCGACATTCGAGAAGCGCTTTATTTAACTTACTGGGATGACTACGAACTGCGTGCCGGGATCGGAAAGGTTTTTTGGGGTGTTACTGAGTCCGCACATCTGGTCGATGTGGTGAATCAAACCGATGCGATTGAAGCGCTAGACGGCGAAGACAAGCTAGGGCAACCCATGTTGCACCTGACTTCAGTCAAAGATTGGGGCATTCTTGACGTCATGCTTCTTCCTTACTTCCGTGAACGTACCTTTGCTGGGCAAGATGGGCGTCTGAGGACGACATTGCCAGTCTCAGAAGATGCGATTTATGAATCTTCTCATGAGGAACAGCACGTTGATTATGCGCTGAGATACACCCAGATGTTTGGAGATTGGGATTTAGGGTTGAGCTATTTTCAAGGAACCAATCGCGATCCGTATTTCCGTCTTCAAGGGACTGACTTAAAGCCTTACTACGCGCAGGCGAAGCAAGTCGGTGCTGATGTTCAGGGCATTGTCGGCGACTGGCTATGGAAACTCGAGAGCATCTATCGTGACAGTTTTGATCACCACATTGGGTTGGTTTCAGGGTTTGAATACACCATAGTTGGTGCATTGCAAAGTATTTGGGATGTCGGGCTGATCGCAGAGTATCTCTATGATAGTCGAGGCAACAATACTCAAAGTACCGGTCAAAACGATGTATTCATAGGTTCACGTTTCGAGTTGAACGATGAGGATGGGACCGAAATATTACTCGGATTCACTCAGGATCTGGATAACAGTGATGTGTTCATTGCTAAGTTGGAAGCGTCCAGTCGATTGACCAATCACCTTAAATGGCGAGTCGATGGTTGGTGGTTTGAGAATGAAACACCTGACGACTTATTGTACTTCGCGCGCAAGGATGACTTCATTGAAGTGTCGCTAGAGTATTATTTTTAAGTGACAACTCAGTAGTACATTTTTCAATGGGTCTTTGTGGTCATTCTTAGGGGGCGACTGTGCTCCCTTTGTTGTATTTAAGTCTTTAGCATCGCGGTATTCCTCTGTACTGTGAGGTATCACGTTTGTCTCTAAAACACTCAGTTTTAGGCTTAAATGGCTGAGCGTGATGAAAGTGAACAATCATTAAGCTGATTTTTTACCCAAAGAGAGGTCGAATCCCGATTTCAGATTGGATTTAAACCTCGCTTTCGTTACTATGTACAGCTATCTTAAAATACCAAAAATCCCTCGCGGGAACCCTTATGGAAACTACCTAAAGGTAGATGAGGAAACGATGCAACATCTAGAAGAGATCATTGCTAACGCGAACGCCGCTATTGAAGCAGCAGATTCGTTAGTTGCACTTGATGAAGTGCGTGTTCAGTATCTAGGTAAGAAAGGTGAGCTAACGGCTCAACTTCAAAGCCTAGGTAAACTACCACCAGAAGAGCGCCGTGAAGCTGGTCAAGAGATCAACAAAGCGAAAGGCGTTGTTCAACAAGCGATCGCAGCTCGTAAAGATGCGCTACAACGTGCAGAGCTAGAAGCGAAGCTAGCAGCAGAAACTATCGACGTGACTCTACCGGGTCGTCGTATCGAGAACGGTGGTCTACACCCTGTTACTCGTACTGTTGAGCGTATTGAACAGTTCTTTGGTGAGCTAGGCTTTAACACTGAGTCTGGTCCTGAGATTGAAGATGCATTCCACAACTTTGATGCACTAAACATCGCAGAAGATCACCCAGCGCGTACTGACCACGACACGTTCTTCTTTAACCCAGACCTAATGCTACGTACCCACACGTCTGGCGTTCAGATCCGTACGATGGAAAATGGCAAACCACCATTCCGCTTCATCGCACCGGGACGTGTTTACCGTAACGACTACGACCAAACGCACACGCCAATGTTCCACCAAGTGGAAGGCATGCTAGTAGACGAGAACGTAAACTTCGCACAGCTTAAAGGCATCCTGCACGATTTCCTATGTAACTTCTTTGAAGAAGAAGTGGAAGTTCGTTTCCGTCCTTCTTACTTCCCGTTCACAGAGCCTTCAGCAGAAGTAGACGTGAAAGGTAAGAACGGCAAATGGCTTGAAGTTCTAGGTTGTGGCATGGTTCACCCTAACGTACTTCGCAGCGTTGGCATCGACCCTGAGAAATACTCTGGCTTCGCATTTGGTATGGGCGTTGAGCGTCTAACTATGCTTCGTTACGGCGTAAACGATCTTCGTGCGTTCTTCGAGAACGACCTTCGTTTCCTAAAACAGTTCAAGTAATCCAGGGGAACCATCACTATGAAATTTAGCGAATTTTGGCTTCGTGAGTGGGTAAACCCTGCGGTATCGACTGACGAACTTACACACCAAATCACAATGGCGGGTCTAGAAGTAGACGACGTACTACCTGTTGCTGGTTCTTTCACTGGCGTTAAAGTAGGTAAAGTGGTTGAGTGTGGTCAACACCCAGACGCTGACAAACTACGTGTAACTAAAGTAGATGTTGGCGCTGAAGAACTTCTAGACATCGTTTGTGGCGCATCTAACTGTCGCCTAGGTATCAAAGTTGCTGTAGCGACTGTTGGTGCTGTTCTACCAGGCGATTTCAAAATCAAAAAAGCGAAACTACGTGGTCAACCATCACACGGCATGCTGTGTTCATTCTCTGAGCTAGGTATCGACGTAGAATCTGATGGCATCATGGAACTAGCAGAAGACGCAGCAATCGGTACTGATTTCCGCGAGTTCCTAGGTCTTGACGACGTAACAGTAGACGTAGACCTTACAGCTAACCGCGCGGACTGTTTCAGCATCCGTGGTATGGCGCGTGAAGTTGGCGTTCTAAACCGTGCTGACGTAACTGCGCCTGCAGTTGACCCTGTTGCTCCAGCGATTGATGACACAGTGTCTATCGAAGTGAAAGCGACAGCTGCATGTCCACGTTACCTTGGCCGTGTGGTTAAGAACGTAAACGTTCAAGCTGAAACACCACTATGGATGCAAGAAAAACTGCGCCGTTGTGGTATCCGCTCTATCGACCCAGTTGTAGACATCACTAACTTTATTCTTCTAGAGCAAGGCCAGCCGATGCACGCATTTGATCTTGCTAAGATTGAAGGCGGCATCGTCGTTCGTATGGCAGAGCAGGGCGAGAAGCTAACTCTTCTAGACGGTAATGAAGCTGAGCTAAACGCTGATACTCTAGTAGTAGCAGACCACAACAAAGCACTTGCTATCGCAGGTATCTTTGGCGGTGAAGAGTCTGGTGTAACCACTGAGACTAAAGACGTACTACTTGAGTGTGCATTCTTCGCACCAGACCACATCCGTGGCCGCGCACGTAGCTACGGTCTACACACAGATTCTTCAATGCGTTTTGAGCGTGGTGTCGATTTCGCACTACAAACAAGCGCAATGGAGCGTGCAACAGAACTTCTCGTTGAGATCTGTGGCGGTGAAGTAGCCCCTGTTGTTGCAGTAGAGTCAGCAGCTGACCTACCAAAAGCAAATACAGTATCACTACGTCGCACTAAGCTAGACAGCCTACTAGGTCACCACATTGCTGATAGCGATGTTGTTGAAATTCTAGAGCGTCTTGGCCTAGCAGTATCAACAACTGACACTGGTTGGACAGCAACAGCACCAACATGGCGTTTTGATATCGCAATCGAGCAAGACCTAATTGAAGAAGTAGGTCGTATCTACGGTTACGATAACATTCCTAACCAAAACCCAGCTGCAGCACTTAAGATGCACGACCACGTTGAAGCGAACATCCCGCTAAAACGCGTTCGTAACCTACTTGTTGACCGTGGTTACCAAGAAGCGATCACTTACAGCTTCGTTGAGCCAGAGCAGCAAAAGCTTGTTGTTCCAGGTGTTGAGCCGCTAATCCTGCCATTCCCAATCTCTGCGGATATGTCAGCAATGCGTCTAGGCCTAATCCAAGGTTTACTAAACACTGTGGTTCACAACCAGAAACGTCAACAGCCACGTGTTCGTCTATTCGAATACGGCCTACGTTTCATCCCATGTGAATCTGCTGAAAACGGTATGCGCCAAGAGCCTATGCTTGCAGGTGTTATCGCAGGTACTCGCAGCGAAGAGCACTGGGACATCGAAACCAACACAGTTGATTTCTTTGACCTTAAAGGCGATCTAGAAGCGGTTCTTGAGCTAACAGCTAACGAAGCAGCTTACTCTTTCGCTGCGCTTTCTGCTGAAGACAAAGCAGCGAACCCAGCACTTCACCCAGGTCAATCTGCAGCTATCATCGTTGATGGCAAGCAGGTAGGTGTGATTGGTACGGTTCACCCAGAACTAGAGCGTAAGTTTGGTCTAAACGGCCGCACTATCGTATTCGAAGTGGAATGGTCTGCAATCAACACTAAAGTGATTCCAGAAGCAGTACAGCTTTCTAAGTTCCCATCAAACCGTCGTGACATCGCGGTAGTTGTTGACGAAGCAGTCGCTTCTGGCGACATCGTTGCAGCATGTCTTGAGCAAGGTGGCGAGTTCCTGAAAGATGCGAAACTGTTCGACGTTTACGTTGGTAAAGGCGTTGAAGAAGGTAAGAAGAGCCTAGCAATCGCGCTAACGCTACAATCTGTAGAGCGCACGCTTGAAGATGCTGATATTGCTGGTGCGGTTGACGCTATCGTAGCTCACGTATCTGAGAAGTTTGGTGCGTCACTGCGTGACTAATCACTTCTGATTAGATAGAAAAAACCCTGCTCAATCAGCAGGGTTTTTTATTGCTATTAGTAATGAACTAGTCGTTATTTGGTCTTGGCATCAGGACATAAATCAACGTCAGAATGATAAACATAGCGAAGGTGTATGCCTTCATCTGGCCATTCCATGAGTTTGCCCACATTGAGAACCACTCAGCGCCAACCACGCCGAAACCGAAATACCACACACCTAAAGCGACGGTAACACCAGCTACATAGAACGCCTGACCTTTGGAGAATCCGGCCGCTTCACGTTTGAAGAACATAATTACCGCGCCGACAACGCACAAAGCGCCTGCAAGGAATTCAAGTGCGATGATCAGATTGTAAAACACAGTATGAAGAGTTGGAGAAGTGATCGCACGCCCATACAGGTTGTCGCCTGTAAAAAATGCCTTCATTTGGTCCATAGCTAATACGTGTTGTACAAATTGGAAGTTTGTATTGTAGTCAATCACATTGTTATAGCTGACCAGCACACAGAAGATCCCCACATACATAGCGACAACGGCTTTCGAAATATCGAGAACCAAGCTTAATCTCATAGCACAACCTCATTTACAGTTATTGTTTGTTTTGAAATAGTAAATTTGTTCATTCCGATACGTTCACTTCGATTGTATTCGGCAATGGAGTGATCAAATCCATAAGCGGTTGCTGGCGCCATGTACTGCGTAACACCTTCTTTGGTGCAGGTAATATGATCATGGCCATGACCACAAATAACCTCTCTGACGCCAGATTGCTTAAGGATATTGAATATCTGTTTGTCGTTCTCAAGGCAGATGGCCTTCATCCACTCTGAACCCACACGTATGATTGGGTGATGTACGACAACAATAGGGTCTTTTTTTCTGCGAATTTGTTTTCTCAGGCGAGCTATACCGCGATTGTCTATTCTACCTGAGCCGAGAGGGTGGCGAGCATCAATTGGCTTCTGGCTTGAATCAAGGAAGATGAAATTACGTCCTGCAATCTCGCATTGATCCACCACCTGGATCAGTGAGCCTTTAAGCTCATTCTTCATTAAGACTATATCGTCGTGGTTACCTGCAATGGCATAAACATGTTTGCTACTAATGTGTTTAGAAACAAAGCTTAGTAGCTGTGTATAATCGCCTGATTTAGGGCCACAACAGATGTCACCTGTGAGTAGAATTGTGCCGCAGTTGCTATCAGAGTTTGCCACATCCAGCGCCTTCCCAAGGTTTTTGAAGCTCGACTCATCGCTCAAATGGCAATCGCTAATTTGAAACACAGTATTCATGCTTGTTCCTGATAAGATTGATAATTAAGAGAGTAGGACCCAATAGAACCAGCTGAGCGACGAGTTTTTTAATACTCGCCCAGAACATTATGTCCATTAGTAAACTGCTTTCTTTTACTCCCCAGAATGCAAGGATTAGGAATAGGTTTACGTCGGCGAGGGCGACGATCAGTGTCGCTAACGCAATTCTTATTGCGATACTCTCAATTTTCAGTGAATTAAACAGTACACCAAACAGAAACATCGAAACAAAGTAGGCGCACAGTGAGGATAAATAAATACGGTAGTTACTGAGACTGTAGATTAGGTCAAAACTCTTGTTGTAAGTCGACTCGGCGTTGACGCCGGGCAGAATCGCTGCAATGTACATCAGGCTGATAAACGACAGATAACCGAAATAGGCAAAGGTAATAGACTTGAAGTACACATCTGGAGAGCGTGTCGCCATGATGATGGAAGAGAAGAGGTAAACAAACGGATAGGTGAAGAATCCCGCAGTTAGGTGGATACCGAAGAATTCAACAGCTTTTGCTGCAGCCATGTTTGAAGCGGTTAGGAAACAGAACAGACCGAGCGTAGCAAGCATGGTCGATCTTTCGAGTACGTTCATTGATTATTGCTCCATTTGGCGATAGATAGCGACAAAGTTTTCATTACTAATATTGAGCTCTTGTCTGATTGAAGGGGTAAGCAGGCTTTTCATCGTCACAGTTACTGGAATATCAGATATTTCCATTTCGATGGTTTTGTCTTTTACATTGATCGCACGGATCCGTTTATCGGAAATCGAATACTTTCCGTTGTGAAGATCGACGTCGTGTTTATCAATATAAGCGTGGCGAAACATCTCTTTATCTATAAAACCCACCAGTCCATCGATGGAATAGAGCTGAGATCGTTTTTTTCTTATTTTGAAGAAGTTATATTTTGACATTCTTAAGCTGCATTATTGGATAATCATTATTGTGAATTATTCTATTGGAAGAGATAAATAAAAAATTATCATCTTCTTCAATGGCTTTTCTCAAGACTATTTCACCAGTTTCTGTGAGACAAATGTAGTGATTTTTATTCTTCAAAGGTGGTGTGAACTTTTCAAAAATCAATTGGCTACTTTTGGGTAAAGTATCAATAAGTTGGTTGTTTTTAATGAATATGTCGACACCTTCATGTTGAGCCAGCCTAATAATTTCAGGTTGTAACGAGTCAAAATGATGAGGTGTTTCTGCTTCATCAGAAAGATCGGAGAAAGTGATGTTGTAATAATCACAGATCTTCCCAACCGTATCTATAGTAGGGTTACTATTCTTGCCAGAATATAGACTGTACAGCGTGCTGTACTTAATGCCCATTTCTTGAGCGAGGAACTTCACACCACCTGTGTCATGCTTACTCTCTGTGATAAGCCTAATTATTTTATCTATCATTTAATTGCCAGCCAAACGTGATTTAATTCATGCTTGTAATTCATTAAAATAAATTTCTTTGATTTATTCTATTCTAATGTGTAATTTTTATATGATCCCCGAGAATCTAAATGTTTTTAGGCTATTAATCCAGAGTTAATTATAAGTTAATTGATCTGATTAAAGTCGTCACCTGTTAATCGGGACATAGTTGTATTATTGCCAATTATATTCTCCATTTTTGGAATCATAGCCCGCCTTTTGGTGGGCTTTTTTCATTCTCGCATTGAAATATCAAGTAACTGAACATTGAGAAATGCGAGTCAACAATACTCGTATTTTCGATGGGAGTTGGGCGCTAGCTGATCTCCTCATAATTCCACCAATCCACAGGTATGTGTTAGGCGCTGATATTCCACCATTGCCCAATGATATTGGGACTCTTGTATTCGCTATCTCCGATGACAACCACTTCTTTACCAAATACTTTGAGGCCAGTCGGATCGATGGCGATATGGTGTCTAGTCCCTCTGAATTTATTGCGATATCTAACCTGAACCATCTTCGCGAGTTTACTGATACAGGTGTAGCCAGGAGACGCAAGCGAAACAGTTAATAGCTTGAAAATCGAGTCGATAAAGCCTTGAAGTACTCGTAATGGAGTTAAAGAAGATGCCTATAATCATCAAGGCAGTGTCAATAGCGATACCAGAGTAATTTAAGCCTGTACCAATGGGGCTAGAGGATTCCAGAAAGATAGAATACCCCGCCTGAGGCGGGGTAGGAGTGAGCTAAAAACATGTTTTAGCTACGGGGGACTGCTTTCAGCTATGTTGTTGCAGCGTTGCCTGACTCTTGGCCGGAGCGAGCACCAAGAACTAGTGTTAGAGCAAACGCTATAACGAATGAAATAGCCATGCCTGTGACATAGTAGCCTAGCTTATCAGGCACAATCGAAATCACGCCAGGTAGACCCGCAGCACCTAATGCCTGAGCTTTGACGTTAAACAGAGTAATAAATGCACTGGCCGATGCCGCTCCGATAATCGCCGCAATAAACGGGTAACGCAGTTTAAGATTGACACCAAACATGGCTGGCTCGGTAATACCCAGTAGGGCAGTGACACCTGAAGGCATTGCAATTCCTTTAAGTTTATTGTCCTTAGTTGTAAAGCCAACGGCTAATGCTGCAGCACCTTGTGCTATGTTAGACATGGCAGCAATAGGGAAAATAAAGGTGCCACCAGTAACTGCAATATCGGCGAGCAACTGAGTTTCAATTGCGATAAAGCTATGGTGCATGCCAGTAATCACAAACGGTGCGTAGATGAAGCCGAACAGTGCGCCGCCAATGAAACCAGCAGAATCGTATAGCCAGTTGAGACCATCGCCAAGCAGGAAACCAATATCACGCGTGATTGGGCCAACCAATGTAAAGGTCAGGAAACCCGTGATAAAAATCGCCAGCATCGGCGTTAGGAGGTTATCCAGCACAGAAGGAATCACCTTGCGTAGGCCATTTTCAACCTTGGCAAGGATGAAGGCAGAAACCAATACAGGCAGAACTGAACCTTGGTAACCGACTTTTTGGATTTCGAAACCAAAGATGTTCCATGTCGGAATCGTCCCAGCTACGCTTGCTCCACCGAATCCCCAGCCGTTCAGCAGATCCGGGTGCACCATCAGCATACCCAGAGCAGCCCCGAGGAACGGGTTTCCACCAAATTTTTTACTGGCAGAAAACGCTAATAAAACAGGAAGGTAAACAAAAGGTGCGTTAGCGAATGTGTTGATCATGCTAGCGAGATCAGCAAGCCCCGGATTGGCATCAATCAGAGATTGACCGTCAATGAAGAGGCCTTTCGCTGTTAGCACGTTGAACAGACCCATCAACAGACCACCAGCGACAATTGCAGGGATGATAGGTACAAAAATGTCGGATAAACCTTTCACTGCACGCTGAATGATATTCTGTTTCTGTGCACCTGCACTGGCCACATCGTTGGTCGACATGTCTGCCATGCCCGTCAGCTTCGCCATTTCAGCGTGTACCTGATTAACGATGCCTGAACCAAAAATGATTTGATATTGTCCAGCAACTTTGAATTGGCCTTTGACGCCATCTAACTTGCTGATCGCTTCTTCATTAATGATTGAATCGTCTTTCAGTGCAAGGCGCAGTCGCGTCGCGCAGTGGGCGAGCGCTTGAAGGTTACTTTTACCCCCAAGCAACTCCAGCAGCTGTTTAGCAATTTTTGGATAATTCATTCCAAACCCCGATTATTATTTTGCTAATAATTTATAGTTCAAAAAGGCAGTAAATTTATTGGGAACGTTTGCAAAAATAAATTTTTCTCGATCTGTTAGTGTCAGTCAAAGGGTAATCAAAGGTAATGTGAGTTAGATCGGCTAAACTTTTTTGCTAAACCGATTGGGCGAAGTGGCAATTCCGTCAGATTCTGGTAACTTTTGCAAACATTCCCAATAACTTAATGAAGGCATAGACATGGCAAGCCTGCACGATGTCGCCAGACTGGCCGGAGTATCTAAATCCACAGTCTCTCGTGTGATCAACAACGAGTATGGTGTAAAAGAAGCGACCAAGTTGAAAGTCATGAAAGCTGTCGACGAAGTGGGCTATGTGGTCAATCAAGTGGCGAAAGATCTCAAATCACAGAAAACCAATTTGGTGGGTGTTATTGTGCCGCGAGTCTCATCTAATGCCACGTCTCAAGGTGTTGATGGCCTAAGCCGCATATTCGAAAAGGCAGGAAAGCATGTTTTGCTGGCCAGCACTCAGCAATCCGATTCGAAAGAGATCGAGTTCATTCGCTTATTCAATCAAAAGCGAGTGGAGGGTATTGTTCTGTATGCGACACACATTGACACTCAGTTGGTTGAGGCCATTGCTCAGTCAAGAGCTCCTATTGTTCTGATTGGGCAGGATGGTTCACTGTTTAATATCCCGAGTATTGTCCATGATGATTTGCGTGTCGGGTACGAAGCAGGAAAGCGCTTGCTCAATGCTGGATGCGAAAATATCGGATTTATTGGGGTAGCGGACTCAGACCTCGCCGTAGATAAATTGCGCTCTGATGGATTGAGGCAAGCGCTTACGATGCATAGTGAACAAGAGTTATTGTTCCATTGTCACGGAGAGTTCAGCATTGAATCTGGCTATGCCAATATGCGGCGTCTTATCAAAGAATATCCTCAGATTGATGGTGTTTTTTGTGCCACTGACCGAATTGCCATAGGTGCAATTAAAGCACTGCAGGAAGAAAACATAGTGGTTGGTGAGCAAGTTAAAATACTGGGAGTAGGTAATGATGAGCTTGGTTTTGTTGTTTCTCCAAGTTTGTCGACGTTTAGTTATCCATTTGATAAAGCAGGAGAAAGTGGTGCATCTGTGCTGCTTGAATTGATTGAGGGTAAACCTCAGGTGATGAGTAAAGTGGTACTCACTTTTCAGAATATACAGCGCGCTACCTGCTAACCTTTCCACGCCTGAACTTCGTTTCAGGCGTTTTTATTCCCCATATGAAAATCCTCTCATCATATAAGATCACACTTCTATAGATATTCGTGATGAGTATTCTAATTTTATAATTATTTTCGGGAACGTTACCGAAAATATATTTATAGTCCAATCACTATCACTGAGGTGAAGTGAATAAATCAAGAACGAGTATTGAGGTTTATAGACCTAAAAATCGACGGTTCGCATTGGTTGTGAATTAACTGGGAAGGTTTGCTGATGAATCCAAGTTATTTACTCAATGGAGAATTAGAATGAACAATATGAAGTCTTTACTTACGTGTGCTGTCACTCTGGCAATCACTCCTAATGCCTTTTCTCAAAACGATATGGCTTCTCTTGAAGCAAGGATCTCGGAACTTGAAAGCCGCCTAGCTCACACAGAACAGGTAGCGAAAGAGGCTGAAAAATCCGCAGGAAGCTTTGAGTTCCGAGGTTATGCGCGAGCAGGATTGTTGATTAATGATAGCCTGAATGGTGCGACAGGAAGTGGCCCATACATGACGGCGGCAGGAACCTTAGGTGCTCCGGTTGGACGCCTTGGTCTTGAAGATGATAACTATCTCGAAGCAAACCTTGTTCATCATCGCGTGGCCGAAGATGGTTCAAAAGCGTATTACAAAATCATGTTGGCGGACAGTGTCGAGACTAACAATGAATGGACAGCAAGCGATAGTCAGCTAAACGTTCGACAGGTGTACACAGAGTTCTCTGATTTAACCTGGTTTAGCGGTGCGTTTGAAGATGCGAAGATCTGGGCAGGTAAGAGATTTGATAGAGACAATTTCGATATCCATTTCTTTGATTCTGACATCGTATTTCTCTCTGGTACGGGGGCCGGTCTGTATGACGTGAAACTAGGTGAGGACTGGAAAGCAAACTTCTCTCTTTATGGCCGCGATTTTGGCGAAATCGATAGTTCAAGTACTGATGTGGAGAACTATGTTGCGACTATGAACAACTACTTTGGCTCATGGCAGTTAATGCTCAACGCGATGAAATCAAACGATAATGCAGACCGCTCAACCAGCTCATCGTCACCCACAGAGCGAGCAGAAGACGGCCTACATGCAATGTTAGTCTACCATGGCAATGACTTTTTCGGTGTCAGCGAGGGCTTCTCGAAGTCTGGTGTATTGATTGGCCAGGGCCTTGGTGCATCACTCAAAGGTATTGGCTCTGATGGTGATCTGAATGATGATGCTCAGGCAGTTCGAATCTTTAGTTATGGCGTCACTAAATTCTCGGATAACTGGCGCATCGCGCCCGCATTTATGGCTGAGATGAGCAAAGATCGTGTTAAAGATAACGATGAATTCCTATGGGCATCTGTTAACGTTCGATTGGCTCAAGAGCTAAATTCGAACTTTGGGATGGTTTATGAAGGCTCCTACCAGTACATGGATCTAGATAACAGCGTGGAAAAAGCAGACGGTAGCTTCTACAAGTTAACGGTGGCTCCGACTGTGAAGCTGGCGACGTCAGCTGGATTCTTTGACCGCCCTGAAATTCGCTTTGCTGTAAGTTACGTTGACTGGAGTGAAGATCTGGACAACTACTCAGTAAGCTTGGATTCAGGTGCCAGCACAATGGGACAAGGTGGTGAAACCTTGTTTGCCCTGCAAATGGAAACTTGGTTCTAGCCCTGAGTTTTCAAAGAATCATTGCTCGATTAAAAGGCTTCCGGTCAGATGCTAGCTTAGTGTTGGAAGCCATTTTCAATTTCTGAATCTCCCCGGATTCGGGGTATTTATTTTCGTTTCTATACACTCTGCCACCATCTGAATAGTCAAGGCGAGTATCTGCTGATCTTGTTCAAATCGAACAAATAGTGTATTTTGCAAACGTTCCCAATTTTTAGGTTTTAAAGATGTCGATTGAAAGCCTGATCTCCCAGTGTGGTGGTGAGACAAACATAACAAGAGTTCTGATGCCGCAAGGTCGATTGATATTTGCAATCAGAGATTGTTCGCGAGTGGCGAGCATAGTCTCAGGTTCTCAAATCAAAATTGTACTAGGTGAATATCAAGTAGAGTTCCCAATTCCAGACTCAATTAGCCCCGCGGATCTAATGTCTATAGGACAGCAGATCGGCGAAAAACAAAGATTGGAGCTTGAACACGCGCTCGACGCGGTTAACTGTCCATTTCGACCCGATTGGCATATTTCTCCACCACAGGGGTTACTCAACGATCCTAACGGTTTTGTTTATCATGACGGACAATATCACTTGTTTTATCAATGGTATCCCCATGGCTGTACCCACAAAGACAAATACTGGGCACATTTAACCAGCAAAAACTTGATTGAATGGCAGTGGCAACCAGTTGCGCTCACACCATCTGATTGGTTTGATAGCCATGGTGTCTTTTCTGGGCACGCACTCAGTCATGGCTCTGAGTTGATGCTGTTCTATACGGGTAATGTTCGTATTGGCGAGAGTCGCGAACGTCACACAACTCAGTGCCTTGCCACATCCAAAGATGGTGTGAATTTCGATAAACATGGGCCGGTTATTTGTGAGTTACCCGATGGAGTTACCGCACACATTCGCGATCCTAAAATCGTCCGACATCAAAACCAATGGTTTATGTTGTTAGGTGCACAAACTACGGTTCTAAAAGGACGCCTAGCTGTTTACACCTCAACAGATCTTAGGACCTGGCAGTTTGATGCGCTTTATGGTGAAGAGCTGGGGGATTTTGGCTACATGTGGGAGTGTCCTGACATGTTTGAACTCGATGGGCAGATGTTTGTCGTCATCGGGCCACAAGGGATTGAATCTTTCTCAAAGCACAATACGATTCCTCACCACAACGGGATTGCTAAAGCTTGTTTGGAAAATGGTTTATCTTTTTCGCAGTTTGAACATCTGGATTACGGCTTCGATTTTTACGCTCCCCAGACACTTGAAACACCGGATGGTCGGCGGGTCATGTGTGGCTGGATGGGATTACCTGATGAAGTTGATCAACCAAGCAGTGAAAATGGTTGGGTGCATCAGCTTACTTGTATGCGTGAGCTGAGTTACCAAAACGGACGGCTTAAACAATGGCCTGTTAAGGAGCTCGAAGAACTCGTTCAAAGCCAACGCCACATCGAGCTAAGCGACGAGCCGTATCGCTTGGAGCGTAATTCGTTCGATCTTGAAGTTGAGCTGGAGTGGGGGCAGAGCCTGAATTTATTTGAAAGTAGCCAGCACAAAGTTGTCTTGTACGCAGATGAAGATCGCCAAACACTGATACTGGACCGCAGCCAGACATTGAATCGAGCGGTAGATTCTCAAAGAGAACTCAAGATCGATACAGATAAGATTCAACTGCGCATTCTTGCCGATATTTCCTCAATAGAAGTTTTTGTCAACCACGGCCTAGCAGTGATGACATCACGAGTTTTCGTTGAGCAGGCAGCGACAGGTATTTCACTGTTGCATGGCTGTCAGACCGCCAGATTAAAAACACTCAAAGCAGCACGACCGCCATTTGCTTGATTAGGTAACGGACTACAGCAGTGAGTTATTTAATCGATGTTTAATTTTGAACGTCCTGACGGCTTATGATGAGTATCGTAGCAAATCTCTCTAAAACGAAGCGCATAGGAAGGCCATAAAAAGGTAGAGTGTGTCTTCAGTTGCTAAAGGAGCTCCTTCCAACCTTTGTTTGAGTAAAAGTTATGCTTTGTTGTTTCTAACGTTGATCAGTAAGCGCCTTTGTTTGCAATACTCAACTTTGTTTACGCAATAACCTTCATCATTTTTTGTATCTAATGCACACATCCCGAATGTTGATCTGTGTCACAATTGTTTATTTTAACAATTGCTTCTATATGTCTTGATTATTAGTTTGCGCTCTCTTAATAATCAAGAGAATAACTCAATGAGAATTGTAAAGCTGATCAGTTGTCTGTTTTTTGTTCTATTCCTTTCGGGATGTGTATCCAATAAAGCTATGGATATACCAACAAACTTCTGGGAGACGGGGGGAGAGAAAAATATCGCAATTGCATTTGTTCAGCCTCCAGAGATGAACGCGCACCGCAAGGGTGGGGAAGGTTTACTTGATATGGCAATCAATGAGATTGTCACTGATGGTGTTGAATCGCATATTCATACCTTATCCCATGACAAATTTGAGTTAAGTAAATCGGCGATAGCGCAAAAAATCGAACTGCGAGGTGGTACAAGTGAAGTACTTCCAGAATATTACAAAACCTCTGACGCTGATAAACTTCCAAAAGCTCAGCAAAAGGATGGTTTTTTCGGTTATGATTTAGCCGAATTGAAAGAGCAATACTCTGCAAGTCATTTGCTTGTTATTCAGGTTTTGGCATCCGGTACTATTCGGGACTATTACGGTTTCATACCGCTTAGTAAACCGAGAGGTTATGTCTCTGCGCATGTAAAGCTGGTGGACTTATCGGACAACAAGATTGTTATGGATCACCAAATTAATGAACAGGTTACTTTGCCTGAAAATGTTGACTGGGATGATCCTGATAACGGGTACCCTGAAATAACAAAGGTTGTACACCTTGCTTTAGAACGAGCTGGTGAAAGATTAACTGAATATCTATAAGTAAAAAGAAACGACGTTAGCTCGTTTACATAGATACAGTCGGAGTTTTCTAGAAGCTAATAAATCAGAACACTCTATTTTCAGACTAGCCTACTTTGCTAATTTTTAGCGGTTATGACTGATACACCAAAAAGGCAGATTTCTCTGCCTTTTTTTATCCAGAATTTCCTTCCAATTACCTCTTAATATATTCCTCAAGAGCCTGATAGGAAGGTAGAGCAGTCATAGCGCCTTTCTGTGTAGTAGCAAGTGCCCCACAGCCGTTAGCCCATTTTACCGCAGACTGAATGACTTCAAGCTGCTGCCAGTCATTATATTGAGACAACTTAGCGAGCAAGCCTCCGACAAAAGCATCGCCTGCACCTGTAGTATCAACGGGTGATACTGCTTGGCTGGCAATAAGCTGTTGTGTTTTTTCAAACAGGACTAACGCACCTTTCGCCCCCTGAGTGATTAAGACTAGTGTATTTTTAAACGGTTCCAGTGCTTCCACACCTTGTTCAAGAGTATCGCTGCCTGTCAAAAACAGCAGTTCATCATCGGAAAACTTGACGACATCGGCTAGCGCAATAGCTTCACGTACGATAGGTTTGAGCTCTTCTGGGTTTGCCCACACTTCTTCTCTTAAGTTAGGGTCAAAACTTACATATCCACCTGCGGCTTTAATCTGACGCATCGCTTCCAGTGTGCTGCTGCGACTTGGCTCGTTCGCTAGCGCAATTGAGCATACGTGCAGCCACTGACCCTGGGTGAAGGTCGGCAGGTCACTGGTTTCAAGGAATTGGTCTGCACTGGGCTTGACCATAAAGGTAAAACTTCGCTCGCCAGAATCATCAAGATCAACTATGACGGTTGAAGTGCGCTGTGCTTCGTCGAGTATCATCATCTGCGTATCGACTTGCTCTTGCTTGAGTGTTTGTTGCATAAAACGGCCAAGGGGATCTTGCCCGACACGACCAATAAAAGCGGCGTCACCTTCCAATCTGGCGATGGCGACTGCCACATTAGCAGGCGCGCCACCTGGGCATTTCAAGTAGCTGGACTCGCTATCTGGAATCAGGTCTACAACCGCATCTCCTGTTACCCAAACTCTGTTCTTCATCATTGCATCTCTTACTTAACTAAATTAAGCTAATTGTATAGCTAAAACGGTTTAGCGATCTAGGTTTGCAGATATCATTTATCACGATAAAGATCAAATTGTGATCATTATCAGAGTCTAAACATGAGAGCGCAGTGTCGTTGATTGAGCTAGCAGCAAGGCAGGCTGATAAAGACACCGAGTAGGAAAAGAGAATAATGGCAGGTAAAAAACTGAAATTGGCAGACATCGCTGCATTAGCGGGTGTTTCCAAGTCAACAGTGAGCTTTGTGCTCAATGGACACGCAAAAAAGCACCGTATTCATGAAGACACAGTGGAGAAAGTACAGGCTATTGCTGAACAGTATCATTACAAGCCAAGTATCTACGCCAGAGCGCTCAAGTCTAAGCAGACCTATACCGTAGGCTTAGTCATTCCGGATTTAGCGAACATGGGTTTTGCGAACATTGCTAAACGGTTGGAAATACTGTGTCGGAATAATGGTTATCAGCTACTTATCGCCTCGTCCGACGATGATCACGAACAGGAACAACAGGCAGTAAAGAGCCTGATTGAACGGCAGGTGGATGTCCTGCTAGTGGCAACTTGCATGATGGATGACAACTTCTATCAACCTATCAGTCCAAGCACTCCAGTCATTTTCTTTGACCGTATATTAGAAGATAGCCATTTCATCAATATCAAAACCAATGCTGAAAAAGCGACAAAGGAAGTGGTGGCTCAATTAGCCTTAAGTGGTGAAGAGTGCGTGTATATCGGTGGTCAGCTTAACTTATCTACGAGCCGAGATCGTTTTAAGGGCTATCAGCTCGGGCTTAAGGATGCAGGTGTGCGTTTTGATGATCGCTACGTGTATACCAAGGATTATCAACCTGAGTCAGGCTACGAGCTCATGGCACTGGCTGTAGAAGATCTAGGGCGTCTACCTAAAGCCGTGTATACCGCCTCGTATTCGTTGTTGGAAGGGGTTTTGCGTTTTTTGACCGAGAAGAACATGCTGGATGAAGATATTCGCTTGGCGACCTTCGATAACTACGACATTCTGGATTGCTTACCTGTGAAAATTGACTCGGTTGAACAGGACTGTGAGCTGATTGCTCAGACACTATTTGATTACGGACAAGCCATTCTAAAGCAGCCGGAGATGAAAACAGGAATTACGGTGTTGCCCGCCAGAGTTTGTTATCGTCGAAAATTTGACAATAATTTTTGTAACTAATGTATATGCGCTTATATTTGCATCGATATAATAAGAGATGTGTGATGTGTGATGTGTGATGTGTGATGTGTGATGTGTGATGTGTGATGTGTATGTTTTAATTAAATGTAATCTTTGACATATATAAAAAATTCTTATAAAAACCTCAGCTCACTAAAATCAACATTTTTATAAGTGCTTAGAATAATGATTAATAAATATAAAAAATACACATTGTTAGGTTGTCTAGGTTTGTCACTCTTTGGCTGTGGAGGTTCCAGTGGAGGAGGTAGCACAGATACAAACACCGTAAATGAACAGACAGTATATACCAATGATTTTGATGTCACATCAGTGACAAACTGGTTTGAAGTTCAGGTATATCTCAACAATAACTGGCTAACTAGTATTGGTCAATCCTCCTTGGTTGCGACATTTGATATTAATAACAGTGGGGCATACGATGACGGTGATATTCGTTTTCTGATAGGGAATGGTGCTGGCTTCGCTACCTATGGGGCTTGGGAATCTAATGCTGATTTTTTTGTCGAATACACTAAGCTCGGCACTACCTATCGTGTTCGTAAACGTACTGGAATAATAATTGCCAGTAGTGTAGTTAATATTTTTGCCAACAATATAGGTGGAGTAAGAACTTACAATTTAACTAAGGATAATGTTGTAACAGAGAGATCACTAGGTTTTAGGCTTAACAAAGACTTAAGTGTCAAAAATCACAGTAGTATATGGGCTGAGATGCAACAACAAATTCAATCCATTACATCTTCAACGCCTGTAAATATAACGATAAATGATGCTGAAACATCGCCAAGTCTAGATTATGTTCCTGATAATGGCGTATTTAGTCAACAGACAAGTGGCATTTTAGCTGATCCAAAGGATGACTATGTTGGCAGCCAAAATTGGGTTGATGTTACGCAAATTAAATTTTCTCATGGCTCACTTTAGTCGTTTTAATTATTGAAACGCAATACAGATATTCAGAGTTTCAAATCTTAAGTTTACGTTTTTTGCTTGATTAGCATACCAACAAGCAGGCATTGCGTTGAGAAAGCCTGCTTGTTTTAAGGCGTTCTTTTCTGCTTTGGTAATGGTCACATAATCCAGAAGGCTGTCGAGAATACGGCGTAATGCTCTTGGTGTGAGTATACCATCACGCCAGTAACGTTTGATTTCTCCGGTGATCACTTCGTGTGGAACCAGCGGCTCAAGCTCAGCGTGCTTAATGATAGTGAGAGAGCGGGAACGAGGGCACTGCTTGCGGGCGAGTTCCCAGTCTGGTTTACCTTTCTTGGTGAGGTAATTTTCCCGGAAGCAAAAGTAGCTGAAATAGAAGCGCTCGATGCTGTGCCAGCGTTCGGCTTTTACTTCCAGAAAAATATGTTCAAATTCAATATCGAGGTCTGTCATCGCTTCTCTCATTCATGGTCGAAGCGATATTACCGATTAACCCATGGCTACGGCAAGAGAATCTGTATGGCGTTGCTTCTTAATCGCTAGCAGAAGCTGGACAAGTAGCAACACACCTGTGACACCTAGACCAATGCCGATACCACCCCAGATGCCGCCTAAAGCAAAGTCTGGCAGTAGCAGCCATGCAGCAGGTAGGCCAAACACCCAGTAGCCAACAGCCGTCACTACAGTCGGCCCAACAACAATCTTCATGCCGCGAAGCAGGTTAATCGCCAGTAGCTGCCATGCATCAACAATGAAAGAGAGTGCGACTACCCAGAGAACGGCGACGAGCAGTGTTGAAAGCTCAGCATCCAGATTGAAAATGGAGCCGATCAGCTCAGGCCATAACATGAACACACCTGCCAGCATTACGCTGATCACTGTCGTCAGGCCAAAGCTGCGTAAGGCGGTACGCTTAATACCGTCATAATCTTCCGCACCGTAGTCCTGGCCGACTAAAATTGCTGCGGCTTGCGAGAAACCAAAGTTGATGTTCCAGGTGAAGCTCAGGCATTGCAGCAAAATTTGGTGCAATGCGAGCGCGGCGATACTGATGGTGCCTGCCATCAAGGTGCCACCGTAAATCAGGCCGTGTTCAAGCAGCGCAGCCAGTGCAATAGGCAATCCCATCGCCAGTAAAGGTTTAAGCAATGATAGCGAGTATTCTTCTGTATTTATCCACGGCGCAAACGGCTTGTATTCAGGGCGTTTAAACACCCAGTAGCCGTAGCCCATCATTACAATGAACGCTGCTAAAGCGGTACCCGCGCCAAGTCCTGCCAAGCCAAGCTCTAGCTGGAAAGCAAGCAAATAGCTGATAGGTACGTTGAGCACAACGGTAAGTAATGACATCACCATGATCGAGCGAACATTACCAAGCGCACTGGTTAAGCCGCGCAACACCAGTAGCATCAGAGACGGCAACATGGCCCATTTTAATGCGTCTAGGTATTCCATAGCTGGGCCAGCGAGCTCTTGAGGCTGCTTCGCCAGTGCCAGTAGTTGCGGTGCATATGCAAAACACAAGGTTAAGATCGCAGACAGGATCACCGTCAGTAGTACAGCCCCTTTTACGGCTAAGCGGATTTGCTGATTGCCGTATTCCGGTCTCGCAATACGTTGACCATAAGCAATGGCAATTAAATTCGCCACACAACCTACGGTGCTGCTCGCTACAATAAAGACGAAACTGTAGATAGACGCACCCAATCCTCCGGCTGCCAGCGCAGACACACTGAGTCGCGACATCATCCAGACATCAGTCAGAACCAGTGCCATTGCGATGAGCTGCGAAATTATCAGTGGAAATGCCAGAGAGAGAATTTTTTTCATTGTGTGCCTCGTGATCGTTATCACAATAAGGTACGAGTTTGCTGGCTAGCCTTCAAATGACATTTATGCCACTCTTACATGAGTTCAGATCATGCGAGTGAATTATGTCCCCTTATAACCGTCTCCCTTATTCACACAACGGATTGAAAGTCTTTGAATCTGTTGCGCGCCTTATGAGCTTTACCAAAGCAGCAGATGAGCTTAATGTTACCCAAAGTGCAGTCAGTCGTCAGATAAAACAACTTGAAGATGAGCTAAAAGCATCTCTAGTGATCCGAAAACACCGAGCGATTGAGTTAACCACGCAAGGGAAAGACCTCTATGAAGTGCTGCGTAAAAACTACATTGCATTGGATGGTTTGATTGCTCAGTGGGCGTTACCGAATAAGAAGCGTATTGTGATAAAAAGTGCACTCAGTTATGCCACGCGTATTCTGATGCCTAAGGTTGCGATGCTCAACGAGCGATACCCTGAACATGAGATTGTCATCATCCCATCGATTGAAGAAGATCCTCCGCTTGATTCTGAAGACTGCGATCTGTTGATCGTGAACACGCGAAAGCGTGAGCGATACCAGAATCGCTCAGATGTGACCTTCCTGCGCGATGAGTTTATGGCGCCGGTTTACGCTGAATCCCTCTCTAAGCAGCATATTCAGTTAAGTGACGTTCTGACGTTGCCACATTTGCATGCCACTCTCGATCACCAGGACTGGAAAAACTGGTTAAACAACGCTGATTTGCAAGGGGCGAAAAAGGGTAGGGATACCGTATTTTTCAGCTTGGATTTAGCGCTAAGTGCCTGCTTGTCCGGTCAGGGAGTAACAGTGACAGACCTGCTGTTGGTATTACCTGAGCTCAAGCGTGAGTTTCTTAAATGCCCTGAACAGCTTTCACTTCAACATAGTGACTGGCAGTACTACTGCTACCAACGTAATCACTCTCCCATGATCAGTGAGATTCTTAACTGGTTGGTCGAACAGACTCAAGATGAGCTTAATCAGCTTAAAGTGCTGTGCGACAAATTTGGCTGGAGCCAGAATAACGTAGCTTTGGGATAATGCAGCAGAGTGAGAAGGCCTCTGAGCTCTTTGAGTTGAGAACTGAAAAAGCTCAGAGTGAGTCTTATTTTAAATAAGCCCGTTAACCGCCACAGCAACTGCAGTTACGTTTGTACTTACTCATCTTGCCAATACCTGGATTAAAGGTATTGGTAGGATCCAACGAGTGGTAGAACTCCTGAAGCTGTTTTTCTGCTTCATAAAGGTGGCCAACGTTATGCTCTGCTGGGTATTTAGCGCCTTTGTGAGTTAAAAGCTCAAGCATTTTCTGTTTGATCTTTTTCGTATCTGCGCCTTTTTTGAAGATGTAATCCTGATGGAAGACATGACACATAAAGTGACCGTAGTAGAGACCCATAACTAAGTCTTTGCTGATCTCTTCAGGTAGCTGTTCCACCCAGTCAATGTCGTTTCGGCGCAGAGCAATATCCAGCGCCAGAATGTCTTCCACTTCATTGGAGTGAATGGTTTCATAGCGAATCGCAGCACCCGCAGCCGCAAAGCGGTGAAGCAGAGCTTTCTTGCCTTCATCTGCATCACAAACAAAGTACTCACATCCGTCCTGCTTAGACCAGACGTTCTCCAGGTACTCTTTCGCTTCATCGATACCACCATCACTCATTTTTAAGATCAGATGGTGTTGGTACTTGTCTCTGAACTCCAGCATGCGCTTAGGAAGGTGCTGTGGAAACAGCTTGCTGAGCCAGTAAAGCGTAATATCTGGCAAATCTTTAGATACAAACGGTATGCGCTTGAGAATCGACTCAACTTTTGCTTTTAGCGCAAAGAACTTAGGCAATTTGTCAGTGCCTAGGTGATGAATCGACAGGAAAACATCTTTACCGTAAGTTTCTGCCAAATTGAAGATGTCGCGATGCATGTATTCGCCCATTTCTGGCAAATGTTTAAAGCCACTGAGCATGTCGCGGCGCAGCATCGTCATCTTCGCTGGATCGCTACAGCCGATGTAGAAAAGCTGTTCTTTTTCAGCGACAGGGTTAGTATCGACACGGACTGCAAACACTGCCAGCTTACCTGCACAGCCACTGGCTTCAAACAGGCGTCTGGAATCAGCATTAAAACGGGAAGGGGTTTCAGCATCGACGTCACGAACGCGAGCTTCGTACTCTTTGTCTGATGCCATCGCCTCATTGTGGACAATCTTAGAAGAGTCAAAATTGCCTTGTTCAACATTGCTCAGAATCTCTTCTGGCGTATCACCAAGGCCGTCTATACCCAAATGATTCACAAGTTCTAGTTTGCCTTCTTTGGTGACCTGGCCAAATAGCGCTAATTCCGTGTACGCTGGGCCGCGTTTGACTAAAGCACCACCGGAGTTGTTGGCAATACCACCAACAACTGTTGCGCCAATTGAAGAAGAGCCAATCACGGAATGAGGCGCACGGTTGACGGACTTAAGCTTCTTCTCAAGTTGATGAAGGCTTACACCCGGTAAACTGATGATCTGTTTGCCGTTTTCAACCAAATGCAGCGAATTGATGCGCATGATATTGATCACCACAACTTCGCGGTCGTAATCGTCACCACTTGGTGCAGACCCTTCAGTTAGACCGGTTTTGGCGGCCTGCATGATCACAATGCAGTTCGCTTCTACCGCGGCCTGAAGCAGGCGCCACTGTTCAACTAATGAACCGGGAAACAAAACCGCCAGCGCTTTGCCTTTACCCGAGCGGAAGCCTGAGCGGTAATATTCGGTTTTTTTGTTATCGGTTAACACATGGTCTTGACCGACAATGTCGATGAATGTCTGAATTAGCGCTTGATTACTCATGGCGTCCCTTTTGCTTCCTTTGTGACGTGCTTGTTATTTTCTGGTTTTGCATATTTTAAATTCGAAACTCAATTCGAACCAGAAGCAGAAATTCACACTTGTGTGGTTTCTTGGTCAATAAAACACGCTTTGGAAGCTGAATCACCAAATATCAATCACTTAAGTTAGTTTTATTCTTCGATTATTGGAAGAAGTATCATTGTCTTTTTCCAAAATTGACACAATAGGTGAGGAGCTAGAGGCGTTGAGTTGTAAAAAATAAGTGATCAAACCCTCACTTGGCCCAATGATGAGTCGCGAGAGTAAGGCAAACAGTTACGAGCGAACATGACCGAATTGCCCCACCTGTTTGAGTCGTATTCATTACTTAGACTCATTTAGTCAAGGAAGACATTAGCATTTTTTTCATTACTTTTCTTACCTCCGCACCTCCAATGATGGCAAGAAACAACAGACCGCCAGGGATCAAAATTGACATCAGTATTGGTCTTAAAACGTAAGAGAAGCAAAACAAGATCGGTATGAACACTAACCACTGAACCAAAAGGGTGATGGCTTTCTTAAAAGATTCTTTCATTAGAATTTCCATATTTAATAATTGAGCGTGATCAATTATTAAATGAGCACGCTCAATTTGTCAACTCATCTGGGGACAGGTATGATCTAACAGCAATATTTGGGATGAAGAAATCATGGGAAAGAGAGAACAAACGCGACAACGGATCCTTAGCGCTGCGTGGGAACTTTTTGAAGCACAGGGCTATCAGGAAACGTCGACACGTCAAATAGCAAAGCATGCAAGAGTGGCCGATGGCACTGTCTTTAGCCATTTTGAAAATAAGCTCGCGATATTGCGTGAAGGTATGCTAGCTCAGCTTACTGAGATGGCTGAACAGGGAATATCCAACTCTGATAACGACGTAATGGCTATTGGGCTGAGGTTTGCAACAACCTATTATGGTTATTATTTTGCTAACGTGAACTTAAGTCGAGCGCTGCTCAAAGAAGTTATTTGGGATATGGATTACTACCAATCTTACAATGATGCTGTATTTGCAAACTCAAACTTGTCGACCAAGGGAGCTGAAAAAATACCGCTAATTATGGACTGTTATTTTATGACTCTGATTGCTCACCTCAGTCGACCAGAGCCGAACTTAACAGCAGCCTTGCAAGAACTTGAGGATAAGTATCGTAAAATTCTCAGTATCCTCTAGTCGAAGCGTGTATCAATGACCACACCTTTTAATACAATGCTCTGACAAAGGCTTACAAAGATTATGTACAACTTATTGAAAGTTTGCTTTATTTTCCAGCTTTATGAGATGTTTATGATGAGTACTCAACGATGAAAAAAATGCTTTTACTATTGCCATTATTGCTATCTTCAGCCGCGTTTGCAGGTAATCATCAAATCGGCTTTGGGATAGGGGGTGGTAGTACGGATGGGCCGAATGATTGGAGTGACTCGGGTTTTGCGGGCAAGATTGATTACGCGTATCAATTCCACCCCAACTTTGCCGCAGAGATCGGTTATGCTGCAGTTGATGGTATGACAAGCAACATCGTCACATCTGTTTTTGGGACGACCAAGCAAGAAGTGACTTACTCTACTGGTTTTGCTGGCTTGAAAGCGGGCGTATCTCCTGTTTCTTTCCTCAATTTGTATGTTGTCGGTGGCGCGAATTATTCTGATGTTGAGAAAACTTATACCCCTTCGGGGGGAACAGAAAGAACTGATACTCACACCGGACTACACCCATACTACGGAGCCGGCACTGAGCTGATATTTTTTAGTACCCTTGGTTTAAACTTGGAATACAGAAAGTTCTTGTTGGCTGATGACTTTGAATCCGATGTGATCTTTGCTGGTATGAACATTAAGTTCTGAACTTCGGTTAACTCAATAGCAAAAACAAAAGGGAATAGCATCAATTTACTACTCCCTTTCTGTTGGCTTTTGAACTACTTATACGGCTATGGTTAAGCAAATTCGCCTAAACTCTTTTTATGAGCGATTTTCCAGTCGCTTTTTGGACAAAAACCGTGCATAGTTCTAACCTCATTCTCTGTAAATTCAATTAACTCTTGATCAGATAATTCTAGATTAATAGGGAACTTACATGGCTGATTTACATGCCATGGTGTATCTGTGAAAACTTCAAATCTATTGTTTTCAGGATCACGAAAATATAGAGACCAAGTGGTGCCGTGAGATACAGTTTGCAAATTGATGCCAGAGACTGACTTTAATGATGAATTGAAAAGCTTTAGATCACCAATACTTTTCACTCTAAAAGAAATATGATCAAGTGGGCTTTCATCAAGCCTAGACGAGTGTATGGGACTGAGTACAATCTGGTGATGTTCTTCAGGACTGCGACTCAAAAAAACCAGACCATTTTCCCCTTCGCCTCTGTCAGTGACAACAAAACCTAACTTCCTCGTATAAAAGTCTTCCATCTTTACTATATCTTTGACATATATTTCAATATGACTTAACTGAATATTTGGAAAGATTGTTTCATCCATAATTTATAGTTTCATCCTTATACTGCCATGTTGAGATCATGTTTTCATTTCGAGTAACAAAAGCAATAAGAGCATATCCACCTATTTATTAGCAACTAGCCTCTAACATCATTGGAATATCAATCATACCTTGGCGATTTCTGATACCTTTAGTGCGCTTAAAACCAAAACGTAAATATACGCATTCCGCATTTATCGCTGAATTGACTGTAAATATCCCCTTATTGCCGTTATTTAGCGCATTTTCCTTAACCACTTCCCACAATTGACGAGATAGTCCATGGCCTTGAAAGCGATCGTTTACGAATAAATGATACAGATGTGAGTTGTCTCTAATCCCTGCTACGCCAATGACTTCATCATTTGCAGTCACCGCAACAACGTAGTGATAATTTGTCGAAAGATAATGCTCTACCTTTTCTTCTGACATGGATTTGAGCAAAACACCTTGTACTGAGGGATCACACGTTGGACAAACATACTTTTTTGCTAAAGGTAAAATCAACTCACTGATTGCCTTCGCATCACAAATTTTTGCATTTCTGAACGTTATACTCATTGCTTCTCCTAATAGCCAACATTTGAATTTCGAGTCTGCGTCACTTATCTATTAAGTATGCTTTGTGAGCAATATAACATGATAAATATTCACTAATAGATACCTTGAGTCTAATCCTCAAAATCTGAGAGTTAAGGCGTCTTAGGCCTTACTGTCTAGCCATTGTGGCGAAACAGTTCGAGTGGTTATCTTTTCTTGCTATTATCTCCTGTGCGATATTGCAACTTTTAAATAAAGCTGGTTATAATCTGCACATCACTTTACTAGGAGCCAATGCCTAAATGAACAGCTAACTTCCTGACATCCAATATAAACAACACTTTGGACACTCGGGGTTAGTGGGCGTTGCCGCAATCTTAGTACATTTCTAAAATCCATCAATGGTGGTTCTTGCCAGTTTATCTGGATTATCTCGGCATTTTATACGCTCGGCCATATCACCGCACAATGGCGACCCCTTTTTGAATTAAAAAGGAGGCGATATGCCTGCATTAATTGCATCTCAAATTTCACATCAGCTCGAAACGGGGGAATGGTTATTCCGTTCGATCAATTTATCGTTAAATCATCATATTACTGGCCTAACTGGAAAAAATGGTAGCGGTAAGTCGGTGTTGCTTTCCATCTTGACGGGGGAGTGCTTGCCTGACGCTGGTAATGTCGAACGTCAAGGGAGGGTTGCTACGTACTCGCAGCTACCTTCAGAGTTGTTAATCAGTGATATGACCATTGCGCAATACCTTGGTATCGATGACAAACGTCAGGCTCTTAGGGCTATAGAACAAGGAAGCACTCGTCTGGAGGACTTTGACCGCCTTAGCGATGACTGGGAGGTAGAGCAGCGAGCAATCGAGCTTATGGCTCAGTTGAGCATTGCGCTGTCATTGGATGACTTTTGTTGCCACCTAAGTGGAGGGCAATTGGCTAAGCTTCAGCTCTATTATTTGTTTGAGCAAAGTCCGGATATTTTGTTGCTTGATGAGCCCAGTAATCATCTCGATACCCAAGGAAAACAGTGGTTGATAAATAAACTCAAAGCATTCCCCGGTAAGATTCTATTGGTCAGTCATGATAGAGCGTTACTACGTTGTGCGGATGTTATCTGTCACCTCTCATCATTAGGTTTGAAAAGCTATCGAGGTGGCTATGATGAATTCCAGCGCCAATATAACGTAGAGAAACAGGCTTTAAGCAGCAAGATTGACAACCTCAAATCAGAAAAGAAGAAGATTGAGCGTCAGATCCAGCTCAATGCCGAAAAAGCCCAGCAGCGAGAGGCGATGGGTAATCGCGCAAGAAGATCAGGCAGTCAGCCAAAAATTCTAATGGACGCAATGAAAGACAGCGCGCAGGTCACTCGCTCTGCTGCTATCACCAATCAAAACAATCAGTTGAAGCGCAACCAGCACAAGCTGGAGACCTTAAGAAAACAACAAGAAGAAGTGAACAAACAGAGCTTTTATCTGGCTCAACCTCACAAGGTAACACGAGCTAATCTGGCTTCCATCACTGACTTCTGCGTAGATACACGTCGTTGGCAGCCTGTTAGCTTAAGGATAGGGAAGACAGACCGTATACATCTATCAGGTATTAATGGTTGCGGTAAATCGACGCTATTAAAAGCGCTGAACTCTCCCACGGGAAATCTTCACCAAGGAGTGAAACGCAAAACAAAAACGGTCTATCTTGATCAACATTTTAGTTCGCTTTGTCCGAATATGAGTATGTTGGATACGTTACGCAATTCTTGCCCCAAGCTAGCAGAGAGCGATGCTCGAACTTTGTTAGCTGGGGTTGGCTTTCGCAGAGACAGTGTTTACAACATGGTCTCAGCGCTAAGTGGTGGAGAAAAAATGAAGCTAGCGGTATTAACTGTGAGCCACCAATCTTGTTCGCCGTTACTTTTGCTTGACGAACCAGACAATCATCTCGATATCGATTCAAAGCAACGGCTGGCAAAAGCATTATCTACGTACCCAGGCCCTTTTATTTTGGTCAGTCATGATCAAGATTTTGTCGATGAAACCGGAATCAACAAAACGTTAGAAATTAAAGCCGTGTAAGGCAAATAGGGGCACACTGTGGCCCCTAACCATTTCCAACACTTTGGCCATTTGATTGAGAGGAAGTCTCCATTGCAGCATACAGCGAATCTTTTTTAACGGGTTTAAGCAGTACTTCTTTCGCTCCGTACTGATAGAACTGCTGCCTTGCGGTGTTAGTTGTGTCAGCCGTACAGGCAATTATTGTGGTTGAAATGTTGTGAAATTCAATAATCAGTTTGGTCGCTTCCAATCCAGTGAGTCGTGGCATGTGACTATCCATAAAGATGTATTCATAATTGCCCACTAGTGCCATCTCTACGGCTTCCTGCCCGTCTTTTGCTCGATCAATATTATAATAACCCAACCCTTTGAGGAATTTCGACAAAATCAGTGCATTCACTTGGTTATCTTCTGCGATCAAAATACGAGTACCGTTCGAAACCTTATCTGTATCGACATTTCGTGAAGGTCCATTTCATAACGTTGCTTTACCTTAGCCAGTCTTGTTGTGCGGATTCAATCGGGTTATCAATCGGCTGGCTTCGTGGCTATTCACCATCAGTCGGTTGACTAGTTTTTGCAGCAGTTCGATTTCAGGAATTTCCCCTTGTCTTGCAATGTCTTCTGTCTTTTTCGTCAACAGTAGAACTTCTCCCATCGAGAACTCGAGAGCGATACCTTTGATGGCGTGCAGAATAGCGTGAAGTTCGGTTGGCGTTGTATTGGAATGTAGTTCGATCAGAGAGTCGGTTTTAGTATCCAACTCAAATATTAATGATTCGAGCAATTCAACTTTTTCTCTATCCTGAAGCTCAAGCTGATTGATCAGCGGGCTCTGTGAGACTTCCTCTTCTGTAAGCGGCAACTTATTAACGGGGAAGCGGATGAGAGTCGAAATGTTGTTGCTGGCGTTTTGAGGTAACTGTTTCACGGCTTCAGCCACTTCCCGGTGGGTGGAAAACTGACGTGAAAACTGACTTAATGCGTTCTGTAGGCTGCTCTTTTGTAGAGGTTTAGTCAGGACAAAATTGGCGCCTCGGGCGATGAATTCATCGTGTGCTTCTTTGAAAACGTCGGCAGTACAAGCAAAAATGACGGTGCTGAGTCTGAGTTTGGTGCGTATATGTTCAATCGCATCCAGACCATTCATGTTTGGCATGTGGTTATCCATAATGATCAGATCATAATTGGAATGCTTGAGACGGCTGATTGCCTCCAGCCCGTCATTTGCATGATCAACCAATAGCCCCATAGATTCGCAGAACTTCCTCGCTACCATAGCATTAACACGGTTGTCTTCGACCAGTAGGACGGTGAAGTTGTCAAGTAAGGAAAGCTCATCTGAGGACTGTACTTGAGCTTCGCTTATTTCCAACTCTTTGAGTTCAAATGGGATAGTGAGGGTGAATTGTGTCCCCACATTTGGCTGGCTGAAAACGGACACTTTGCCGCCCATTATTTCGACCAACCGCTTAACAATAGATAAACCGAGTCCTGTACCGCCAAATTTACGCGTCGTGGAGAGCTCTGCTTGCTCAAATGGAGTAAAAATAGTGTCGAGCTTCTCGCGTTCTATTCCTATGCCGCTATCTGTGACGGACATACAGACATTGGGTGTTATTGAAGTGTCGAGCGCGAATTCGACCTCGATTTTGCCAGTTTGGGTAAATTTAATCGCGTTGCCGACCAAGTTAAATAGAATCTGTCGGGTTCGAGCAGGATCACCATGCAGTTCAATATTGGCTGGCACTTTATTTTGGATGACAAACTTCAAACCTTTGTTTGCCGCTTGAGGGCCTAATGTTTTTTCCAGACTGAGTACTAATTCGCCTATGGAGAATGGATGAATCTCAAGTTCCAGTTTGCCTTGTTCGACCTTAGAGAAATCGAGTATGTCATTGAGTATCGTCATCAGATGTTGACCGGAGTCGATAAGGATCTGAGCTTGCTCCTTGGTTTCCAGCTCTTGAGATTCATCTTTGATTATTTGGGCAATACCTAATACGCCGTTCATGGGCGTCCGCAGTTCGTGGCTCATGGTGGCGAGGAATATAGATTTTGCTTCATTAGCTTTTTCAGCGTTCTCAGTAGCAACTTGATAAGCTAGGTTGTTGCGCTTTAATTCTGAAATCCGACTCACAAAACCAAGCCCAGAGAGAACGACTAGCAACAACGCAATGGCATACAACACTTGGGAAATGGTATCTCTGAGCTGAGCTGAGGCGGCCGAGAGCCCACGTTCGGTTTGTTCTACAAACATCGCACTTTCATGCGAAAGAATGCGAGACAGTAGCTTTTGTCGTTGTGTGTTGAGCTGGATAAACGTCTGTGCGAAACGGGTCAATTCTTCATCTGCGCCAATAGCATTTTGATCGAGTATGTGGGTAATAAGCTGGTCCAGTGACCGATTATCTTGGCCAAATTCGCCATTTTTTGTCAGGTTGTTTTTTAGTGAGTGCAGGACAAATTCTCTGGCGACGATTAAGCCGATGGTCTGATCAAGCGCCTTAGCGAGTTCAAGAGCGGACTGGCGAAACTGTAAAAGTAGAGTTTCAGTCGGTAGATGTTGGAATAACGGGCTGTGAATTGAATCTATTTGTTGCTGTTGATGGAACGCCTGTATCTCCTTTTCGATACTGACCAGATGACTCGTCAACTCATAAGGTGAGGTCAGACCGCGAATAGAAGCACCCACGACTTTATCTTTTAGCTCAACCACTTCATGGCCCAAATTACGAACCAGATCATCATACTTCGCGAGTTTAGTTAGCTCAGAATACGCCAGGTAGACGTAGCCACACATTGATAGGAAAAGGAGAAAAAACACCACGAAGGTCAGTTTGATTTTATTCATTTTCAAACTCCTGCAAGATGGCTGGTCTATCTCCACTTAACGAATTCAGGAAAGCTTCGAGATGGGCGATGGTTTCGTCGTCAAACGTTTTTCCTAACTGGCTTTCACCCATGATTTGAATTGCTTCTGAAAGGTGTTGTGTTTTCCCATCGTGGAAGTAGGGTGGCGTCAGGGCGACGTTTCTCAAGCTGGCGACACGAAAGAGATAAAGATCGTTCTCGTCCTGAGTGGTGTTGAACCGTCCTTTATCAGAGCTGCGGTTTTCTCCAGTGGTCGACTGGCCAAAGTAGCCAAATCGCATGACCATACCGCCGCCGATGTTGCTGCCCTGATGACAACGAACACACCCTTCTTTCTGAAAGGTTTGCCATCCGAGTTTCGCTTCAGGGCTGAGTGCGTTTTCATCGCCTGCTAAATATTGATCAAACGGGGAGTTTGGTGTGCTGAGGGCATTCATAAACTCAACCAGCACCGTCTTGATGTTATGCTCTGTAATAGGAAGCTCTGCCTGCAAAAAATACTGTTGGTAGATAGGAGACTGGCTGACGTATTCGGTAATTTTTGACCAATTTGAGTCCATCTCAACTGGGTCATGAATCGGGCCATCAAGCTGCTCATGGAGGCTATTTACCCGACCATCCCAGAAAAAACGGTAATTTAGGCTCGCATTAAATACGGTAGGGGAGTTACGGGTTCCAAGGCCTTCTACTCCAGTAGAAACCGCCGTCGTTTCAGCGCCGTTAGTGCGCAGATTATGGCAGCTCTCACAACTGACTTTTCTGTTTGAGGAAAGATTAGGGTCGCGAAAAAGCACCCAACCGATCTTGGCTTGAGTTCGGTCAAACTCTGGGTTTTCTGGGATGGGTGAGACCAAGCCGTAGCGTTTGTCTTGTTCTGTTTCACTGTGTTTATGGTCGTGCTGGTGTGAGTCATGGTGATCGGGTTCTGAGGCGTGATCATGCTCTGCGTCATTGTGTTTTGAATGTGATGAGCTGAAGCCTTCATAGAGTAGAAGGCCAATAGAGGCAGCCGTAATAAAGAGTCCTATCCACAATAACGTTTTCTTTTCCATATTATGTCCACTTTTACAGGCACTTAGCACCTTCCGTGAGATCATTCTTTTTATAAATCTAGTTGCACATTATTTTCGAAGCAATGTCAAAGCAAAAAGAAGTATAGAATACTACTTTAGGGGTATCATAAATGTCTTAACCCTGCCTTAACCCCCCTGTTTGTTACATTTCTCGTACAATAGCGGGAGAAAACAACGATGACATTGCGATATTCCATTCTTGCTCTGACGCTGGTAGGCGTTATGGGCTGTGCGACGGGGACCGATGCCGACTTTGCCACACAGGCTGAGCAGAATAGTGCTCAGTCTGTTGAGCAATTACTGGCGCAGGTGGTAGTCGAGCGACAACTTTCACTTGAAGCTGGTGACATCAGCCAACCGACTCAACTGACGGATTTGATCTCTGTCGCTGAGCTTGAGCAATACTTACACGCCGCGTTTGCTCATAGCCCTAGTTTGCAGCAAAGCGTGATCGCGCTGAAAATTGTTTATGCCCAGCAAGGAGTAACGGTGGCAGATCAGCTGCCTACTGCAAGTGCCAGTTTTACCAGTCAATCCAAACAAGACACTGATGACAGCTATACTGGCGACGTGACCGTAAGTTGGGAGCTGGATCTGTGGCAAAAACTGGCAGATAGCAGCGAAGCAGCACGAAAAGATGTTGCGGCCTCTCAGGCAAGCCTGCAATCAGCAAAAGATTTGTTGGCAGCCAATATCATGCGCAATTGGTTAGAAATCAGCGTCAATCAGCAATTACTTGATATTGAGCTGAGAAGACTGGATGTATTGGAAAACAACGAGGTGTTGGTTTTAGAGCGTTATCAAGTGGGGCTAGGTAGTCTGGAAGACTTGGACAACGCCAAAACGAGTACGTCGTCGACGCGCTCAACGGTCGCTGAATATGCGGAAAACCTAGAACAGAGTAAGCGCAGCCTCCAACTCTTGACGGGGCAATGGCAACCCGAGTTGCAGCAACCTGAGGTAGCGATGACGTTTCCACAGGTCTTGAATCCTCTCGATTCCCTTGCTCAACAAAACATGGCAGGCAGACCAGACCTGCAGCAAGCTTTCTACAATATCGAAGCTGAAGCTCTTCGTACCGACGCTGCTTACAAAGCTATGCTGCCATCCTTCAGCTTGACGGCAAGTTTCACGGATATTGCGCAGTCACCCAGCGAGGCCTTGCTAACCGATCCGTTGTGGAGCCTACTCGGAAAACTATCCGCACCACTTTTTCAGGGTGGGAAGCTTAAATCTCAGGCTGACATTGCTCAACTCACTACAGAGCAAAGCTATTGGGCTTATCAGGAAACATTGTTGACGGCGATTAATGAAGTGGAAAACGCTATTGGGCAGGAGTATTCGCTTGAAAAGCAGCAACTGCATCTTAATCAAGCCTTTACTAGTTCGAAGCGTAGCTTTGTCAGCTACGAAGAAAAGTATCGAAAAGGTCTGGTCGACATCTTTGATTTACTGACCGTTCAACAGCAGACCTACGACACTGAAGCACAACTGGTTAACGCCACTTATCAACGTTTATTAAACCGAATCGATTTAGGCCTAGCTTTGGGCTTGGGAGTCTCATCATGAAGAAAAATGCCATCACTCTAGCTGTGACACTTGTCGCTGCCGGAAGCATCTTTGCCGCCATTGGCTATAACGGTAGTCACATGGCTCAGGCGGGTGAGAATAGCCAGTCTGAGCAACAAGCAACGAAGACCTTGCAGCAACCATTGGTGCAAGAAAGCTTAAACCTCCAGCAAGTCGCGGTGCAGATGACTACCAGTGCCAGTTATCAAGCTCAGGTTGTGGGTTATGGAGAAACTCGATCTCGTTATCAACTTAACTATGCCAGTGAAGTCAGTGGCCGAGTGATCACCTTGTCTGATGACTTCGAGACAGGCAAAGTAGTTACTGAGGGCACCATACTAGCAAAGCTGGATGATACGTCGTATCAGCAGGCGTTAGCTCAGGCTAAATCTGACGTCGCGACGGCAGAACTTGAGTTGTTAGAAGAGCAGCGAGAAGGTGAGCAAGCCAAATCTGAATGGCAACGTTCTGGCTTAGATGGTGAGCCGAATTCGCCTCTAGTTCTTAGAAAGCCTCAACTTGCCAGCGCTGAGGCAAACTTAGCCAATGCAAAGCAGGCATTAAAGAAAGCAGAAAAAGACCTCAAAGACACAGAGATACGTGCACCGTTCACGGCGTTAGTTGTAAGTAGAGAAGTGCAGCCGGGTAGCTATTTGAGTGCGGGCAGTATAGTCGCCACTCTTTACAGTATCGAACGTGTTGAAGTGGAAGTTTCGTTGTCAGAGCAGCAATGGTCAAATCTGCCCACATCCATCGACATCAAGAACTGGCAGGTGACACTGACAGACACCAGTGATGCCCACCAATGGACTGGAAGGGTTGAGAGAAAGTATCAACACGTGACTCAGGACACGCGCCAGCGTTCACTGGTTGTGGTGGTAGATAAACCTCTTGAGGCAGACTCACCCCTCTACCCGGGGACTTTTGTAAAAGCAACGCTGAGTGGAGCTGAAGTGAATGGCCTGTGGGAAGTGCCGGCTTCAGCCATATCTCAGCAGGGCGAAATCTGGACGGTAGATGAACAAGGTTTGCTGAACAAATCGAACGCCAGCAAAAGGTTTAGTCGTGATGGAAAAGTATATGTTACTCCGAGTTTGGCTGAAGAAAGGGCTCAAGTGGTTGTCAGACCGCTGAGTAACTTTAAGCCGGGTATGAAAGTCACGCCAAGTGAGGAGGGGTAGCATGGCGCATCAATCTAAAACACCAAAAGGCATGATCGCTTGGTTCGCGCAAAATCCGGTTGCCGCTAACCTGCTCATGTTAGGAGTCATTACTATCGGCTTATTGTCGGTTAATTCATTGCGTAAGGAAGCATTCCCAAGTTTGGAGCCGGACATCGTGACCGTGTCGGTCAATTATGACAGTGGTGATCCTATTCAGGCAGAAGAGGGGATATCGATAAAGATTGAAGAATCTTTAGAGACGGTCGCAGGAATAAAGCGCATTACGTCGACTTCAAGCGCATCGGGTAGCCATGTTTCTATCGAAAAAGAGACCAACTATAGTCTCGATGCTTTACTGACTGACGTGAAGACTAAAGTAGATGCCATCAACAATCTACCAGCTGAAGCTGACAATCCAGTAATTGATAAGGCTCGGATGCAGGATCACGCCATATGGGTTCAACTTTATGGCGACGCGGACCGCGCTACATTACAGGACTTAGCAGAGCAGCTTAAAGCCGACTTGCTTGCTGAAAGTGCGATTCGTGATCTGGAAATCAAAGCGGAAATCGATCCTATGATTTCAGTTGAGGTCAATGAGAGTCAATTGCAAGCGTATGGTTTAACGCTTACCGATGTATCTGATGCGATTAATGCTGAATCATCCACTAGTATTTCAACCAGCTTGCGTAATGACCAGAAAACTGTTCGTCTTAAGGTCTCTGAGCAGGCTTACGAGATTGAAGACTTTAAAGCGATCCCTGTTCTCACCCATTCCGACGGCAGCCAAATTACGCTAGGCGATATTGCTCGTATCACGGATACCTTTGAGGAAGACACTTTTAGCTTGTCACGATACAATCGAAGTAACTCGATGGGCATTCAGATTGTCATGGATGAGTACAGCGATGTTGTACAAATCGTAGAACAAGCTAAACAAGTAGTAGAACAATGGCGTAGCAGCAATTTGCTACCTGACAACGTCGATGTTGAGACTTGGTACGACAAAAGTACGTTGATCAAAGAGCGATTATCTCTATTGGCCAAAAATGCCCTTACAGGTATCGCTCTGGTGTTTATTGTACTGGCACTGTTTTTAAACATTCGTGTCGCATTTTGGGTTGCGGCGAGCTTACCGTTCGTCTTCTTTGGCACATTATTTTTTATGACCGACTCCTTTGTTGGTTTAACCATCAATGAGATGACCACGTTTGGTTTTATCATGGCGCTGGGAATCGTCGTTGATGATGCTGTGGTCGTCGGGGAAAGTATTTATTCGACGCGACGAAAAGATGGGGATTCGCTCAACAGCACGATTATTGGAACATTAAAGGTAGCAGCACCGACAGTTTTTGGTGTGCTGACAACCGTCGTGGCGTTTCTTTCAATTGCAGCGGTTGATGGAAAAATGGGTCAGATTTACGCTCAGTTTGCCACTGTGGTTACCATCTGTCTGTTGCTATCCTTGGTTGAATCAAAATTTATTCTGCCGTCGCATCTTGCCCATATCAATACCCATCGAAGTGAGAAGAAAGGTATCTGGAGCCACATCCAACAAGGTGCAGACAATGGCCTGGAATGGTTCAATCACAAAGTGTACAAGCAGGTAATTAAGCAGGCGTTAAAGTTCCGTTATGCTGTGGTCATGGCCTTTATCGCTTTGTTTATTCTCGTAATTGGTATGCCATTGACTGGAGCAGTGAGAATCGCTTTCTTCCCTGACATTGCCGGCGATACGGTCAGTGCTGAAATCAGCATGTACAACGATTCCAGCTTTGGTCAGACTCAAACAAATCTTCTTGAGCTGGAAGCCAATGCGGTTAAGGCCGATCAACAGCTGAGAGCGAGTAGCGAGAGCCAAGATCAGAGTACATCATACATTACCAGCCTTCAGGTCATCGCCGATGAAGACCGCACTGGAACCGTACAGGTAGAGCTTTCTGCGGATGCTACTTACAGTTCGGGTGAGTTTGCTGACTTGTGGTTGCAGATGTCGGGGAAGATGGAAGGGATGAAGAAGCTTAAAGTGCTCTCGTCAATGGAAATGGTCGATAATTTTAAAGTGGAGCTTAAAGCTAGCGATAACACAATTCTTACCCAAGCAGGCAATACATTTAAACAGGCTCTGGAACAAACACCCGGTGTGAGCGGCATTGATGACAATTTAGATCTCGGCGAACCGCAATACCGCTTTGAGCTAACCGAGCAGGGACGTGCGCTAGGTGTGGATACTTCGAGTCTCGCGAAGCAGGTATTACAATCCTTCGGCGGTGATATTGTTCAGCGCTTCCAGCGTGGCAAAGATGAAGTGAAAGTTCGAGTTCGCTATCCAGAAGGTGATCGCCAAACGCTGGCCGATATACAGCGATCGAGTGTTCGTACTCCTGATGGTACTGTGGTTCCTATGTTGTCTGTCGCGAATGTCTATTCGGATTACCAGCAAGCAGAAATTACACGTATAGACAACTTACGCGCTGTTTATTTAACCGCAGTAGTGGATAAAGACGTGGTGTCGTCTAATGAGCTGGTGGCTCAGTTGGAGAAAACATTGCTTCCAAAGCTCAAATCTGAATATCCAACGCTAAAAATTGACTTTACTGGGGAAGCGGAACAGCAGCAAGAGTCGACAGACTCAATGCAATCGACCTTTCTTATGGCGTTGATAGTGATCTTTGCATTGTTGGCGATACCGCTAAAGTCTTACGTTCAACCGCTCATCATTATGGTAGCGATTCCGTTTGGTATAGTTGGAGCAATCTTAGGTCATTGGCTGAATGATCTGACGATCAGTATCCTGTCGCTAAATGGTATCCTCGCCCTGAGTGGTGTTGTGGTCAATGACAGCTTATTGTTGGTATCACGCTTCAATGAACTGACACGCAAGCATAAGGTTCCGGTGAGTGAAGCGATTGTTGAGTCATGTAGCAGCAGACTGAGGGCAGTGTTGTTAACATCAGTCACGACCTTTGCAGGTTTGGCACCATTATTGAGCGAAACCTCAATGCAAGCACAGTTCCTCATTCCAGCTGCCGCTGCATTAGGCTACGGAATTTTGTTCGCGACGATGATTACACTAGTGCTGACCCCATCACTATTATTGATCCAATGTGATATTCACAATGGCTTCAATAAAGTGAAGGTAGCGGTGTTGGGTGATAAACATCTCGCTCAAAGTGTTTAACGTCTAAATTAATAGTAGTTTCATAGAGTAAGAGGTAGCCATGGAAAACTTGCAGCTGTTACTGGTCGAAGATGATCTGGATTTAGCTAAGGCTATCGTTGACTACCTCGCTCTGGAAGATATTCAGTGTGATCACGCTGCAAATGGATTGTCCGGATTCAACTTGATTCAACAAGGCCAGTACGACACCGTGATTCTGGATTTGAACTTGCCAAAAATGAATGGCCTGGAAGTGTGTGCAAGGCTCAGAGAGCAAGGGATTGACGTGCCTGTTCTGATGTTGACGGCAAAAGATACCCTTGATGATAAGTTAACGGGCTTTTCGAAAGGAGCGGATGACTATTTAGTGAAGCCATTTGCTATGGAAGAGCTGATTATTCGTGCGCAGGTATTGTCTCGTCGACGCAGCGGACAAGTTACTAAGCTCTCCGTATCCGATCTCGAAGTGGACCTGCAAACTCAGACAGCGACCCGATCTAATACGTCATTAAAGCTCTCGCCAATTGGCTTCAAGTTACTTGAAACTTTGGTCAGGGCGAGCCCTAATACCGTTTCTCGTGAAAAATTGATGCAGAGTGTGTGGGGAGATGAACAACCAGACAGTAATAGCCTAAAAGTGCACATGTTTAATCTGAGGAAAGCCGTGGATAGCCGTTTTGAAACCAAATTGATTCATACGATAACTGGACGCGGCTTTGCATTGAAACAAGAGGCTTCTCAATGAAAATAAGACGTAGTCTGCGGCTCTACTTTTTATTTGCCATGCTATTGACCGGTTCGTTGACGATTATCGCGATGTCTGGTGTTGCGGTAAGTTACTTCTTTTCTGGTTTGGATCTGGCTATGACAGGGTTCATGCGAACGCAGGCGTACCAAGTTGAATTGACGGATAACACTCCTGTGAAAATCAATGACCTCACGGTTGCGAGACGATGGCAAGACTTACCACAGCCAATTCAAGACAATCTGAACCAAAACGAACTGGTCCTTAATGAAGTCCTCAAAAACGTCGTCGGTATTCCTCTTATTGAACCGCCTAAAGAGGGCTATTTCGCCATGAAAATGGAGCACAAAGGAGACGTCAGATACGCTTCGGTGTTGTTTCTTGATAATGAATTTTCTCCAGGTGAGATGCCACAGTTTGTCTACATTGTTTTGGTTGCTATCGCTGCAATCTTCGCGTTTTCTTTGATACTTGTTGCCTTTATTCGCAGTGTCTCAACTCCCGTTGAGGGGCTTAAAAACTGGGCAAAATCCTTGGATAAAGAAAAGCTCAGCCAACCGATTCCGGAATTTGACTACAGTGAGCTAAACACATTGGCAGAAATCATTAGATCCAGTTTGAGCTGCGTGCAGGAGGGCCTTGAACGAGAGCAGCGCTTTTTGGGCTATGCCAGCCATGAATTAAGAACGCCGATTGCCGTCACTCGTACCAACACGGAGCTACTGAAAAAGATGATCCTTAAGAAGTTGGGTGAGGACAAGCAGCTTGAAGTCTTGGAGCGTATCGAGCGGGCAGGTTACACAATGACAGATCTAACTGAAACTCTATTGTGGCTCAATCGACAAGAAGACAAGACACTGCCATTCAGTGACTTTGCTATGGGTGATCTCGTTAATCAGATCGGTCATGAACTCGAATACTTATTGCTAGGAAAAGAGGTCAAAGTGAGTATCAAAGCAGATACTACACAGCACTCATTGCCGCATAGTCTGTGCCGGATCATATTGACAAATTTGGTTCGCAATGCGTTTCAGCATACCTATCAGGGGGAAGTGATTATCGAGCAATCTGGAAGTCGACTTATTATTACCAATGACAACGTTTCCCAAGGTGACGGAGAAAAAGAGCTGGGGTTTGGTCTGGGTCTGGAGCTCACTGAGCGATTGATCAAACAATACAGTTGGTACTATAACAATACCCCAACAGCGTCAGGTCGACTTGTTGAAATTCATTTTTCTCAGCCTGATATCACGGACTTAAATCAGCCCGATGTAAACAAGTAGGACAATTCCAGCGGTAGAGGTAAGGGCTGAAATAACCGTCGTCATGGCAATAATATTAGCGGCCAGTACCGAGTTTCCGCCCATTGAACGGGTCATGACATAGCTTGCTGCTGCCACGGGCGAGACATTCATAAAAAACAGAATCGCAAGCTCTACTCCTCTAAACCCATACCAATAGGCGGCACTGGTGACAAGCAAAGGCGCTAGGAGTAGCTTGTAGCAACTGGCAAACCATGCCGGCCCCTTTTCTTTTCTCATTTTACTCAAATCCAGTGAACCCCCGGTGCATAACAAAGCCAGTGGCAAGGTCATTTTCGCTAGGTAGCTACCTGCGTCGACAGCGACCTTAGGGACAGGTATTGAAAGCAGATTGAAGACCACTGCGGACACGATTGCAATGATTAGTGGATTCTTGGTTAACGTCCTTAGCATGACTTTCGCCGCTTCGGTGGGTGATGTGCCCCCTTTGGGAGACAGGCATATCACTGCTTGAACGTTGTAGATAAAGGTGGTGATAGCGACATACAGGGCCGCGAGTGCGATGCCTTGTCCTCCAAACGCATTGGCAACATAGGCTATACCAATGATACCAGTGTTGGCGCGATATCCGCCTTGAGTAATGACACCTTTATCGGGGGATGTTTTAAACAGCAGGTTTACGGACAACGTAGTGAAAATGAAAAATGCAATGTTTGCTATGGCGGCGAATCCAAGAAAGCGGCTGGCGGCGGAGAAATCATGTTCAGATACCACAATGCTCAGAAACAACATAGTTGGTAGCGTAACCTGAAAAACCAGTTTTGAAGCCACCTCGATGAAATTGTCATTTATCAACCCAATACGTTTGAAAAACACCCCCAATAACAACATAAGGCAAATTGGACCGGTAATTGATAGTGAGAAACTCAATTGCTGAAATAGTGTGTCCATACATGCCCTGTAAGTAAATGAATGAAGTAACGTTGCCAGTACATACTGTGTTTTACAATAGATTCTTTGATGCTTAGTAGACCGTTCACGCAGTTCGTTGACTGGTACCGTCAGTTTGGACAATTTGATGTTGTGGGTGCCAATTTTGTCTACGACAATGTTAACACTTTCTCCTGCCTGAATATTGTCAACGGACAACACAGACTAAGGGCAGCGTATGTCAAATCATCACATCCCCGGTTTTTGATCACAACTGAGAAACCGTGAACAAAGCGGACAAACATGGTATTCACCCTACGGGTTTTATATCAGATAAGTCACCTCTGACTATTGTCTCCTTGATACTTCAAGTACTCGATACATAAATTATGAAAGGCTTGTGCCTGAGGAGAAATGGTTCGGTCGCTGAGCGTGAAGATACCGATTTGTCTTTCCAATGGCGGATCGATAAGCGGTATCCACACCAATCTGGTTTCATTGGTCGGGAAGGCCAATTTCGGCAGGGTTGTAACACCGATGCCAAGTTCTAATACAGAAAATAGCGAAGTGATGTTCTCTACCGAGTAAAGTGCTTGCTGACTTAGGGCGCGAGCAGGCGTCGGATCAAGTAAAGTGCAGGTCCCGTTACGAATAAACGGCTGCTTGAGCAGCGTTTGCCACTCAATACCTTCTCGGCGAGTCGCAATCGGATTATCACTCAAACACACCACACCAATCGGATCGGACAATAATGGCGTGAACGTCATGTTGTCGTCATCGAGATGAGACGGGTTTCCCAACGCTAAATCAACCTCGCCAGAGAGCAATCTCGCTTCGACCCCTGCGGCATTGTCATCAATCAAACTGACTTCTACGTTTGGGTGTTGTTCGCAGAATGCACCTAAAACGCTGGGAATGAGTTTAGCGGCAACAGAAGGTACACTGGCAATTTTTACTCGCCCTTGCTGGCCGGCTGCGGCAGCACGCAAATCATTGTCTAGTGCTGTATAGATATTGAGAAACTGAATGATCTTCGGCAAACAGATTTCGCCAAATGGGGTTAATTTGGCTTTGTTTCCCGCTTCGAATAATGCTTGTCCCAATATCTTTTCCAGCTCTTTTATTGATGTGGATAATGCGGCCTGAGAGCGGTTGGCGCGATGTGACGCCGCGCGAAAACCGCCTTCTTCGACCACCATCACAAAATGCTTTAATTGTTGAAATTTGATGCTCAACTTGGACTCCTTACCATCCCTTTATTCACCATAGTCCCAGTAAAGTGATAAGTTTTTTTTATCGAATGTAAGAAATTTACCGTTCGATTTATCGTCTGTCAAAGTGCAAGATTTAACTACTGAGAAACAATTTGGTTACAAAAGGTTGAAAGCACGTGATTACTCACACTCAAAAACACCCAGTCAAAACATCACTGTTCGCCTCAAAGGCTCCTCTGGAATGGGCGATTGTTAACAATGGCACGCTGTACACCGCGCAAATCCCGATTGATGCCACTGGTGCTGTAGTGGAAGGGGGTATTGAAGCGCAAACCCGTCAGACATTTAACAACTTGGTGCACACCTTGGAATGCGCAGGCGAGTCTCTGAACTCTGTCCTACAAGTGCTGATTTACGTGACTGACCGCGAATACCTCAAAACGGTTAACCAAGTTTACGCCGAGTACTTTGACGCGCCATACCCAAATCGCGCTGCCATGGTCGTTGCTGGCCTGGCAAGAGAAGAGATGTTGGTGGAGTTTGTAGTTTACGCTTCAGCGAGCCAAGCCCAGTAACCCCTTATTTACGAATAACAGCCTGATGGCGAGTAAAGCCGTCAGCAAGAACAAAGGAAGCCATCATGACATCATTAAACAACGTTCAGGCCGAAAAATCGCTCTACATTGGTGGCGAATGGCAGTCAGGCATCAATACCGTTGCCAACATTAACCCATCCGACATCAGCGAGAGTCTGGGTGATTTTGCTCAGGCGAGTGAAGCTCAGGTTCAACAAGCTATTCAGTCGGCCAAGCAGGCTCAACCTGAGTGGGAAAAAACACCCATCGAGCGCAAGCAGGCGGTACTGCAAGCGATTGGTGATGAACTGATTGCCCGTTGCGATGAGCTAGGAAAGTTACTGTCGAGTGAAGAAGGCAAGCCGTTTGCTGAAGGTCGCGGTGAAATCTACCGTGCAGGCCAATTCTTCCAATATTTCGCTGCCGAAGTGTTGCGCCAGATCGGCGATAACGCTGCCTCCGTCCGTCCAGGGGTCTCTGTTGAAGTGACTCGCGAAGCCGTGGGCGTTATCGCCATTATTTCTCCTTGGAACTTCCCGACTGCAACCGCTGCTTGGAAGATTGCGCCAGCGCTGGCATTTGGTAACAGCGTTGTTTGGAAACCTGCCAACTTGACGCCAGCCAGTGCCGTGGCACTGACTGAAATTATTCATCGCCAAGGGTTGCCAGCAGGCACATTTAACTTGGTATTGGGTAGCGGTTCTCAAGTTGGTAACACACTGATTAATTCCACAGACGTGAATGGTGTGAGTTTTACTGGCTCCGTCGATACAGGGCGTAAAGTGGCAGCGGCAACAGCACCAAACTTTGTTCGCTGCCAGCTTGAAATGGGCAGCAAAAACGCCCTAGTGGTTGCCGATGATGCAGACATTCAAATTGCAGTCGAAGCAACCATCGCGGGTTCATTCTCCGGTGCGGGTCAGAAGTGTACTGCGTCTTCACGTTTAGTGGTTATGGACGGGATCCATGACGCTTACGTAGAAGCACTGATCAAACGCATGAGCGAACTTAAGGTAGGCCATGCGTTAGAAGAGGGCATCTTTATGGGGCCTGTCGTTGATGGCAATCAGCTAGAGGCAAACTTCGAGTGGATTGATAAAGCACGTCAAAGCGGTGCTGAGCTAGCGTTTGGTGGCGAGCGTTTGAACCTCAAACATGATGGCTACTATATGTCTCCAACGTTATTCCTCAACACGCAAAACAGCTGGGAAGTGAATCAGGAGGAAGTGTTTGCGCCAATGGCGAGCGTGATTCGAGTTGCTGACTTAGATGAAGCGATTGCTGTCACCAACGATACTCGCTTTGGTCTGACTGGCGGGATTGTGACGCAAAGCCTGCGCACGAGTGCCATCTTCAAGCAACAAGCGCAAACCGGCTGTGTGATGGTCAACCTACCAACTGCAGGGACAGACTACCACGTTCCATTTGGTGGCCGTAAAGAGTCTAGTTTTGGTCCTCGTGAGCAGGGGCAATACGCCAAAGAGTTCTACACCGTAGTGAAAACGGCTTACCAACGTCCGTACTAAGTCTGCATTGGGCAGCCGCTGCGCTGCCCGACATAGATCGGTTCTAAGAATTATTGAGGAATGGTTATGTACCCACAACGAATCATCATTGATGGACTGCAGTACTGCAACTGGGACAGAGAGTATTTCCAAACTCTCAAGGCCAGTGGAATCACCGCAGTCCATGCGACCATTGTTTATCACGAAAATGCACGTGAAACCCTGAGCCGATTTGCTGAGTGGAATTTACGTTTTGAACAAAACTCCGATCTCATCATGCCCATCTACTCAATGGTCGATGTGGAAACCGCTAAGCAACAAGGCAAGGTCGGCATCTTCTTTGGTGCGCAAAATTGCTCGCCAATTGACGATGAGATTGGCCTGATTGAGGTGATGCGCCGCCAAGGTCTGCTGATTATGCAGCTGACCTACAACAACCAAAGCTTGCTTGCGACCGGATGCTACGAGGCAAACGATACGGGCATTACTCGCTTTGGTAAGCAAGCCATCGCAGAAATGAACCGAGTGGGGATGATTATTGATATGTCCCACAGCGCAGAACGTTCGACGCTGGAAGCGATTGACCTTTCTTCTCGCCCGATTTGCATTAGCCATGCGAACCCGAGCTTTGCTCACGATGCGCTTCGTAACAAATCCAACACAGTGATTAAAGCGCTGACCGAGCGTGGTGGCCTAATTGGTTTCAGTCTCTACCCATTTCACTTGCCAAACGGCAGCCAATGTTCACTAGAGGATTTCTGCCAGATGGTGGCGAAGACGGCTGAGCTATTCGGTGTTGAACATCTTGGCATTGGTAGCGATCTATGCCTTAACCAACCACAACAAGTGCTGGAGTGGATGCGCAATGGGCGCTGGTCTAAGGCGATGGATTATGGCGAAGGTTCCGCAAGCAATTCGGGTTGGCCAGATGCGCTGCCGTGGTTTAGCGGAAGTAAAGGGATGGAGAACATCTACAACGGATTAATTCGCCATGGATTCAGTGAGTCCGAGGCGGGACAGATACTGGGTGATAACTGGTTTAACTTCCTGAAAGAAGGACTTGAGCCTATTTCATAAACCTTAACCCAAACATGGAGCAGCCCACCACTACAACTAAAACAAGGTGGGTCGTTGAATACACTCGTGTAGCTGGCCTGATGGCCACTACCGAAAAACTTCTGGAGTCAGCATATGTCTGATTTAACCAATAGCATGAAAGCTGCCGCAATGAACATGGCATCTGACAAATCACAGGCTAAGCACAATACGTCTGCCAATGAAAATTCGCCTGACAAGCTTGGACTGAGCAATCCCGCTTTCTGGTATAGCGGTGGGTTCATCGCTTTGTTTGTTGCTTTAGCGCTCTATGATGGCGAGCTGCTGTCTAATCTGGTCAATGCAGGATTTGGCTGGTCAGTGAAAGTGTTTGGTCCATACTGGCAGTTGCTACTGCTTCTCACCTTTCTTATTGGCCTTGGGCTCGCTGCAGGGCGAACAGGTAAGGTGATACTCGGTGGCACAACCAAGCCCGAAATGGATACTTTCCGCTGGACGGCGATCATTTTCTGTACCTTACTCGCTGGTGGCGGTGTGTTCTGGGCTGCGGCAGAGCCAATTGCTCATTACGTCAGCCCACCACCACTCTACGGCCCACAGGATAACCCTCAACAGTTAGCCGTCAATTCACTCTCGCAATCCTTTATGCACTGGGGGTTCCTTGCATGGGCAATTGTTGGCAGCCTGACAGCTATTGTGGTGATGCATCTTCATTACGATAAAGGTCTGCCGCTGAAACCTCGTATTCTTCTCTATCCGATTCTTGGTGAACGTGCATTAAAAGGTCATACGGGTGCGATCATTGATGCGTGCTGCATCATCGCGGTTGCAGCAGGGACGATAGGTCCAATTGGCTTCCTAGGTCTACAGGTTAGCTACGCGTTAAACGCATTGTTTGATATTCCCGACGGCTTTACCACTCAGCTGATCATTATTCTGTTTGCCATCGCACTTTATACTTTGTCTGCTCTGAGTGGTCTGAATCGTGGAATGCAGATGCTTAGCCGTTACAACGTAATTTTGGCTATCGCTCTGATGATCTACATTCTGCTATTTGGCCCAACGAACTTTATCTTCAACGGCTACATTCAGGGTGTGGGCAGCATGCTCGATAACTTCATCCCAATGGCGACTTATCGTGGGGATGAAGGCTGGCTTAGCTGGTGGACGGTCTTTTTCTGGGGCTGGTTCCTTGGCTATGGACCTATGATGGCGATCTTTATCGCGCGCATTTCTCGCGGTCGCAGTATCCGCCAGTTAATCTCGACCATTAGCATAGTGGCACCACTGGCGACCTGCTTTTGGTTCACCATTGTTGGTGGGACAGGCTTGGCATTTGAAATTACCGAGCCGGGCAGTGTTAGTAAAGCCTTCGAAGGTTTCAATCTGCCGGGCGCGCTTTTGGCGGTCACTCAACAACTACCGTTACCTATGGTGGTGTCGGTACTGTTCCTTATCCTGACGACGATCTTCATTGTCACCACTGGTGACTCCATGACGTACACCATCAGCGTGGTGATTAGTGGCGAAACCGAGCCTAATGCCATCGTTCGTACATTTTGGGGTGTCGCCATGGGTGTAACGGCACTGATTCTGATTTCATTGGGTGCTGGAGGAATCTCTGCATTGCAGTCTTTTATTGTGATCACCGCGGTTCCGGTGTCATTGATACTGCTGCCATCACTTTGGAATGCGCCACAAATCGCGATCAAGATGGCGAAGGCACAAGGGTACTAGTGACTACTTATTAACGACAAATAACGTGAACAGTGTGCGGAAATTATCCGCACACTCCAACCATTCTTACAATAACAACAAGTGGTGAGCAAAATGGATGCACATCGTTCTACTTACACTGAAACATCGCTGCGCAATGCAGAGGTGGTCATGGCGCCAGAAAGGCTAGGAGCTATGCACCAAAATCGAATCAGTTTTGTACGCAGTCTGATTCGTAAAATGGCTAGACAACAATGGCAGGTGAGCCGTCATGATTGGCAACTTTGCCCGCAAGGGTTTGGCCATGTCATTTACCGACTTAACACCCCACACCATGTTTATCATCTCGTGGTGTTTTGTGACCAGATTGCAGACGAAGAGCGCAATGACAGAGTCATCGCGGAAAGGTGGGATGTCACGTTTGCTTTGGTTTACGGCGATGTTGATGTGAGTTTGCTTGAACAGCTGCGTACCAATGTTCCGCTTCAGGAAGCTGGGCGCAATCCAAACAATGTGTTGGTGCTGGCAAGAGCAAACAAAAGTGTACGAGTGTTTGGGCATATTGTCTCGGCGCTGGCTAAAGGCCTTCAACCACAAGGCGAAGAGCTGGCACAGGTAGGTTATATTCTCAGAACAACAGCCGTGTATGGCAACGGTAAGTTTGGGATTGCGGACTTCAAGCTACTGGAGAACAATCCGGACTTCAGTCTGTCCTTCAGTGCGCAGATGTGTGCTGTGTACCTGCTACGTGGGTTCAGTCTCGATTGGGTGCATTATCTTGCACGTCAGCAAGGCGGTGAAAATGCAGTTGAGCTAGACCGAGGGCTGCAACGCTATCTTGGCGTCGGCAATGCCACTGGGCTGGGAATGGCGCCTTATTTGATTAATCACCCATGTATCGTTGATCAATGGATGACGGCGCGTGAAAGTGCTTTGGCGCAGGTTCTAGCAAAGCCATGCGATTCAGAGATGCATGGGCCATTGAATCAGTTATTGATTAAAGCCATCAAACATTTAGAGCAGGTCGTGACCATCAATCCACATCAGGATACGTTGAATCAACAGGCGATTGCTGAGCTGACTCTTATTCATAAAGATCTGGCGAACATCACCTCACAGCAGCCCAACTGGCAGAGTGTGATGGAGGGTTTGACGACCTACAATTTGGAAACTCAAGAGATTGTCACTTCTTGTTTGATTGAGCTTTACCCAGAACTGGTTAACCATTTTGAAGAGCAGATGAACACCGACGAAACTTTGTCTGTTGCTACTGGGAAAAGTGTTGGTGACTTGCTTAGTGTGTTAAACGATAAATATCGCTGGGCGATTGACGCCGATTACTCGCTGGCAGAGAACAACTATTGGTTTTGGTATCGCTCTCAGGATAAAGAAGAACCGAGACTTGGGGTCCGCGGGGAGGAGTCCGGTGAAGACCGAGAACTTCCGCTTGATGTCGGTCGTCAGGTCAACCGCCTGTTCAACGCAGTCTCTCAACAGCCGTGTGAGATGTCACTGGCTCAGTTTCTATTACAACATCCTCAATATCGTTCTATTGCGCGTCGAGTCTGGACCTTGGGACATCGCCAGATGGGCGACATTCAGATGAATGTGTTGCGCCAGGATGCACTGCCTGTGCACTTGCTGCGCTGTAAGCTGTCTTTCTTTGGTGCGACGAAATTTGATCCCCGCTCAGATCGCTGGGTACGGGTGACCTTCTTTCAAGGTGCGCCTTTGCTGGACGAAATCGGCTCAGACCAGCACAACGATAATTGGATTTTCCCTTTGATGCCAACCGAAAGCGAGGTTCTTAATCGTCATTCGAACACGCTGCAAGGAGGGCTCGCATTATGATCGTGTCTCACAATGAGCTGGTTTCAGCAGTCAATAAAGCGTTTTTAGGTACACGTCGTTTGTGTGGTGAAGCGGATGTTATTGCCAATATGGTGGCTGATTTACAAATGGCTGGGTTACATGGTGTCCGTCATTTCAATAATGCCAGTCGTTTTCTCGGTTTAGACTCTGATTGCGCGGCGTCTATTTCGCAACGCTCTGATGAGACTCTAGAGGTGGATTTACACCATAGCAGTGTGGCGTGTCACTTACCTGCTGTGTTGGATTTTGCGCTTGAAAAAATGGTCAAGTCCAAAAGCATTACTATTGAGCTTAAGCAGTGCCATAACCGTTGGCTGGCGTACAGCGAGTTGTTGAAGCTGGCAGCCAAAGGTATCGCGTGTCGTGCAAACTGGTCAAATGGCACTAACCCCAAAAATGTATTGTATGTGCTCAATCGAGGCCAAGTTGCACCCGAACTGTATTTCTCTGAAGAGAGCTGTGGTTCGATAGAAAGTGAGCACTCGATGACGATTGAACTAGCGGTAAGTGACTTTGATGTCAGTGCCATTTCTCAAGGCTACAACACATATGTTGACGCCAAGGAGCTCGTCGATGCACAGCAGTCCTCTTGGCGAGAGGGTATTTTCGTTGAAGATGAGGAATGGGAATTACTAAAGCAGACCGCGACAGTGTTTCTGGTTGAGAATAGTGAACGTTCTCGGCAAGGTGCCGGAGAACTGGTCTAATACTGAAAAAGCCAAGGTTAATCCCTTGGCTTTTTATGAATCACACATCCAACGGTGGCATACCATGCAGGGATGCAAGCTGTGATAGTGAAAGGTTGCTTTTCGCCAACGAACGACGAGAGGCTACTGCTGGTTTCACTGTGGCAGGTTTCACTGCGAATTCGTGTCCATCCAATATACCTTTACCCTTTTTGAGTTCATTGAGTCGAGCGTTAACGACACCATCAGTGCTAGAAAAATCAATTTTGTAGCTGCCAACATATTCCTGAACGTAGTCAGTTGAGAGTGCCTTAAGTTTGTCGATGTAAACCACCGCTTTATCAAACTCGCCTTGGGACACTGCATCCAACTTGGGCGTAAGCAACTGCGCAAACTTCATCGGGTGGCCGACAAAACCGCTGCCCATAACCAGTGCAGCGACAATCGGGGTAGTGACCACCGCGTTCTGAAACCACTCAGAGAACCTCTTGTGATCACTGACCAAGCTGCCGTTAGCACTACGGTTGTGCCATTCTCTTCTAGCTCTTTTGAGTACTTTGTCAAGCAGAGCACGCTGAACAAAGAAGTCGACCAACTTAATGATGCGTTCCAACACAGAGATGATAAGGCTGATAATAGAGCCAATACCTGCGGCAGTTGCTCCCGCGATTCCAGCGACGCTAAGCGCAACACTTTTGATGCCACCGAGAGCGCCAGTAGCAGAGTGGCGCGCCAGCGCTTTGGATATAATGCTTGGATGGCCACCCAGCAGTTCGACACCACGGCCTTTATAAATCTGAGTGATGAGATCTTTAGACTTTAGAACAGACTTTTTGACTGCAGAATAAAGAGAAGAAGCACTCCTTACGTGACCCCAACCAGGAATTATATCGGCAAATGTGCCAGCAAACTTACTGATTAACCAAGTTCCTACTTCAGCTAGCCATTCAAGGCCATGAAGCAAGTCGCCGTAAACATGGCGTACTTTATCGAGTAAAGTGCGGAAAAAATCAGACAGTAGATCCTTGATGCCATTTTTCATCGAAGTGGTCACTTTTGCGACTTTAGAGGCGGCCTTCGAAATCTTCTTCGCAGCTTTACTGTTTTTCAGTTTAGCCATGGTTTCTGTGTTACTGAGTAACCCTGCTGCTGCTTGTTTAAAGTCACTGAAAGGCTCAGTCCCGACCACAAAAGCACTAAAAAAATGTGCGTTTGAAATCTTTGCTACCTTGGTAATTTCAGTACTGGCGAGCATATACATCGCACCCATGCGAGCATCGGCCATTTGAGCTACCTGAACCCCACGAGTTGTGTCAGAAGTATTGCCAAAGATTTTGTCTTTGATGAGACGCTTCAGTAGTTTGAATTGCATAGGAACCTCCACTTAACGATATAGAACGCATTGGCCATCTGGGAATCAGCTTCAAGTGAGGCTGGAGGATGTCCTTAGATACTAATACATCTCGGGCTGATGATCTTCGGAGTTTGAGGGAAACTTTGATGTTAGAGGTCCGACCACTTTATTTTTAACCAATAAATAACGAGCCTGTAAGCACTTAAAGGCTGCGTGTGGATGAAAAGTCAGGTTAGCGATGCTCAAACTATGGCTGATTTTTCCTCTAAGTGGTTTAACGAGTATGGAAGTCGGTGGCGTTGCAGCAACATCGTTACGATAGTGATTGACAGATGGAGGTGAAACCGAAGCCTGCAAGTAGTATGATTTCAGCCGTTTAGCACAGGGGTTGTAAGAGAAAAGAGTACCAATGTTTTTACCCACAAAGTACGCCATTACCAGCAATGACAAAAGCTTGGATGAGTTAGCGCAATTACTTGCTTTGAAAAGCGCTGGCGGTTTATGTCAGCTCAGAGCGAAGTCGCACAGTTTGTCACCTCTAAAGCAAGTAATTGGCCCCTATGTGAAAGGGATTGTTTTGGTCAATTCTGCTTCCTACGACGGCACGGACTTAGCGCCTTTTCATGGCGTGCACCTTACCTCGAAAGACCTCTCAGATAAGGCTTTGATTCAGTCGGTTCGTCACAGCGGCGCGCAATATCTGGCGGCATCCTGCCACAATGAGCAGGAAGTTGAGCTAGCGAATCAGGCGGGGTGTGACTTCATTACTATTTCTCCAGTAGAATCGACGAACTCTCATCCTGATGCCATTCCGATTGGTTGGCAGCGCTTTGCGGAGCTATCCAAATTGGCGAACATGCCAGCCTTTGCCCTCGGTGGGCAAAATACTCATAACGTAGAACATGCCCAAAGCTACGGTGCGCACGGTGTGGCTGGGATTTCAGATTTTTGGCAGGTTGCGCAATGAAAAAGGCTGGTGAATTCACCAGCCTTTGTATTTAACCCAAGTAACGGTTCTTGAGGTGATCTTTAAAGAATTGCGCGTTGAGTGTGTCACCTGTTGCTTGCTTCACCAACTCATCTGTTGTGAGTAAGCTTCCCTTGCTCCAGATATTGTCTGATAGCCAGCTAAAGATTGGCGTTAAATCGCCAGATTGAATGGCTGAATCAACATCCACAGTCTTCTTCATTGCTGCCATAAACTGCGCGGCATACATTGCCCCTAATGTATAAGACGGGAAGTAGCCAAATGCGCCGTCGGTCCAGTGGATGTCTTGCATACAACCGTTCTTAAAGTTGTCTTTGGTCGACAGTCCAAGGTAAGCCTGCATTTTTTCATTCCACAGTTCAGGAACGTCAGTGTGTTTGATCTTACCGTTGATCAGATCGCGCTCAATCTCGTAGCGTAAAATAACGTGAGCAGGGTAGGTAAGCTCGTCGGCATCAACACGAATGAAGTCTTTTTTCACGCGGGTGTAGAGTTTGTGGAAGTTTTCCTGCGAGAATAGCGCTGGGTTATGGCCATCGAAATGCTTGGCCGCGAAACCTGCTAGGTGAGCGATAAAGGCGTCGCTGCGCCCGACCTGCATTTCAAAAAATAGCGATTGTGACTCGTGAATACCCATAGAGCGAGCTTCACCAGAAGGTAATCCAGCAAGATGTTTTGGTAGTCCTTGCTCATAACGAGCGTGACCCGTTTCATGTACAATGCCCATCAGCGATTGAACGAACTCGTTTTCATCGTAACGGGTCGTAATGCGTACATCCGATGGTACACCGCCACAGAATGGGTGCACACTCTCATCCAGACGACCATGCTCAAAGTCGAATTGCAGTAGCTTCATTACTTCAAGACCAAGTGCTTTCTGCTTATCTGTCGTGAATTTACCTTCTGGTTGAATAAACTGTTCAGAAGACTGCTTTTCAATCACTTCATCGATAAGTTCTGGCAACCAGCTTTTCACATTGCTAAACAAGGTATCTAGGGAAGCTGAGCTGGTGCCAGGCTCGTAGATATCCAGCATGGCATCGTATGGAGTGAGCCCGTTGGCTTCTGCTCGGATTTGCGCTTCTTCCTGAGAAAGTTTCACTACCTCAGCCCAGTTCTTCTCGAACCCAACCCAGTCATTGTCACCACGTTGTGTACGCCATGCATGCTCACATTTGGAACCAGCGAGGGATTTTGCTTGAACCAGTTCTTCTGGGAGAAGGTTGGCTTGCTGCCACTGGCGTTTCAACTCGCGAAGTGTCGCCTTGTCATCGGTATTGAGTGATTCACCTTCGGCTTCTGCAAACCAATCTGCCAGTTGAGGCTGAGTATGAAGACCGTGGATATGAACTGAGAGCTCCGCCATAGCTTCAGAGCGAGCTTGGTTACCACCGCTAGGCATAACCGCCGCTTGGTCCCAACCACAAATAGAAGCTAGATGGCTGAAATGAGAGATTTTTTTAGAATGTGCTTTAAGTTTTTCGAATGCGCTCATCGGTCGCCTTCCATGACTATTTAACAGAAGGAAAGTGTATCAATCTCGCTTAGCCAGACCAAGTACTATCCGGTTGTGTTGATGGCAATAAACTTATCTTAAATCACACTAATTGAAGTATTTAGTGATTTAAATATTATTGACATGAAGAAGAATTCCGCCTCGTGGTTTATTCAAAGACGTTTTAATGATAGAAGAGGGTTACCAAATGAGTTCGAGAAGAGGAATAGAAAGGAGTAAATGTGATTAACAATATGGAAGCGTTTCTGATCGCCATTACCATTCTAACGCTAACACCGGGGCTGGACACAGCACTGGTGCTGCGTAATTCTTCCCGAGGTGGAGTGAAAGATGGCGTAGCGACGAGTCTCGGTATTTGTTTAGGCCTGTTTGTCCACGCGACGTTTTCAGCAGTTGGTATTTCGGCTATTTTGGCGCAGTCGGCAGAGTTGTTTAATGCCGTTAAGATGGCTGGTGCCGCTTATCTCATCTGGCTGGGAGCGACAACTTTAAGAGAGGTCTGGAAAGGGGATATAACTCTGTCGAATATGGAGTCTCATACGCATAATCTGGACATCAAACGCTCTCTTCGAGAAGGTTTTTTGTCAAATATTCTCAATCCAAAAACAGCGGTTTTCTATCTTGCATTCTTGCCTCAGTTTATTAATCCAGAGGGTTCGGCATTTTTGCAGTCCAGCTTGATGGCGGCTATCCATTTTGTGATTGCAATGATTTGGCAATGTGGCTTGGCGGGCACTTTGAACTCAGCGAAGAATTTGCTGAAAAGCCCTAAGTTTATGCGCCGGATGGAAGCAACTACGGGAGTGGTTCTGGTTGGCTTAGGTGTGAAACTTATGGTGGAAGAATAAAAAAACGGCGGCTTAAGCCGCCGTTTTTTTATTGGTTAGCTCTGCATCTGAGGCTGCTTTACGTTATCCACCGCGGCTGAGAAATACGCTTTCGTTTCTTCAATCACGACATGGCGGAGCAAGATCAAACCGATCAGGTTAGGCACCGCCATTAAGCCGTTAACGATATCGGCGATAATCCAAATCATATCTAGGTGTAGGAAAGCACCTGATGCCACCAAAGCAAGGAAGATAACCTTGTATGGCAGAACGGCTCTGGTGCCGAACAAGAATACGACACAGCGCTCACCATAGTAGTTCCAACCCAGAATGGTTGTGAAGGCGAAGAAGATCAAACCAACGGAAACCAGAATCGGGCCCAGTGTTTGAGCATTTAGTCCAACAGCAAAAGCGTGAGTTGTCATCGCTGCACCGGCAAAGTCACTTTGCCATGCACCAGTCAGGATCAGTGCAAGACCTGTCATGGTACAAATGATGATGGTATCGAAGAAGGTACCCGTCATTGAAATCAGACCTTGTCTCACACAAGAATCGGTTTTCGCAGCTGCTGCTGCCATGGGGGCACTGCCAAGACCAGACTCGTTAGAGAAGACACCACGAGCAATACCCGACTGGATGGCTAGCATGATGCTCGCACCAAGGAAACCACCTGTTGCCGCCGTTTGCGTGAATGCAGACACCAGGACCAGTTCGATAGCATTGAGTAGTTGATCGCTGTTGATGATAATCACGCTCAAACAAGCCAGCACGTAGAACAGTGCCATCGTTGGAACGACTTTTCCTGCCACTTTGGCAATCGACTGAATACCACCCAGCGTAACAAACGCCACTATTAGCGTCAGTATCACAGCGGATGCTTCTCGCGGCATGCCAAAAGAGATCTCGCTAGCGTCGAGAATCGCGTTAACCTGAGGAAAGGTACCAATACCGAAGCAGGCGACACCCAAAGCGAAGAAAGCAAAGAGCGAAGCGAGCATACGAGAGCCTACTCCGTACTGAAGGTAGTACATTGGACCGCCAATCATCTGGCCCTTGTCATCGACTTTACGGTATTTAACAGCCAATAAGCATTCCGCGTATTTAGTTGCCATTCCAAACAGAGCAGCAAGCCACATCCAGAACAGTGCACCCGGACCACCGAGTTTTATTGCGGTTGCGACACCAACAATGTTACCTGTACCAATGGTGGCAGAAAGCGCGGTACAAAGAGCGGCGAAGCTTGAAACATCACCTGGTTTTTTGGAATCATCTTTGCTGAAAACCATTTTCAGTGCAGTCGGCAGGTGTCGAAACTGAAGTAAGCCTAAGCGAAAAGTAAAGTAGACACCGGTTCCCACTAGCAGGATAAGTAGTGGTGGACCCCAGACAAAGCTGTCGATAGTTTTAAGTAAAGATTGAAGGTTATCCATGATTTCCCCTTAATTGATAAAGCATTACTAAGGAGAAGAGTGAAAGGGCAGAGACGACGAGTCTCAACAAACGCTATAGGCAGAAAAGCGATCATAGCTAGGTTGTTCTTTTCACTCCTCTGTCCTTTTGCCTGAGAGTTTCACCACACACCTGATGGTGTGAAGTTTGCTCCTTCGGCGACCGATTTAACGGTTCTCTCCAGAGGTTCCTCCAACTACAGTCCTCACTGTTTTCACAGCACCTGAAAGATTTACTTCTTCGGTAGGTTATTTCGCCCAAATGTTAAAATTTGGTAAATAACCACTCTCCTGTAGTCTTCATCGGAACGATTGCTCGTTTAATGAGCAAAAGTTAGTCGATAGCACTAAAGGCTATCGACATGTGAACTCTATCATTATTTTCGTGTAATTCAATTAGTTTTTTGCATGGATAACAAAATGAGAAGAATGATTGTTATTGGGAGAGAAAGAATGAGCCTTGGACTAATCCAAAGGCTCTTAGTTAAGGCTTATTGTTTGTTTTGAGTATTGACGCTAAAAACAACGCTTTCATCCACGAAATCATACTCAATCTTCGCTGGAGTCACGTCACACAATGCAGAAGTCGGCGTTAACGTGCCGCTACTACCATAAAGAAGGGCAAATTTAATAAAACGGCTACGGATATTGTCTTGATCTCCTCTAGGAATCTCTTCTATGTACATTTCAGTATCGCGGCAGTTACCCGAAAGGGCGATAAAAGTAGAAAACATTATCGGTTCTGAGATAGTCAAATCTTCGATTACAACATCTCGATATGTTTTGCTGAGTTCAACGGTTTGGCTGAGGTAAACCGTTCCCGCTGATTTCTCAGCGTAAAGGCTCCCGCTCCAACCACTTTGGACGGGGAGGGTATAAGCGCCATCGACGTCCGTTTTAACGCTGGAGAGGTAACCTCTGATTTCTGCGTCTTTTACAGGAATACCATCGTGAGAATAAACATAACCTTCGATGTTCACCTTCGGAGTTGGTCGGGTAAACAGATGTGAGTTGCTATTATCTCCAACCAACAATGTGCCCGACTCAAACCCAAAGCTAGATCCATAGCGACTGCTCCCTTCTCCGGTCTGAAAGACTTCAGCCAGTTGCCACGCTAGGTTTGTGCCTTTCTGGATATCGAAACGATAGACTTTGCCAAGTGCGTCATCACCAATCATAAAGGTCGTACGATCTAATTCCACATCGTGGCCGAAATACCCTGTTTCTGCATCGATATCTGCTTGTTTTATGGTTTGCTGAAGATTCCAAGGTTCGTGGGTAAAACGTCTCATGAAGACGTGGACGTAAGAGGTTGCGTAACTACTTACGACTAAAAAGTGTTTATTTACATCAAATGCGAAGCCAAACTGACTAGACTGTGTAGGGGTTTTGTCGGGTGACTCAATGACATCACTTAGTTGCCAGGTACTGAGGTCTTGACTTCGGAAAACAAAAATACGCTCAGCAGAAGACTCACTAACGTACAATTCGTTAGCATAACGACGAACAGTAAACCCTAATGAGTGAAAAGCGGGAGCAGGTAAACTATTGACGTCTAGTTTGTCGACCAGTTGCCATTCACCAGAGCTTCTGAGGTAAACATAAACACTTCTTTTCATTGGATCAGAAATGGTGAGTAGCTGATCATCAAGATAAACAGACTCGCCAAATTGAGACAACTGCGGATCAACATCGTCCGGCAACTCGATTGTAGTAGATAAGGTCCAGTTTGGTTTAAATGCGTTCTCGCGTTCGAACAAAAAGACTTTACGTTCTGAGTTGGAGCCGATAGCTATAAAACGGTCTGTATTGTAGACGTACTTATCAGTGTGTCCACTGCCGGTAACCGGAAGCTTTGGGCCAAACTTCCAAACACCCAAATCTTTGAAAATAATTTGATTCCCGATGACGCCGACGTTACGAGACAGTGAAGTTGTTCCTAACACTTTGTCGATTTTTTGATAATCGGATAAATCAGGAAAGCTAGGTGATGCACTTGTACCTAATGAGAGTAGGGTCGCGAGAATTGCTAAATATCGCATGGAGGTCTCTCCTCACTAATGAAGTAATAATTCATGGTGGAATAAGACTTACAACAAGTTGACTACAAACTAACTTAAGTTCTCAATGAGCATCAGAACAGATGGAAAAGTTGATGATCGCTGCTCTGAAGAAGTTATCTTACATATAAAACAATCATCATATCAATAGCATTTTGAGTATTTATACTAATTGACATATATGTAAACTTAACATTATGAAATTATTAATATTTAGAATAATTTTAACCTGTTAGGTTAAATGTGCGGAGGGTTTTAGTTGGACTTGAATAAATTAACACTTTTGTGTCATTATGACTCTGGTTTTTTTGTGTCTTTTAGACTCTTTTTTTGATGGTTTATTGATTTTTATAGCTTTATAAAGTTGGCAAGAAGAATGCAAAGTAGAGAGAAAACAAAATAATCTAGTGAGGTCTCTATGTTTGCTCAACCAACTCGCACTACATTCAAAACGCTTTTGACTGTTTCAAATATTGGACTGGTCGTCACTTTTCTCACACTGGTGGTCAGCGTATTGATTTCTTATCCATACGCTCACTCCTTCAGCCTGAATGCTCAAATTGCAGCGCATATCAGCACCATCGTAATAGCTGCATTGTTGAAAGTGAGTTATGTGACCAGATGCTTGGCGCAATATAACCTAGGTTTGGAAGTAAAATAGATTCAATATACTCATAGCGCCCTGAGTAGGGCGCTATTGCAAGGCTTAGAAGTAGTTCGCGTCAATCAGCTCGCTTACTTGTACTGATTTCACATCAGCACGCGCATCTAACCATTTCGCAACTTTTGCTTGTTGTTCTTCTGTTACACTTTGGTACCTTTCTGAATGACAGATAAAGCCTTCGAATAACTCAAGACCGCCGCCGCCAAAGCTGAGCCCGAGCGCATCAATGAAATCGATGAACTCGTCAACAAACGCGTCGTAATTATCAAAGTCAGTGATCGTTGTTTCACAGCTGACTTCGAATCCAAGCATCGCGAATTCGCCAACAAAGAGTTTCTTTTGGATGCGACGCTTCTTATTGTCTAACTTAAATGGTTTCATTATTTTGCCTCAGGTTTTCGAGTTAGCTCCTTATACCTCAAATCCGAAGCAAGCCCAAACATAATTCTGAAAAAGAGATAAAATACTAACCTTGTTTGGGAAAGGTCGCGTTTTGTAACGATTAAACCACATGGGAATGGATGCAGCAGGGATTGGGATGTATATAATTAAACCTAACAAGTGTAAAACAAACTTAACTCTGACCCAATGCTCTCAAAAGATGGTATAAATGAATAAGTTAACAAGCCATTGAGGTTCGCGAAGAGGCTAGCTAGGAGGTGGTATGACAAGATTGATTGCGATTGTTTTTTTAGTGGCGTTGGCATTTGTCCTGATCCGGTATCGAACTAACGAAAAACTGCAAAAATATGTCGTCACTACTTTGATATCAGTCTTTATTATTTACACCGTCACCTTGGTGGTGACCGAACTCATACGCTAAATCAGTAGGAGCAACAGAGTGAACAGCGAGTCTGAAATTGATAATGATGATGTGGTGGTTATCGAAGAAAGAGATAAACGCAGCTATTTATACATCGTTATTGCAGGTGCCTTAGGGTTAGCGTTAGGTGGGTTGGTAGGCTCCGTCGCTACAGCTGGCAAATGGCAAGCTGCTTATGATGGATTGGAAGCCAAGTATCAGTTGCTTGTCGAAGACAAAAAACAGCTGGTTGTCGAAGTCGAAGATAAAGTGGCGAAAGTTGATGATGAAATTGCCAGCAAGCTTCAACAAGCCATTGATGAACAGCAGCAAGAGCACGAAAATGCATTGGCAGCGTTACGCTCGGAGGTTTCTGAATTAGAAAAGGTGAACCTGTCTCTCGAAGAACAACTGAATCAGCAGAAGCAGCAAATTGCGCAAGCGACCCAAGAAAATAATCAGCTGAATCGACAGGCTGATATGCAAGCTACGATTTTTGAGCGATCACGAGAGCTGTTTCAACAAGAGCTTAAAGTGAAGCAAGAACTGGAGGCCTTGGAAAAAGAGCGTGAGGATCTCGAGCCCAAAGTAAAAAAACTGAAAAGTGATTGTGATTTGTATCTGGCAGGGACTTCATGGGACGCGAAGTCTGATTCTTGCGATAAGCAAGATGAGGCAAGTTCTCGCTTAAGTCAGGTCAATCAAATGATAAGAGTGCATCAGATGGATCTCAAACAAATGAAGGCACTAACGGACGAGTTAGGTTTGTAGCAAGACTGGATTGATATTAAACCTCCCATTCGGGAGGTTTTTTTATGTCAAAAGTAGTCAATTATTATATTTGTTACTAAGTTTTGATGGTTAGACAATTGAGCTTAGTAAACTTGCTCATGCTGTGAGGACGAGGCGTGCTGAAGAACAACGGTACAGAGTGGGTACAAATCGTAGCAAACCTTGCCTTTCTTTGCGCGTTAGGGGTGGTGTCTTATGAGCTAGTCAATCAGAGCACATCTGGTCTCGAGTTTTCGTTGTTTAGTCAGCTCTGGAGCCAGTAAAGCCTCGGCATGAGCTAGGTTGTGAGGTAGACTGTTCTCGTTGTTCGTTAGCTGAGCTCTACAATGTCATCAGAAAACCTTGTTATCTCCCTCCCTTCGCTTATTCACAGGATTGGTAGTGAGGCGAACAAACAGCTCCGTATTGTTGTAAAACAGCACGGTTGCGATCTAAAGCGCGTTCGCCGTTCGAGAAACTGGCAATTGATTGGCCAATTTGATGCGCTAAAGGGGTTGTTTAATCACTTATCTCAGCAATCTTCAGAATTCGATTTTGTACTTAATAAGTTGAATGCCCATATAAATCAGAGTGTGGTATCCCGAGAGTACACGAGCGAACGTCTTATAGAGATATTGCTTGCTGACCCGACAATAACACTGACTGATTTAATGGAGCGCACTGGCTGCTCACTTATAGAAGCTCGCTTCGCCAGATTTGAGTCGGAAACCCTATAATTTAGCTTGGATTATCCAAAGAGCTGCTCTTTCCTGGCTACGTGTTGACCAAAAATACAAACATAGCCTTGGGGCTAATGAGTTTGGGGGTGTTTCGGTTGGAGATTTTTATCCGTGAAACACCATTTAGGCTGCATTAGTTCGCTCATTTTATTGAGGGGCTTATCTCTTCTTTTAAAACCATAAAGTCACCCTCGCAGAATGCTTCGAATTTCACTAAATTACGAATAACCTTTGGAGGAAAAAGGAATCGTTTTGTATAATTCCTTCTATTTTTCAGCTACTCAGCACCTATTTTAAGCAAACTATCATGCCCTTTTTTATACTTGTTGCGCTACTTTCTGTTCTATTAATCCTCTTATCCTTTTACTTCTATTTTGAAGCCAAACGTAAAAAGGAAGCCCAAGACGCGAAAAAAGCATTAACTGTGCGTGTCGAAAAAATGAAGAGGCGATTCAAATCAGAAACCCAACAGTGGATGCTTTATGGTGCATTATCAAAACAGGATGAAAGTACCATAATTCGACTGCCTAACTATTTTTTTGTTTTTCAACCGATAACACCCGTAAACGTCGATCATTACGAACAATCATTGGAAAGCGTTTTGTTAACGGTTAATGAAAAGGTGTTGCTTGTTCCCAATAACAGTGATGATGCCAAAGCACCTAGCGAGCCTTTGTATCAGTTTATCCAGTCTTTACCATCTTCTGCTCAAGGCTACAATGCGAGCTTTTATCGTAATGATCTGCCTGTACTTATTCAAAAGCTAAGAGATGCCGAGATTGAGCAAGTTGATGAGCTGAATCGAGAGGACACAGAGGTTGCTTAATATCGGGTGACGGTTTGCCTAAACAAATCCGTCACATTTTAGGATGTAACAGCCTATAGCTATTTGTAAATCAATTGATTTTCTTTATTGAGTGTTTACATGCCTTGCTTGTATTAAATAGCATTCGTGAATCATATTGATCTTTTTGATAACAATTAACTATAGGTTCTTCAATGAAAACAACACTTCTGTTGGCTATACCCTTTGTCTCATTCGCTGCAGTGGCGAATACCAATCCCCATTTGCAAACGTACAATACCCAAGTAAGTCAGACGATATATAAAGGCGCGCGTTTGAATATTCCTGTCAACCTCTCATTGCCAGCGGACAGACGTCATTTGGCAACGTTAGGCTATGATAACAACCAGCCTTCTTCAATGGATTGTAAGATTAGTATTTATGATAGCGCGAGTACTTTGCTGCACTATCTAGACTGTAGAGCCGGTATTGGTGAGCATACATTTGCGACGCCCATCGCTTACTGGAAAGACGACTATCGAGCTGTGATTTCTTTGTACAATGCGGATTTTTCTCAATCAAGTCAGCGATTTGAGGGAAATTTTCGCTTTAACTTTGGTGAAAGTTCGCGCATCGACAACGATTACCTTCCCACGTGGTGGAAAAAAACGTATCAGTCAGTCGGGCTCGATGCCAATACAGATTATGACGGAGACAACTTCAGTTTAATTCAGGAGTATTTCGGTAACAGCAAACCGAACGATGCAAACAGTTTTCCAGACCATGACCCAGTGATTGATTTTGACGAAACACACTCGGCAGGAACATCCATGTATGTTCGTTTTGGTCAGCCTGTAACGGAATGGATCGAACTTACTCCGACTTATAATAAGAAAGTGAAGTCTTTAGAGCTGGTGGTTGAAACAAATGATAATGCCCGAAATCAATCTGTCGTTGCATTCATTCATGATGAGAATGGAAACCGCGTTTATTCGAGCTATCTGAAATTCCCCGGTCGACAATCTGTGGCTTTGGAACAGCCGGTTGATGTAGAAAAACTGAAGATACAACTGGTTGCAAGACACTACTCATCAAACATTTATGCTCACTATAAAGTGAAGTTGAATGCAACATTTACCGAGTAAGCTTTAAACTTCTCACAAGAGCGCCAATCGGCGCTCTTTTTGGTTGTTAGTCCTGAACTGATTGTTCGCAGTATGAGGTTTTTAGAGTTGTTAATATCGGGTAATGAACCATCGATAAAGCTAAGTTGCGCTTTTTTGCTCTGAATGAAAAATAAGGATAAAGTGCTGCTTAGGTAGTTAATAGGCCCACAGCGCTTACAGTAGATCAATAAAATTAATAAGGAAGTTTTGTGTCAAATACCGTGATCAGTATTAGGCCCGCTAGACCGGATGAGCTGGAAACCATTCATGCTCTTGTGGCATCTAACGATGAATGGACAAAGTTCAATGGACCTTATTTCCCATATTCGCATCCTTCACTTGAACAGTTTGAAAAGGGGGCTTTTCGACGAATGGTAGGAGGTGAAGATCTTCAATTGGTGACGGTAAATGAAACTCCTGTTGGCACCGTGAGTTGTTATTGGGAATGTGAAGAAACACGCTGGCTCGAAGCTGGAATTGTTATTTACGACTCTGCTTTTTGGGGAAAAGGAATAGCAGCGGCTGCTATTCCTCTTTGGATTACTTATTTATTTAGAAATAAACAAATAGAGCGAGTTGGGATGACAACGTGGTCAGGAAATCCTCGCATGATGTCACTTGCACTTAAGCTCGGTTTTCAGCAAGAAGCTCGATTGCGAAAAGTAAGATACTTCAATGGCGAGTATTATGACTCGGTCAAATACGGGGTATTGCGTTCAGAGTGGCAAAACCTCCACTCAATAAGTTAACCAACTACTATCTACATGTTTAATGGTGGCTTTTATGGCAACGCAAAGGATTAAATTAACCCCACCTTCTTTAGAATATTCACAATCCATGCTTACTGTGATTGAAGATGGTAAAGAAGAGCATGCTGCTTTAATTAACTATGTCTAGGCTATGTGTCGAAATTTAATGATAAGCTCGAGCTTGAAGGGTTTGGTTGGCTCAACAAAGAGGAACTCAACCAAATGATTTATAAAGAAAAGTGGTCACAGTAAGTGGCAGCCTTATTTTGATTTTGTACAATTAATCAATGCCTTAAATGGCTTAGCACTCCATATTTTTCCATCCCCCCGATTTTTCCTTGAACAAATTATGAGCGCTTTACTCGGTTGTCAAACCGATAACTAGCTCACTTATTAATAATCCTAATAGTTATGGCGATCACAATAATCGTGACGATTACTTTCCTTGATTGAATTATCAATTCAGTATGGGATCGATCCCATGGGATTGTTCCCATAAATCATAAAATAGACAAACTTGAGTGAATCAATTGAGCTTTAACGCTACAAGGAAAGGATTATGAAACGATTACCTATTGCCAGTGCACTTTCCGTTGCCATCCTGTCAACCAGCACATTAGCCGCTACTTCTCCCGTCGAATTTTACGGCTACATGCGTGGTGGTGTCGGGTTGAGTAATGAGGGCGGTTCTAACAGTAAGTGGGAAGTAAACAAGGTCGGTCGGCTTGGAAACGAAGATGATCTATATGGTGAGTTTGGCCTGAAAAAAGAAGTGTATGCAGAGGACGATGTATCATTCGTTGTTGACTCGATGCTTAAATATTGGGAAGGGCAAGACCAAAACTCTAAAGATCGCAGTGTTGAAGTAGCACAGCTGAACGTTCAGGCAACAGGTTTATTTGAAGACAAAGACATCACTATCTGGGCGGGCGAGCGTTACTACCAACGTCATGATGTTCATATCGTAGATAACTACTACTGGGACGTTAGCGGTATCGGTGGAGGTGTTGAACATATCAATATGGGTCCAGGCAAGCTGTCCGTTGCACTTCTGCAAGATACTGTGGCTGGCGATTTAGATGATGGTCAGGAAACGACGGCGGTTATTGCCGATGTCCGATACGCAGGTATCCCAATGTGGGAAAACGCAGATCTGGAAGTGGGCTTGGATTATCATGCGGGTAACGAACGTAGTGGTCAGTCACTAGATGCCGACAACAGCCTGATGTTCACGGCAAGCCTCCAACAATCATTGGATAATGGTTTCAATAAGACAATCTTGCAGTTAGCGAATTCTGGTTACGCGGAGCAAATGACGACATTTGGTCATGGTAATGGTCTGGTTCGTGATGCCGCAAACAATGATGCGAAAGGCTATCGTCTGATCAACTGGGGTGTGGTTTCTGTTGGAGACAAAATTGAATTTGGTCACTCGATCCGTTATGCTGCAGCCACTGATGTGGACGGTACCGCGACGGATGATTCCACACTCAGCGTTGTAGTTCGCCCGCTATACAAATGGACAGAGAGAATGCGTACCATTTTGGAAATTGGTGGTTTCTCTGAAAAGATCAATAACGTAGACAGTGCAGGTAGCAAGTTTACGGTTGCACAGGCTTGGGTTCCTAAAGCGGGTTTTTGGTCACGACCTGAGGTTCGTGTATTTGCTACTTATCTGAATGATGCAGAAAACGATAATGCTTTTGGTACAGGTAAAGACACAGAAATCAGTGTTGGTATGCAGGTAGAAGCTTGGTGGTAGACGCTTCGTAGTCCACTAACTTTTCTTGCTGGGCGGGATAGAGTTATCCCGCCTAAACACTTCAAAGTAGCCCTTCTCAAATTTCACTTCTTTCTTGGTATCACATCATTGCTGTAATATGTGCTAATTTTATTAAGTCGCTATAAATTCGGTTTTTTTTATTCAGCTAAGAGGAATTCAATGGAACGTTTTATTGTATTTACAGGTGGGCCCGGTTCAGGGAAAACATCAGTAATTGAACACCTGCAAAGTCTGGGGTACAAGACCGCCGATGAAGTTGGCCGACGAGTGATTCAACAACAGGTCGAGAGTGGTGGCAATGCCCTTCCATGGTTGGACAAAACCGCTTTCCGTAACGCCATGGTTTCAGCAGAAATAGACAAATATCGTCGAATTGGCATTGGGGAAGAGTACGTATTTTTTGATCGAAGCATTGTTGATAGTTACGGTTACAGCTTACTAGAAGGCTTGACCCTCACTGATAATCTCACACAGCATTGCTATCAACTCAGGCATAACCTACAGGTGTTTGTGTTCCCACCTTGGAAAGAAATATTTGCCAACGATGCGGAAAGAAAGCAAGGCTTTGCCGAAGCCGTGGCCACTTATGAAAAAATGCGCGAAGCGTATAAATTATTTGGCTACACCTTAACGGAAGTCCCGACTGGTAGTGTAGAGCTACGATCACAATTTATTCTCGATACGCTAAGCTCTCGTTAACCTTAATTTATAAATAACTGAAGAGATAAGCATGACTTACGATCAGTTTAATCAGTTTTGTTCAGAGCTTCCCGCGACTACCCATATTGTGCAATGGGGGGATTCTCATGTTTGGAAAGTAGGAGGCAAGGTATTTGCTATCGGCGGTTGGGGTAAATCAGATAACCCCGCTTTTACGTTTAAAACCTCCCCGCTAAATTTTGATTTTCTCAGCGATCATGATGGGTATATTCCTGCGCCTTACTTTGCGAATCGCGGTATGAAATGGATTCAGCAAGTGGAAACGTCGGGTGAACTCGATGAAGAACTAGAGTACTACTTGCGCGAGTCTTATCGGCTGGTGGCGTCAGGTTTGAGTAAACGTAAGCAAAGTGAACTTGGGTGGAATCTGGAAGCGAATCGTTAGCATCCTGTCATCAATCTATACTTTCTTTCTCGCGGTTGTTAGGATTCGCATTCGCGGCTGCACATCGATACAAATTACCAATGAGGTGGCTCAACATGAATGTAGAAAATGTGCTTCCTGAACATTTTGCAGAAATGCTGGATGTTTGGGAAAACTCAGTCCGAGCGACTCATGACTTCATAACAGAAGAAGATATTGAGTTTTTTAAACCTATTATCATTGAACAAGCTTTTCCGGCCGTCACACTGAAGTGTATAAAAAATGAAACCGGCAACATTCTTGGCTTTGTCGGTGTTCATGAAGCAAAAGTAGAAATGCTGTTTGTGTTAGACGCCGCGAGAGGCAAGGGAGTGGGGAAAGCATTATTGCAATATGCCATTAAGCATCTTGGTGTAAACAAAGTAGATGTGAATGAGCAAAACCCAATGGCGGTCGACTTTTATAAACACATGGGGTTCCATGTCGAGTCGCGCTCACCTGTTGATGATCTGGGGAAACCATTTCCACTTTTGCATATGACGCTCTAAGTTCCGGTTTGTCGTCACTCAACCTGTCAGAAGAAACGCTCAAAGCTAATAACTTTGAGCGTTTCCGTATATATATTAATTATTTACAGTGATTTATATCGCCTTCATGGTAGATTATCTACGCAATAAATTTTGACATAAGGAAACCAATGGCTGTTTTAAAGATTCTGACCGCACCTGATCCAAGGCTTAAGATCAAAGCTGAAAAGGTATCGGACATACAATCCGTTCAATCCCTAATCGATGACATGCTGGAAACCTTGTATGCCACAAGCAATGGAATTGGTTTGGCGGCCACTCAAGTCGGCCGCCGTGAGTCTATCGTTATCATCGACCTGTCGGAGAGCCGCGATCAGCCTCTGATACTAGTCAACCCAGAAGTGGTTGAGGGTAAGGATTTAGCTATGGGGCAAGAAGGGTGTTTATCCGTCCCGGACTACTACGCTGATGTTGAGCGCTACACATCCGTTGTCGTTGAAGCTTTAGATAGACACGGAGAACCTGTAAGGATTGAAAGTGATGATTTTCTTGCGATCGTCATGCAACATGAAATTGATCACTTGGCAGGTAATCTGTTTATTGACTACCTTTCCCCATTGAAGCAGCGTATGGCATTAAAAAAAGTGAAAAAACACATCAAGGCAATGGCAAACTAAACATGAAAAATGATAAAGACAGGGAGTAGACTTAATGCAGCCTTTTGAATGTGTGTCTTTTCTTTTGGTGGATAACAACCAAATATTGGTTGAAAAGAGGTCGATACATAAAGCGAGTGACCCCGGCTTAACCTGTATTCCCGGTGGACATATAGAGGATGGCGAAACTCAGCCACAAGCCCTGTGCCGTGAGCTAAAAGAAGAATTAGATATTACCGCAAATCAGTACCATTACTTGTGTTCTCTTTACCATCCCACTTCCGAGCTACAGCTACTGCATTATTACGTAGTTAGTGAGTGGCAAGGTGAGATTAAAGCATTGGAAGCGGAGAGCATAAGTTGGGAAAAGCTTGAATCAGATTCAGTTTCGATTGAGGCAGATAAGCGAGCGATAGAAGAATTTAAGCGAGTGAATCACCATCTTTGTTAACGAGTTGAGAGTGGGGATTATGAACCAAACTGAGACATTGTTGCCTCTCTTCTCGTGAGAATCTCATCAAGAGCTGCGTGAGCTTAAAAATATAGACGAAACGGTGCAGGCTAGTGACCGTTATAAAGTGAATAGCTGCTACACATTTGCTGTGGTAGGCCGCCAAGCCGCCAATATTCATTCCGCCATCGAATGCAAAAACGGTGAGCTACACTCATATCTCAAGCTCGCTCAGGTTAAGCCAAATTAGTGTTTTATAGGTAGAGGAATCTTCCCAATGTCAAAAGGCCTCATTCTACTGACTTCTGCCGTATTCTTTTTCTATGGTCTGGCGTTCGCTATTGCCCCGAACAGTATGCTTAGTCAAGCGACTGGTGGATATGCCACTTCTACATCCATGTTGGTTGATATGCGGGCAACCTATGGGGGCATGTCTGTCGGTGTCGCGCTTGTCCTATTCCTACTTTCGCAAAAAACGTCAACACACAGTACAGGCTTGCTGGCCGTCATTTTTGTCAATGGGAGTATGGCGACAGGGAGAATCATCGGTTTGGTCAGCGATGGTGAAACCAACAGTACAATGCATTTCTATCTGATGTTAGAAGTTGGGGTGTCGCTGCTTGCCCTATATCTGTTTAAATCGGAAAAAGCAGGGGGTTGATATGCCAATAGCACATTGCACAATCTCGCCGGGTTTGGTTTCCAAAGCAGAGACCGGTGAAGTGATTGAGCGCTGGGGCAATTTGTCTGAGCAACCTGCCACAGATATGACCATTAATTTTGTTCGGGCTGAGTGGCAAGAGGGGAAGGCGTACTCAATCATTGCGAATCTTTGTTTGCCGTCAGTCTGGTCAGAAAAGTCAGTGATCGCGCTACAGTTGGGGTTGGCTAAAGCATTATCAGAGAGTTTTTCAGTCGAGCCTAAAAACGTATTGGTTATGACAACGATTCTAAGTTCAGGCTTCGTGGTGGAAAATGGACGCGAAGTGACTTGGTAACGTCGCGCCCAGATTTGTTCCTTCGCCATCAATTTAGTTCTTCATATTAAGAATGAGTACCGCTGCTAACGCTAGAAAGGCGGTCATCATCAGGAAGACATCGTTGTAGGCCATGATCGCGGCGTCGCGTTGCATGGTACTGAGTAAACTGGCTTGCGCTTGCATCATGGCTGTTGCGGTGTCACTTCCAGATTGCATAAAGAAGGCTTGCTGCTGATGCAGAGTATCCCAACCTAATGTACTCACCGACGGCAGAGATTCTTTAATATGTGCGAGGTGTTCGCGGGTTTTGTTGTCGAGCAAGGTTGCAATAATGGCAATGCTAAAAGCCCCGCCAAGGTTTCGCATAACATTGGTCAGTGTCGAGGCATCTGGAGTGTCTAGCTTGCTGATGTTTTTCATCGCGACTAGAGATAAAGGTACCATAATGAATGGGCTGCCAATTGCACGTAGGATCATCGATAGAATGAGCTGATGACCACCAAAATCTATCGTCATGTGAGTATTGACGTAGCAACTTAAGCCAAACATAGCAAAGCCAAAGGTGACCAAGTACTTGGGTTTGATGATTTGAGTCAGCTTAGGAACCAGCGGAAAGATCAAGAGCTGAGGAAAGCCCATCCACATCAAGACTTCACCAATCTCCATCGCGTTGTATTGTTGGATCTGAGTTAAGTACAGAGGTAGCACATAGATTGAACCTAGCAAGGCCATGCCCAAAATCAGATAAGCGATGCACGACATGGCAAACTGCCCGTCACGTAGCAATCTTAGGTTTACTAACGGCTTCTTATGCTGTAACTCATTGATAACGAAGTACACTAAGCTCACGGCAGAGATAATGCTTAGCGTAATGATAAAGCTAGAGCTGAACCACTCTTCACGGTTTCCTTCTTCTAACACAACTTCGAGACAGCCCAAACCCAGCGCCATGGTCGCAATGCCGAACCAATCAGCTTTTTTGAGGGTATTTAGATTTAGCTTCTCGTCATCCAAGCCATAGCGAATCATTGTAATCACCAGAAGCGCTGGTGGAATATTGATATAAAAGATGTAGTGCCAGGAAAGATTTTCCGTCAGCCAGCCACCAAATGTTGGGCCGATGGACGGAGCAAACGTCGCGGTAACACCGAACAACGCCATACCAACGGCTCGCTTGTTAATCGGCAGTAGCTGAATAACCAGAGAGAAGGCGAGAGGAATTAATGCGCCACCACTAAAACCTTGCATTGCACGAAAGACGATCATCGAGGTCATGTTCCATGAGAAGGAACAAAGCAGTGATGAAAGTGTGAAAATTGCCGTTGTCCAAGTTAGGTAACGACGCTTGCCTAGTGCTTTAGATAACCAGCCACTGAGTGGAATAGCAATCATCTCCGCGACCAAATAAGACGTCGAAATCCATGAACTCTCATCCAGAGTCGCCGACAATGCACCTTGTATGTCTTTCAGTGACGAGTTGGTGATCTGAATGTCGAGAATGGCCATGAAGGCGCCAATCAAGCCACCAAATAAAGCGATCCAGTGGCGTGTCGATACTTGATTCTCTTGAACGGCAGGCGCGTTTAAGGTTACATCCGACATGGATTAACCTCTGGTATCTATAGTTGCCACAACCGATAACCCCGGTAGTAGTCGGCCTTTCAATGCTTGTTGATCAGGGATGGTGATCTTAACGGGCACGCGCTGAACAATCTTGGTGAAGTTACCTGTCGCATTCTCCGGAGGCAATAGCGCAAATTTGGCGCCAGTGGCAGGTGAAAAACTGTCTACGACACCTTCTAATGGTTGGCCCGGAAAGGCATCCAGCTCGATCTCAACTTTTTGTCCCTGATGAATACCGCTTAATTGAGTCTCTTTGAAGTTCGCTTCTATCCACACGTCACTGGTCGGTACTAAGCTCATTAATGGTGTGCCAGCCTGAACCAAAAGACCTTCACGCACACTGCGCTTGCCCACGATACCATCTACCGGCGCATAGATTTTAGTGTAGTCAAGGTTGAGCTGAGCTTGCTCTACAGCTGTTTGAGACTCAACGATGGACGCTTGAGCCTGTTTAATATCACTATCGATGACCGCAAGTTGATCGTGAGCGGCAACCAAGCTTGCTTTTGCTTCATCGAGCTCCGCCTGAGTAACTTTTTGTTGAGCCAGCATGCTGTCGACTTCATCTTGCGAAGCGTAATTGCGTTTAAGAAGGCTGCGTGAACGTTGTACTTGCTGAACAGCGCGATCATATTCTGCTTTTGCTGAATCGACGCGGCTTTCTGCTTGATGGATTTGGCTTTGCTGCAAGGTCTGCTGCGCCTTCAAATTCTCTACGCTGGATTGGGTGACGGTAAGGTGCGCTTGCGCTTGTTCGAGTGCAGTTCGGTAGTCACGGTCGTCAATTTGTACTAATAGGTCGCCTTTTTTGACTTTTTGGTTGTCACTGACAAAGGAGTGTTCAATGTAGCCAGCCACTTTAGGGCTGATGGTGGTGATCTCTCCCTGAAGGTAGGCATTGTCAGTCGATTCGAAGTACTGACCGTATCCAAACCAGTACCCACCTCCCAGCAAGCCCAGTGACAGCATAATGGCTGTTGCGATAAGAGGCGCTTTTCTGGATTTTACTGGCTTAGTCTCGGTGTGTGTATTCGTCATTATTTTTCTCGTATTCAGTTTTCGTCTTCAGCAGATGTTACAAAGTGTAAATGATCTGGATTGATTGATAAGATAGGAAAAAAAAGAAACACTGTTGCAAAAATTTAACTAATTAAGGCGTAAGGTGATGAGATGGATTTGAATGCGATTACTGTTTTCGCACAAGTTGTTGATTGTGGGAGTTTTACTCATGCAGCGGATACGCTGAATATGACCAAGTCAACTGTGAGCCGAAAGTTAGTTGAGCTAGAAAAGCATCTAGGCGTGCGCTTGATCACGCGTTCGACGAGAAGTTTAGTGTTAACACCGGAAGGTGAGCGGTTTTATCAATCCAGCCTGCAAATGCTAGAGATCATAAATCAGGCTGAGCTTGAAGTCTCTGCCAATCAGGATTTGATTCGTGGGCCTTTAAATGTGGTGTTGCCAGTAGAGCTCGGGCATCAAATCATGGGTTCATACATCAATGCTTTTCTCAAGGAATACCCTAGCGTCACCATAAACCTCGAACTGTCTAATCGAGAAGTCGACATCATCGCTGAAGGCATTGATTTGTACGCGCAAATTGGTGAATTAGAAGACTCTGCTTTGGTTTCTCGCCCACTGACGAGATCTCAACGCGTACTAGTTGCTAGCCCAGAATACCTGAAAGAGTATGGCGGTATAGAGTCTCATCGTGACTTAATTCCACCGCATCAAATGGTTGAGGTGTTTAACCGTGCGGTAAGGCTACCTAAATGGCATTTGATCCCGGAAGACGGGGATTCATTACAAATTGACCTGCCACACCGATTACGAGTTAACACCATTACTGCCTGCCTTAAGGCCTGTTTGGACGGGCTTGGCATCGCAGTACTACCCGAGTTCATTTGTCGAGAGCACTTTGCTAGCGGGCGGCTTATTCAACTGCTTCCTGAGTATCAAATGCCAGAAGTGCTAGTGAGCTTGGTCTACGCAGATCGGCAACTGATGCCGAAGCGTAAAAAGGTCTTTATCGACTTTTTATTAGAGGCGTTCAGCAAAGACCTTGCGGCACGCGGGTGAGCCAAATTCACAAGCCTCTGTTGAGGCATGAACTCCCATGGTTATTTGTCGTCCCGTGCAATGTGAGTTGACCTTTTGTTTTTCGACGAGCTGCGTTGTACATGGCACTTTTTAGTTGGGCAAATTAACCGTTGTAATACTACCCTAAATTACTAGGAGGGTGTGCATGAGAATTTTGTGGTTGCTATGTGTATTGAACATTTCGCCGGTCTACGCGAGCTTGATGTTGTCGATCACAACAGAAGAGTATGCACCGCTTAGCTACACGGAAAGCGGTATACTCAAAGGCATAGCGACTGAACAAGTCGAGGAAATCCTCCATCGCTCTGGGTTGAAATACGAGATGCAGGTTTACCCTTGGGCGAGAGCTCTTCATCTAGCTCAGACACAAGCGTTCACCTGTGTTTTTACGACCTCAAACACGCCTGAGCGGCGAGACTTGTTTAAGTGGGTAGAACCACTTTCTATCAACATGTCTGTACTCATTAAGCACCAAGACGCTGGTTTCAATATTGATGCGATGGATGAAGCAAAGTCCTATCGCATTGGTGTTCAAAATCAAGATGTCGCAGAAACCTTTTTAAGAGATCAGGGCTTCAAACAATTAGATCGTGCTGATGACGCAACCAAATCTGTCTTGAAGTTATTTGCTGGGCGAGTGGATATGGTCGCTTTGGCTGAATCTCGATATCTCGCCTTCAAACAGGACGGGCTGCCTGTTGAGAAAGTTCTCGATTTATTCCCGATCAAGATGGGGCTTGCTTGTCATCGTTCAGTACCAGATGACATTATTGCAACGATGCAAGCCCATCTAGATGGATTAATTGAAGACGGTACTCAACAGAGGTTGCAACAGAAGTATCAGCCAAGTTTAAGGTAATATCGCGCCTGCGCTGAGCGCTGACGCGATACAAAGCTTAGGCCTGTCGCACAGGTTTAGCTGATGTGTGCGTTAGGGCTTCAAGGCTACTGCCTTGCGCAGCGAGAAACTGCTCAAAATGGGGCAGTAAAGGCCCCAAGGTGTCAGCGACAGATGCCTTGATGGTATCGACAACCACTTGAGTCCCACGATCAATTTCAATGTTGACTCGGTCGCCAACCAATTTGGCACCCAGCGTTGTTTGTCGTCGGGTTTCTGGAATCAGCCAGACTTCAAGCCACTGAGCTTGATGGTCGACAGCCGACACGGTCAAGCTAGCACCGTTGATAGCGATATATCCTTTTGCAAACACATAAGAACTCACGCTTTCAGGGAGCCCAAAACGCAGCCGATAGTTGTTGTCTGTTGCTTCGATCGAGACAATTGGAGCCTGCGCATCGATATGCCCGGACAAAGGGTGACCACCAATCTCGGCACCGTCCTTGGCGGCCCGTTCAACGTTAACGAGCGAACCAACCTGCACGCTTCCGAGAGTTGTGATCTGAATGCTAGGTAATACAACATCAAAAGATGCTCGGGTGTCACTGATTTGGCGTGTGACCGTTAAGCAGACACCGTCAACAGCTACACTCGCTCCGATGGTTAAGCCCTCACAAAAGTCATCGACAAACTCAAGTTCAAAGGTTCGAATTCCTCCGCGATCATCAATTCGTTTTATTGTCGCAATGGAGGAGACAATTCCTGTAAACATAGATGTTACTCCTTACGATCAACTGGCTAAAGCGTTGGTGTGTTGTAGCCGATAGGCGACGATATCTTCGATCGTTAATACAGGCATCTCATGCTCTCTTGCAAACTCAACGATCTGTGGAGCGCGAGCCATGGTGCCATCGGGATTAGTGACCTCACACAGAACACCTGTTGGAGCCAAACCTGCTAGAGTCATCAGATCGACCGTTCCTTCTGTGTGGCCGCGGCGACTTAAAACGCCACCAGAGCGCGCACGCAAAGGAAATACATGCCCAGGACGTGCTAAATCTTGTGCCTTTGCATCTGGCGCAATAGCGGTCTGGATAGTGGTAACGCGGTCGTGGGCTGAGACGCCTGTGGTGACGCCTTTTTTGGCTTCAATTGACACGGTGAATGCCGTCTTATTCGCACTGTCGTTGCGGCTTACCATAGGTGGTAAATCAAGTTGATTGGCTTTGTCATCGGTTAAGCACAGGCACACGATGCCGCTGCATTCTCGAATCATTAGTGCCATTTGCTGAGGTGTCAGATGTTCAGCAGAGTAAATCAAGTCACCCTCATTTTCTCTGTTTTCATCATCAAGTAACAAAACGCCTTGTCCGCGCTTTAGAGCATCAAGCGCCGCGTTGACGCGATCAATAGGAGTGCCAAATTCGGCAAGTAACGATGTCTGATTCATGGTGTTTCCTCATTGTTTACCAGAATCAGGGCTATATGGGATAGAAGACAACGCAAAATGCACCAGCGTTTCATGATGAAACATCTGGTGTGCATTAATTCTCTCTCATCCGGACTATAACCGTCGGCTCTGGCATCTCACCAGATCTGCTGACCTCGACGAATCGAGCGCTCGCGGGCTCATCTTGCTAAAGATATACCGCCGGTGGGGAATTCCGCCCCGCCCTGAGAATAAATATGTGTATATGGTACCCATAATGATGGGCAGCCCTAGCATAGTGTATTTTTTTGATGCTGGGAATTGAAAACGGAGTAAAAAATGTTGAGAAACGAGGTTTGCAATGCTGTCGGCCAGCACAATCTGGAGCCAGGGCATCATTTCACATTGGTCAATGAAGTGTTAGCTAGAGCCACACAAAACCTAAGCCTATCAGCACACTCGTCAGTATCAGTAAGTTGCGCAGCCAAGGCTTTACAAGGTAAGGCTTTGGAACTGTATCCATTGATGCTTCTTGGTAAGTTCTGCTCATCAAAATGGGTTCGTAGTGATGGAAGTCTTTCATTAAATCCTCTGAAATTTATGATGGTTGTTATGGGTTCAAGAAAAAGTTTCATAAATTAAGCTTATTTTTATGTTGTTTGTTTGGAATGAAATAAGCGTAACCAATGTGTTTTAATCTAGTAATGTCAGGATTATTAAGTAACATAGGATTGACTTCGAACGACGAATAGTAACGGGACGTATAAGGTAGGCTTATGGACAAGAGGCTGCATTTTTTAAGCAATATACGCTACTTTGAAGCGGCTGCACGCTGGGAGAGTTACAGCAGAGCCGCTCAAGAGCTGTGTGTGACACAGGCAGCGGTTAGCCAAAAACTTCGTCAATTGGAAGAGGCATTAGGCTGTAAGTTATTCATTCGCCAAGGGCGAGATATGGTACTTACAGGAGAGGGACAAAGGTTGTATACCAAAGTCTCCAGTGCTTTTGAAACTTTGATTGAAGGGCTCAACGCTACTCAACCCGAACCAATTGAAGGTGTCTTATCCGTTGCGACCAGCCCCTCATTTGCTGCGCGTTGGTTGATGCCAAGATTGTGGAAATTTTCACTTGAGTATCCAGAAACGCTGATCCGCATTAGTTCTGCTATGGCGCCTAAAGTGGCACTGACAAGCGAGATTGATGTCGCCATTGGTGAAGTTAACTTTCATGAGGAGGGTATTGTACGGGAAATGCTGTTCAATGAAGCGGTGTTCCCAGTCTGTTCTCCGTCTTTAGCGCGTGACATGAAACTCACCCACCCAGAGCAGTTGTTGAAGTGCTGGCTTATAAAGGGAATCCGGTCTCATCATTTTTCATGGGAGTCGTGGTTTGCTAAAGCGAATGTAGATATTAGCCAGCGCGCATGTGAATGGATGGAAGTGGACACATTGGATATGGGAATCAACGCAGTGATCGCGGGCCACGGCGTATGTCCAGGGACAGACAGCTTGGCGGGAGACTTTATAGAGCGTGGGCTTTTGGTGAAACCATTTGATATTGAGCTTGATAATGGAATAGAGTATGTCGCTTCTTACCATTCAAATTCCATTCGTAAAGCGCGTATTTCAGTGTTCGTTCAGTGGCTAAAACGTGAAGCACTACAACACGCAAACCTGTTCGAAAACCGTTAATCGACTCCACTTGCCTTTGTATATTAATTACTCAGCAAAGGCATCTCATTTTCCCTCTCATGTTTCCGCTTTACGTATGATAGCAGTGATACAACCAATATTAGGCAACCTGTATCTTTGGAGCTGACTTCCAAACCTATTCATAAATCGTATTATGAAACTTGTTTTGCTTATATTTGTTATGATATAACATTGCGCCTGATAATTATTATTATTACGGTATGATTAAATGAAAAAACAACTCAGTCAATGGCTGGCAGTGGCCTTAGTATCGCTCTGTGGTGCTGTACCAGTTTGGGCTAACATCCAAATTGAAGACGTTCTTGGTCGGAAAATTACACTCGATAAGCCCGCAGAACGATTGTTCCTTGGATTTTATTTCGAAGATTATCTAGCGATAGCAGGGCCTGATGCCTACCAAAAAGTGGCGATCTTTCCGCGTCGTTCTTGGCAAGATTACCGTCAGTCGCAATGGCATACTTACCGCAAGATCATCCCACAATTAGAAACCATCATTGATTCTGGATCTATTTATACAGGGACCTTTGATATTGAAAAGCTCTTAGTCACGCGTCCAGATGTGGCGCTTCTGGCGGCGTGGCAATTCAACTCGCTTGGTGAAAAGGTCAGTTTGTTGGAAAAAAGTGGTATTAAGGTTGTGGTTGTCGATTTCAATGCGCAGACACTTGAAAAACATGTCGCCAGTGCTCGAATCATTGGCCAGGTTATGGGAACCCAAGCGCGTGCTGAAGCCATCGCCCAAGACTACGAACAGACGGTGAAAGATGTACAACGTCGAGTTGCTGACTATTTGAGCAATCATTCACCAAGACGTGTTTATGTTGAAATAGGTACAGGTGGCGCCAAAGAGTATGGCAAGTCTTACGCCAACGCAATGTGGGGCAACTTGCTTGATTTAGCAGGAGCCAACAACATTGCGACTGGAAAAATTCAAGGCTCGGCACACCTGACACCAGAGTACGTACTCAGCCAAGACCCTGAAGTTATTTTTATTTCCGGTGCACATTGGGCTAAGCATACAGATAGTGCATTACTTGGATTCGATACGGCCCTTGACGCTGCTCAGGCGCGCTATCAACCTTATCTGACGCGTGCAGGTTGGCCACAACTAACCGCAGTCAAAAATGGTCACGTCTATGGTATGTATCACTCAGGGACACGCACTATCTATGATCATGTGTTTCTTGAATTTCTTGCCAAATCTATCTATCCCGAAGCATTTGAAGATGTCGATCCCGTCGCGCATCACAAAGCCTTTTTTGAGCAGTATATGCCACAAGCTTTATCAGGGACTTTTATGATAAAGGTAGACGGTTAAGCCATGAATTATCACAACCAAACTGCGCCGAATCCGAGCGATTTTAATAAGGATGGCGCAGGTCTCTATAGCCGATTGCAGCGGAGTCGACGTCGTGCGATTGGTTTAGCGGCACTTGCTGTTATTGTCGCAATGACCTTTGATATTAGCACAGGGGCTTCTTGGATTAGTCTTGGCCGTGTTTTTGAGGCCTTATTAGGCGGGCCGGAAGGACAAACCTTATCGACGACCATTGTCTGGCACCTGAGGTTACCTGTCACATTAACGTGCCTTGTGGTTGGTGCTTCGCTCGGATTGGCTGGCGGGTTGATGCAAACTTTATTGGCTAACCCGCTTGCTAGCCCTTACACCTTAGGCATTTCGGCCGCGGCTGGATTTGGTGCAGCTATGGCCTTGCTATGTGGCTTTTCGATCTTTGGTATCGCATGGCTTGGTGTTCCTGTCGCGGCATTTGTCACTTCTGCTTTAGCAAGTTTAGCGATTTATTTGATTGGTCGAGCACGCAACATGGACGCGAAAGTATTGATATTAGCAGGGATAGTGGTGTTGTTTTTCTTTCAAGCACTGCAATCTTTGGTGCAATACCTTGCTTCACCAGAAGTGCTACAACAGATAGTGTTTTGGCTCTTTGGCAGTTTGCTTAAAGCAACATGGTTGTCGTTCGCAGTCTCGGGGAGCATTTTACTGATTGGGCTCGGGGTTGCGCTGCCTAAAGTTTGGGCGCTAACTGCACTATCATCGGGTGAAGAACGTGCCCAGGCGCTTGGCATTAATACCGGCCAGCTTAGGTTGCAGATGTTCTTGCTCTGCTCGCTGTTAACAGCGGGTGCGGTTTCTTTTGTCGGCACCATTGGTTTTATCGGTTTAGTCGCTCCGCATCTGTCACGATTGTTAGTTGGTGAAGACCAGCGCCTGTACTTGCCTCTATCTACATTGATGGGCGCATTGTTACTGTGTGTCTCTTCATTGGTCGCTAAGTTGATTGTTCCTGGGACGATACTTCCGATTGGAATCATCACTTCACTGGTCGGTGTGCCATTTCTACTCTATCTGTTGCTGCATCGTCGAGGTGGACTATGACAAGCCTTTCTCTACATCAGCTATCGGTTCATCTTGGACGCAAATCGATCCTCGACAACATTGATGCGGCATTTAAAGGCGGCGAGTTTGCGGCCATATTGGGCCCAAATGGGGCAGGAAAAACGACTTTACTGAAAGCTATGATGGGGTTAGTCCCAAGTAAAGGGCAAGTTCGTGGTCTAGATACTCACGGCAACGCTCTTCCTCGCACGGCCTATTCTTATTTATGTCAATTGAACAAATCGTCGAGTCAACTGACCGTCATTGAAGTTGTTTTACTCGGATTGGTGCACCAACTCAATTGGCGTATTACCGATGAACAGGAACATCTTGCGGAATCCATATTACGTGAATTGGGATTAGTTCAACTCGCAACACGTTCTTTCTGCCACCTCAGTGGGGGACAGCAGCAATTAGTTTCGTTAGCCCAAGCTTTGGTTGGGAGACCATCAGTTTTATTGCTCGATGAACCCACCAGCGCGCTTGATCTCAAACACCAAGTTCAAGTTTTGGATCTGGCGAGAGACTACACTCAACAGCAGCAATGCATCACCGTCGCGGTGCTGCACGACTTGTCGATGGCTGCTCGCTACTGTGATCATCTTGTGTTACTCGACAAGGGATGTGTTCAACGTCAAGGGACACCCGGTGAAGTCTTAAGCGAAAAAACGTTAAGCCGTGTTTATCAAGTCGAAGTAGACGTGGGGCATTGCAGCCAAGGTCATGCCTATGTAACGCCTGTTCGCTTGCTGCCAACAAATTGAATTCTATAAGGAAAAATTATGACGATGACGCATCGCCACTATCAATTGCTGGTGGCTATTTCGACGTTTGAATCACAAATCGATACATTAACGCAATACAGTGTTGAAAGTTGTGAGTGCTTTGCACTACTGCAGGACAAATTGGACGAGCTTTGCGCTTGGATTTTAACCGAGACCACTCAACATTTGAGTGACGAAATTGGCCATCATCCTGAACATGATCGTCAAGTTAAACGTCTGCGTGAAACGGCGATAAAAGCCTTGTGTCTACTGGAAAAACATCAGTCGCAATGTGCCCAGACACACCAACTTGATGTGAGTGAATACTTGAGTCAGTTATCCGAAAACATTCATATCGAACTTGATAGGGCAGGCATTGCACCAGACTCACGCGTGCTATTTGTCGGGTCTGGTTCATATCCATTGTCCGCACTCACTATCGCGCAACTAACAGGGGCGGCGGTGCATGGTATCGATATCGATGAGCAAGCCGTTACGATGGCTAATCAGTTAGACCGAGCCTCTTTACCAACCTCGTTTGGCTCCAAGGACATAGTGACCGAATTCCAGACCTTTAAGCCAACTCATATTGTGGTGGCTTCGTTAGTCGAGCACAAATGGGAGCTGCTCAATAAGATTAAGCCGCATCTGAATCCAGAGCATAGAGTATTAGTGCGGTTTGGAAATGGTCTCAAGTCAGCGTTCAATTATCCATTCAACCCTGAATTGATGGATGGTTGGGAAACCCAACATATCCGAAATTCAGCGGCTGTCTATGACACTGTTTTGATGGAGAGATCCTAATATGACAAAAGCAATAGGACGTTTGCTCATTGTCGGGGCTGGCCCCGCTGGAATTCAAACAGCGGCTTTACTTCAGGATCAGGCCACACACATTGGCATTGCCAGCCGCTCGTCTGCTCGCTGGCAACGCCATGGCCATTTGTTGAAAGACAAACAGGCAGCTTGCGTCAATGTCGCCAAATCCAATCTTGCCCCCCTTGCTAGAACCGTGACGTTTGATGAGGTTTTTGATGATTTACTCACACTTGAGGGTGAGTGGGATACCTTGGTGATTGCTACACCTTCATACGCGTTGGCGTCTGTATTACTGTCGTTGCCTGTTGGATGTTTGCAATCTGTGCGAGACGTCGTCTTGCTCTCCTCTTGGGTCGGTGGGCATAAAATGGCACAAGGGTATTTTGCTGAGCGGGGTTTAAATCCAAATATAGTGGTCTTTTCTAACTACTATGCTGCGACAAAGTTCGACACCGATTCGTCGACAGTGAACGTGCTGACCAAGGCAGTGAAGAAACGCATTTATGCTTATGTCAGTCAGGATAGTAAGGGTGCTTTTCTAGCGCTTAATGAGGCGTTAAACAAGGTGGGTACTGATGTGAAAAGGCTAGAAAGTGGCTACAGTGTTGAAGGGAGAAACATTACATTGTATGTCCACCCAGCCTTCTTTTTGACGCCTTTTTCACTTGACCATATTTTTGGGTCCAGTGATGAAACTAAGTACATGTATAAGCTCTTTCCTGAGGGGCCTATTACGCCAGCGACAATGAAAACCATGGTGGGGTTATGGCAGGATCTGTCATTACTGATGCGCCAGTTGGGTGGGGTACCATTTAACTTGTTACAGTTTCTCAATGACGACAACTACCCTGTGCACGAAGCAACGTTATCGCGACATGACATCGATACCTTTGCTGACTGTCAACCTATCGAGCAGGAGTATCGGCTTTACGTACGTTACAGTGCCATTTTGATCGACCCATTTTCTGTTCCGGATGAACAAGGGCGATATTTTGATTTTTCAGCCGTTCCGTTTGCTAGAGGCGATCTTGAGCACCAAAGTTGGCCACGTATCCCCAGTGAAGATATTCACGCATTGTATTGGGTTAGAGCGTTAGCTCACTATGTTGGTGTCGCTTTGCCAACGGTCAGTCGTCTCTTAGATGAACTTGAGAAGTGGCTGTGTCATCGTCAGATCCCGAACCATTTTTTAGAATCAAGCCATTGCCACGAGACTCAGAGTCTTCAGTGGTTGGCCCTGTTGTTAGGAGACAATCATGAATAAAGGTGTGGCTCTAGCCATATTTTCAGCGTTGATATTCAGTATAATGAATGCACTAATTAAGGCCGCTAGCATAACCATACCGAGTGCAGAAATCGTCTTTTTCCGCAGCGCGATAGGCACGATTCTGATATTGGGTTTAATGTGGCAAGCCAAGGTCGCGTTCTCGACGGTTGGCGTTCCGTTACTGGTTTTGCGGGGGCTTCTCGGAGCCTTCTATTTGCTGGCTTTTGTCTACACCATTACTCATATACCGCTCGCTGATGCAGCGATTCTGGCCTACTTGTCGCCGTTTTTTGTGATCGTGTTGTCCAGCCTAGTATTGGGGGAACGCCTTCCAGATAAAGCCCGATGGCTACTACCTTTGGTCATGTTTGGTGTTGCTTTGGTCATCAATCCTTTTGATTATACGTCGTTTAATGTATTTGCTCTGGCTGGCATTGCCAGTGCGCTGTTTGCTGCTGGTGCGTCTATCACCATTCGTCATTTGAGTAAGCGGCATCATACGTATGAAATTGTGTTTTACTTTCTGATGACGGCCATGCTGGTTTCTGCCTATCTAATGAAAGATGATTTTGTTGTTCCACAAGGGATTGAATGGGTTTACCTAGTGGCAATTGGGGTGGTGTCTTTGATTGGACAGATCTTTTTAACCAAAGCCTTTACGCATGAGAATGCTGCTGTCGTGGCAGGGACTCGATACATTGGCTTAGTTTTTAATGTGCTGTGGGGCGTTTTATTCTGGCAGGAAATACCGAGTTGGATGACTATTTTAGGCGGGGGGATCATTGTTGTCGCTTGTATCGCCTTGTCTTGGAAAACATCCTCTTCTCCTGCCGCTCAGCCACAATCAGCGAAATCTTAACCCCTTCTGAGCTCAGTGATCATAGTGACGATTGCTGAGCTGATTGCTCCCGTAAGGGAGACCAAAAACTCCTATATAGTGACTGTTGACCTCGACTTAAGTTGAGGTTTTATCCTGTGTTTTCTTCGCTTTGATGATACCCAGATATGGGCTATCGCTAAACTCAGGATCTTGACAAGGAGCTATTATGATCCCAAGGAACTCAATATTGCGCGTTGCTCGACCGACTAACGAACTTGATGTTCTCACCAATATGTATATCAACGGCTTAGGCTTTGAACTATTGGCTAGTTTTACTGACCACGAAGGCTTTAGCGGAAGTATCATTGGCCATCCAGCTCATCCCTATCACTTAGAATTCACACATCATTACGGCAGTCATGTTGAACCTGCACCTAGTCTAGATAACTTGCTGGTATTTTACATACCTGATGAAAGTCATTGGCAGCGCTGTTGCCAAAACATGGTGGAGGCGGGATTTAACCGAGTCGCTTCATTTAACCCATATTGGGAAAACGTTGGATGGACTTATGAAGATATCGATGGTTACCGCGTGGTATTGCAGCGTCAGGCTTGGGAGGCATAATGGCTAATTTAGAACATACCAAACGAGGTCAGGATAGGCGAATCGCGATTGTACTAGGTTCATCAAAGGCAGAAGGAAATACCCGTCAATTCGCTGAAGCGGTTGCGGCTATTTCAGGGGGCAGTGTGTTTGACTTGTCAGATTATGACATCGCATTTTATGACTACGAACACCGCAACGAGTCCGACGATTTTCTTGAGTTAATGCATACATTGGTCGACGCAGACCACATAGTTTGGGCGTCCCCCGTTTATTGGTATTCGATGTCAGCTCAGATGAAAGTGTTTTTTGACAGGTTGTCGGATTTGACGGAGAACGACAAGCCTTTGGGTCGACGCTGGGCGGGGAAAAGCATGTCGGTCATTTCTACAGGTTATCAATCTACGTGTCCATCGTGTTTTATTGAGCCGTTTGTTCTGACCGCTCGGTATTTCGACTTGGACTTCAAAGGCCACCAGTATCTCTCTATTCAAACCGACGCTGATCTGGCGCAATTAGAAGTGGTTGCTCATAAAGCGGTAGGCCATATCGACAGCCAGCAGATAATTGAACAAGGGGTTAGCGTAGAATAGTGATCCAAATACTCAATCTGGGCTTTGAACTTTTCGCCCAGATTGAGATTTTCTATTCGTAGTTACTAGTGATAAGTAATGGTTAATACAGGCCCCATTCCCAGTTCACGAGAACTGATATCAAGGCCGTTCAGGCTCTTAGGTACAATGATAAGCCCTGTGTTTTCTCCGTTTAACCATGATTGAAGTAAGCCTGAATGGGTTAGGTCGATACGGTAAACACCTTTCTCTTTAGGCGAGAAGGTTGTCAGATAGTCGCTAGAACCACCGTTATCGTAAACCGATTGCCAAGTCGCCGTCTGCTCATTCCAACTTTGGCTGACGCGATACAATTCGAAATCGCCAGTCGAAGCGTTGGTCACGTGTAAGGCTAATACCACTGAGTCAATCTCAGCCACTTCAGGTAAAACAGAGACATCAAACTTCATCAACGTATTGGTTTTGCCATATTTGCTATCAAGCAAGTCAGCAAGCAAACCGTCCGAATGGTTGTTGAAGTTTTCCGAAGATTTACTCGAGGCGATAAAAGTATCGTCACTGGTTGGTAGCGATAGCGAGTTAACGGGAGCCTCACAGTCTTTGCGTTCGTGATAGCTAACAACCAGAGCTGGTGGTGCACCTGTTTCACTTGAGTCAAAGTCGAGGCCGTCGGTTGTACCGGATGAAGCGACGACGATGCCAAAATTGCCATCATGAGCCCACAAATCGAGTAGGTGGCTGTCGGTTAAATCAACATCAAACTTGCCCGTTGATGAAGGAGTGAATTGGGTCAGTGTTCTTGCGGCGATTTGTTCACCACCGACTGAATTCCAAGTCGCCGATGAGTCTGTCCAAGCCTCTGCTGCAATATGAACGCCATACGCGCCATAAGATTTGTTAGTGACTTGCAATTCAAGCTTAACACCCGCTATATCGACACACGTGGGAATTGATGAAATGTCAAACGCCATCAGACTCATGGTACGGCCATAAGTAGAATCAGAGGCGTCGGCTAGCAAGCCATCTTGGTGTCCATCAAAGTTAGTATCTGGCTGTGATTGTGCGACAAAAACATCTTGCGTCACAGGTAAGCGAATAAATGAAGGAGATGGCCCGGGGTTTTGGTTCTTCAGTATTGAGAGACCATCTGCTGACTGAACCAGATCCATCGTTTCTCCAACTTCATTGAGTGACCACCAGTTGACGTTTTCGGGTAAACGAAGCCTATCCGCTTGTCTGTCTTCTCTTGTTAGCGTGGAGGCTGAAGCGTCAAACTGCGCTGTTCGGACCGTCATCGTGTCTGGCAACACTTGGATGACCTTCACTTGTTGAATACTGGCCGCGTCTAAGGTCCAGCTTTTAGGATCATTCGCCGATCGGGCTGCCGCACCCCAACTGCCTTCACCGATGTACACTGTGCCTCCGCTTGGCGAAGTAACAAAGCCGCTGCCGTCTGGTTTTAGTTCTCGGGTGGCCTTAGTCAAGTGGCTGTCAGATTCCACAACCAGATTCATACCGTGTTGGTAAAACAAGTTTGCCCACCAGTTAAACAGGTCTGGGCTGTCAGACTTGGATGACACGTGAGGAAACATCGGCCTGTGATACTGGGCAACGCGCCAGACGTTTTGAGTGCCATGGGTGGCTAAATCTTGTTCAAGCCACTGGTTCATTTGAGAAGCGTAGCTTGACCATCCACTTTTGCGAAATTGGCTGTTCAGTGTATAGACGCGAAGTAATGGTGAAATGTTAACAACGTTGTAGGTATCAAAAGGATTACACTCACCATTACCATCAGCATCGACTCCAAACACTTTACATAGTGTTGAGTAATCGTAGTCTTCATGATTGCCATGGGTAGGAATAAATGGGTAGGTACGCTTGTACGCTATGCCGTCAATCTGGTCACTGGAAAAGGTCAATGCCCAATCCTCTAAGTACTGAGCCATTTGTGACGCGCTGTTTTGGCTGGTGTAGTCGCCGCCGTGAAGTATGAATAAAGGACGAACTTTCGCGACGAGCTGATTACCCATTCTTCGGTTGGTCCACCCTGTACGTGTATCGCCTCCAGCGATCATAACAAACTCACTGTTATCAATCGGAGCGGTACGGAACCAAAAACGTTCTCCACAACCTTGCTGGTCACAGACACGATAGTAAACCGGTGAATCCGGTGTTAGATTCTCCAGTCTGACAAAATAGCTAAGTAAATCACCGCCGAACACGTGGTTGTAGCTAGGTTGTTTGGTCTGCCATGTCGTTTCATCTGTTGAGGTACCGTATTGCACATAGGGTTGTTCACTCTCACCGTTTGGAGAGAAACCAATCACCGCTTTTCGCGCAGGGTCGCTGTCCCAGACTACTCGATGATATTGTGTTGCGGCTCCCGCATTCAAACAGGTGAGCCCGGTTATGGCTAAAAGTGACAGTGTTGCAATCCTTCGAATCATAATTAAGTCCATAGGTTATGGGTTAGAGTCGGTCTAAACTGACCATGAAAATTCGACTAACGCTTAAGTGCGCACCTGCTACAGGGGAGCGCTCATGACGGGTTCACTCCCATTGAGTGACCAAAATTAAAAAGGCTGCATTGCGATAGGGAAGGGTTTTCACTTGCCCATCGCGAAAGTCAACAGCGTTGGCCCCATCACCCAAACGTGCATAGAAACCGCGCAAAGGAATGGAATGATCAGATGACCAGTAATCGCCTTTGCGTACCCTCGGGAAAAATCCGCTGCTGATTTTGGCTTGTCCATTGGGCACCGAGAGGTTAATCAGTGTAGTGAGCTCGTCTGTCGTTGGAACCCGCCAATCATTGCGGCCACATAATGATTCAGCATTGGTTCGAGTGATATGGTCGAAGCTGTCGCAGCGACCCTCGTTAAAAAAGCAATCGCCGCGATCTGGGACTCCTCGCTCCCCATCAAACCATGAGTAAGACCAATAAGAGTCATGGATATTTTCAGAGTCAGTTTTTACTTCCCAGAGTAATCCGGTTTGCTTATCCAACACGCAGTTCCAAGGCCCCTGCCAGATATCGAGCGGTTGTCCACTCATGGTTATTTTTTGCCACCTTGATGATTGGGGGTTATCGGGTTCAATGGGGTGAAGGTAAGCGATGACCACCAAACTTGTGATCAAAGCAACCAGAATCGACAAGCGTTTGATCATTGTGCTGCCTCAAATGCCAAGCGAATGCCTTGAGCGTGTCGCGTATGTGCTATTTGTGAATGATCAAACGCGGCTACCCAAAGACACACGCCATCACGTATTGCAATATCTTGAACTGAGCCTGTTTCTAATCTTCGAGCGATTTCGAGTGACCATACTCCATTGTTCCATCGTCCAAAGGCACGCACATCCCCCCGGTCCCCTTCAAACTGATTAGAGTTGTGTAATACCGAAGGAAGGATCGTCTTGAGGGGGGACTGGTCAACGTGTTGTGTGTAAGCCATGGTGTCATGCCAGCTCAGGTAGGGAGCGTAACGCGTAGACTGGTTAATAGACGAAAAAGAGCTGGTTAGATTTGAGTTAGGCAGACGTTTAGGCGTGACGCCATGGGGGGAATACCACTGCCAGTTCATTACGTAAGCGCCGGACTCTTTACCATCAGTGATATAGCCAGCGGTATAGCGCCTCTTAGCGGGGTCAACTTGCTGAGGAGTAGTGAACGAATTGTCATCCGCCTGATACATGGCATTGGTTCGTACAGCCTTCCAATGCCATAGATCACGAAGGTTGTTATCTGGCGAATAGTGATAACCTTTGCCGTGCCAATTGGCAGGTTTTCCCTCTAAGGGTTTAGGCCCAAGATGGGCTGTACCATCAGCGCCTAGGTTACAGGTATTGGAGAGCATGATTGCCAGTTTGTCTTCATAGAATCGCTTTTCGTCGAAGCGATAAAAGCCGTCTTCTTGGACTTGCCAACCTTTGTCTGTTTTAACCAGAGGGAGGTGATTTAGGCTCTCGGTGGGGTCATCCCAAGTGATGTGGAAGAAAATATCCTGCTGGTTATGGAGCGCTTTGATGCCGATGCGAGTATGACCATTTTCAAACCCTTCTCCACCATGGGTTTCTACGTAGGTCGATGGTGCATTTTTCCAAATGTGCTCGTCGGCAACACCATCAATACTGATAACCTGATCCGGTGGTAAAGTGGTGGCGGTGAGAGTAGAAGAGGAAGTCAAAAATAGGCCCATCCAAGGGACAAAGGTAAGGGTTAAAACCGCCAGTATTTGGCGTATTTCAGGCCCAGTGACTTGAGTGGAAAAGAGTGAGACGAATACCGAGACGCCATATTGAACAAAGTAGCCACCAGCATGAAGAAGCAGATAAAGCAGCGCTCCGTGTGCAAGATAGAAGTGCAGCTTGCTTGCATCACTGGCATAACCGCCAAGCAGCAACCACCCAGTCACAATTAATGCAGGGAAGAGAACGTAGCTGACTTTAATAAAGCGTTTATTAAATGCGTTGATGCCTCGATGCTGGCTCGATTTAACACTCGGCTTGAGCCTCCAACGGTAAAGACAATATGAGAGCGTTAAAGCACTTAACGCAATACCGGAATAGATATGGATGGAATGCAATTGCCCTTGAGGAAGCCACACTGAGAAGAAAAGCCAGTGCGGATAGCTCACTGTTGCGATGCGAAAGCCTGTGAAAAGGTTGATCAGAACAAACAGCATGGCAAATCCATGCAATACGACCCAAACTAGTGTCCGTTTCATTGACCCGATTGATAAAGTTGATAAAGGTGGGCCAACTTTAAAGCATGTGATTCAAAAGGATAGGACATGAATCACATATGAATAATGTTTAATATGAATTTATCGCAACTGTCATAAATCATCGATGTCGCTACGACAACTCCACCACAAGTATATAGCAGGTTCACTTGGTAGAGTCGCCTTATGTGGGTGACAAAATTTACTAATTAGCTGAGTTCAATGGCAGAAAAAAGCGCATTTGGAGCCTTAGTAATGGCTGCCCAATATTTGTCTCCGTATGACCAATGCCACCACTCGAAGGGGTAATTCACAAAGCCCGCTTTCTCCATGCACTCAAAGAGTATCTGACGGTTCTGATGACTAGCCTTGCTCAGATTCATCGCAAAGGAATAGCATCTTCCTTCTGATTCAGTGGCGTCTTGATCATATTTACAGCCGAGATCCACTTCGTCACCTTGTTCATTGACGAGCGAAACATCAACCGCTCCTCCAGTGGGGTGGCCTGCAACTTCAGGGGGAGCAATGAACTCAGAAGCTTTTTCACGCAACTGACAAATGGTTAAATCCCGATAGTCAGGATTGATGAGCAGATTAATCATCCTGCGATTGTATATAAAGCTCTGAAATGATTTTGGTCTATATGTCTCTTTGACGCTGAGGTAAAAGCCATTAGGTAGGAAGTTTGAAGCTAATTTAAGACGTTGAACGACGCTCTCACGAGCTACAAACTGATTGGTATAGCCAAGCTCCATATCATAATCTAAAACAAGCTTTGAATCGTTTAGGTCTAGGCTCTTGATGGCTTCTTTATTATCAATAACTTTGATCTGCTGGATACGTTTGTCTGTAAGGGGTAAGTGTTTCAAGGTAATAACTAGGGTAATTTTAGGGTAGATAAGTTTGACGATACTATGGGGTGTGGATGTTCGCCTAACCAAAATGTTCATTTTTGCGAGAAATTGACGGGGCAACGGCTGCGAGGTGTAGACGCCAGAACGTTTGTTGGATTCCTACATCAAATAATCTTGCTCAAACGAACTTATCAAAGTTTTAAGCCGAGGCTGCGCGTTATATTCCTTTTCAGAAAATGGCCTGCTTCCTATGTTTGATATAGAAAAAAGCGCTGATTGTAATGAACAGAAACGTAAAGTAATAGAAAAATGAAGAGAGTGAGGCGATGAAGTCGACGTGCTGTTCTATCTCCTGCTCGGTATAATTCTGAGACACCAGCTTATAGTAGTAGGCGTACAAAATGCCGATTGAGCCGTATCCTAAGTTGAACACTAAACCTTTGAAACTCAACACCGTTGCTCTGTTGTGAGACTCAGTCTTTTTATTGAGGTGATAACTGATGAAGATGTTCATCGTCATGATAATAAAGATGAGTAACAGGGCAGGGATTACCCCATAGATTGACCACCCTAGGCTGATCCAATAATACGTTGCCATGCTTGCTAAACCCATGATCGCAATGAACCTTTTGGCGGCGATTCGTTCCGCTAGTTTACGACTTTGCCCAGCCAATAAGATTTGCAAGACGCTTATCCCCGCGCCGATGAAGCCGAAATAGATAATCGGAATATCTATGGCGCGATAGTATTGGCTGTTCATGGTTAAGAACATCCGCGATGTATGCTCAAACAAGCTGTAGTAGAGCAATATGAATAGCACGTAAGGAGTGGAAAGCACCCACTTACCCGTATTCAACGTTAATTTGAGGCTGGCGATTGTGGTGGCAAATTTATTGTCGTGCACTGGCAATGCACTGTTGTCTTCTTCCATATTTATTGCGGCATAAAAGGCGATAAGCGCAACGAACAGGGTGGCATAGACAGGAATACGCATGATGTCTTGCGTCTTTTCTGGAGCGTCTAGTCCAAAGACGTTAAATACCGACGCCATAAAGTTCACGTCATACATGGCTGCGCCAATTAGGGTTACCAGAATCCCTACACTAGAGGAAATACGCAGCTGGATCTGCAGCACTTGCGGCCAGACGTCTTCTTTACCTTGTTCTTTTAGTGTGTCGTAAGCCAAAGCCTCGTCGGCGCCACTCGCCAATGCCATCGCTAAGCCACTCAACACTCGATTAATCAAAAACACAAAGAAAACAATCGTTGGGTTCCCTGTGGGCACAAAAGCGATCATAGCGATTTCAATAAACATGACCACTGAAGAGAGCACCACCAGCTTTTTCCGCCCCAATGTATCAGCGAAAGCGCCAGACGGGACTTCAGCTAAAACAATGGTCGCGGCCCAAACGACGTTAAGCATCGCAAACTGTGACAGGGTTAAGCCATAATCGAGATAAAGTAGGGTGAATACTGGGTAGTAAAAACGCGCAAAGTAACTGCTGCGAAAGATTAAGAAGCTGCGGACATTACGGATTTGAAGAATTTCTTTGAGCGTCATGAAGGCTTCAACACTGTGAACAAGATAAACTATGTATATACCCTTTGGGGCTCAATGGTAAAGGTTGTGTGTTTGAAATCATGGGATTGCTAAGTGGTTTTTTCATAACTGGCTATGATGGTTGTGTGGGATACAGACGCATCAAAGTATTGAGCTTTGACTTTCAAATACTCACTATCTGCAAAGAAATTTTGCGCGGCTTCTTGATTAGGAAATCGGATCGTAAAGACTCGATTAATAGGTTCATCAACTTCAGACAGCAGAACATCAGAAACCATAAAGTCAAAGCCAAAATTGCCACCGAATGACCTAAGAATAGGCTTCATAGCCGCTCGATACTCGGAGTAAACGTCATTGTTCGATACTTCAAGGCCAACTAAGAACTCGTACATTTTAATCGCTTCCTATTTTTCGGTGTTTGGTTACCTAATTTATTGTGCCTTAAAGAAATAAACCGAATCAAACCCAAAATTCCACCCTTTGACATTGTCCCAACTCGTTGAAACAGATGAAACGAATAGGACAGAACCCACTTAATCAGGCGCTGTCCTTAAAAGTGCTACTGGTCTGAGTATCTGTCGATGCTGAATCGACAACGCCAGCCTTTCAGAAGAGATTAAGGCCGAAGATATCTTTTACATCAAAAAGCACTTTTTGTGTTTTCTCTCTAGATACTTGGCTGCCTTTGCGCAGCACATCCACCAATTGAGCTCGATCATTCAGAAATTCCTGTCTTCTGTCTCTGATCGGTTTAAGCATTTCTTGTAGACACTCTTCTAGGATCTTTTTTGTCGTACCATCACCAAGTCCGCCGCTCTGATACTGTTGTTTGAGTCGTTTGACTTCATCTTGATCTGGATGGAAAGCATCAAGGTAGGTAAACACCACGTTGCCTTCGATTTGACCCGGATCTTCAACTCGCAGGTGATTGGGATCCGTATACATAGATTTGACCGCTGCAGAGATCTCTTTTTCACTGGCACCAAGATTAATGGTGTTGCCCATCGTCTTAGACATCTTATTTTTTCCGTCTGTGCTGGGCAAACGGGGAGCGTTACTGAGTAACGGGCGGCATTCATTTAAGATAGCTTTGCCAGCTAAAGAGTTCACTTTCCTTACTATCTCATTGGTTTGCTCAAGCATGGGTATCTGGTCATCACCCACGGGAATCAGAGAAGCATTGAAAGCTGTGATGTCAGCTGCTTGAGATATAGGGTAGGTAAGAAAACCGGCCGGAATAGAGCGTTCAAACCCTTTGTTGTGAATTTCACTTTTGACCGTTGGGTTGCGCTCCAATCGACTGATAGTAACCAGATTGCTGTAGTACATGGTGAGTTCGGCGAGCGCAGGCAGTTGGGATTGCAGACAGATGGTTGTTTTGGATGGATCGATGCCGACCGCTAAGTAATCTGCAACCACATTTAAGATGTTCGAAGATACCTTGTTCGGGTTATGCGCGTTGTCCGTAAGGCCTTGCATATCCGCAACAAGAATAGTCTGCTCATGAATGTCTTGAAGGTGAACACGCGGTTTTAAAGAACCCACGTAATGTCCCAGGTGCAATGGGCCAGTGGCTCGATCTCCGGTTAGAATAATGTCCGGTTTTTCAGTCTGTAGTTTGTTTAACATGTTTCTGTCTCCTAGTTAAATAGAGGGCTACTGGAGATAGAAATAGGGATGACATACTTAGCTACCTTCCAGCAGCTAAAGAATGTAAGAATTCAGTGCCGCTCTAATTAGAGCGCCACCAGAAGAAAGATGAAGTAAGCATTAAGATACATTTCATTTGGCACAAGCTAACAACAAAAACTATCAAATACAACCCTTTAATCCTGCTTTTAATATGAAATTGGCTTGTTATGCTAGTAGAAGAAAAAATAAATTACTGTTAATCATCAGACTGACTCAACGCTCGCCAATATAATGCGCTTTGTTGAAAAAGCGATACCGCACTGGCTCATTTTTTATCGGACGTCAGAAATCGAGCATCTAATATATGCTTTATTTTTTAATGGTTTATGTTAGCTTGATTGAAGCTTAGTTGGCAGAAAACTGAGACTGTCCATGATAAAAGATGGTGGCGAAATACAGAACTTAGACCGTCGAGAGAAGTGATGAAAAAAACGTTAATAATTTTGCTGGCTTTATTGGCACTTGCCGGGTGCAGTAAGCCGCTACCTGAAGAGAAACTTTCTTATGTTGGTGAGTGGCAAAGTGCAGAAATGTACTTGTTAATTCTTGCAGATGGTACGGTAGCTTATGAGCGCTTAAAGAGTGGAGGAACCACTTCGATAAATGCGTCAATCAAAGAGTTTGTTGGTGACGACTTTGTTGTGGGTTTTTCCTTTTTAACCACAACCTTTGTGGTGTCCCAACCTCCCCAATTAATAGAAGGTCAGTGGTTGATGGAAGTGGATGGCGTGACATTGGTCAAGACCCGTGAAACCAGTTCAGGTTAAAGAAGCCGATACAAACGACTTACGTCAGACGACTTACTCTTGGCGTTTTTTTGCTTGGAGTTTGAGGGTTAACTCGTTTGTTGTAATAAAAAGGTGTTAGCCACTATAAATGGAGTAGAAATGACAATAATAAATGAAGTAGAAATGACAATAATCGAAGCCGACAACTCGATGAAGGAAGCGATCGGTAAATTCTACAAAGAGCAGGGGTATCACAGCGCTTGGTCGGAGACAGAAAGAGCGTTTATTTGCCTGAATGACGGGGTGATTATCGGTGCCGTGAAAGTAGAACTTATTCATGATGTCACCATACTCAGAGGCATGTACATTGCCTCTGATTTTCAAGGTCAAGGATTAGGGCGCCAATTTCTTCAGCACATTGAACCTGTATTAAATTTGCGTACAGCCTACTGCATGCCTCTCGCACATGTGACCGACTTTTATAAACAAATCAATTTTAAAGAAATTGAAGAGAGCCAGTACCCGGAGTTTTTGCAACAGCGCTGCAGGAAGTACCGAGAAATGGGTTACACAATAACCACAATGCGTCGTGACAAGATAGAACAAAGATAGACTCACAGCGCTTCACTTCTAATACAGTTACGGTTTATGACACAGGAGAATCAGCAGTTGAAAATTCAAACAGACAGATTGGAAATGGCTCAAATTACGGCTGATGACTGGGGGTTGTTTCAGGCTCTTAATCAAGACCCTGCGGTGATCCAGTTATGTTTCGATGAGCCATCATTGGAAGAAATTAAGCAGAGTTTTGAGTCACGGCTTCCTCTATGGAACAACCGTTCAGAGCATTGGTTGTGTTTGACGATGACGCTGAAAGAAACGGATGAAAAAATAGGTGTGACTGGCTTTCGTATTACGGACGGTCGTGCAGAAGTTGGCTATTTGATTTTACCTCGCTATCACGGCCAAGGTTTGGGGTCGGAATCGTTAAAAGCCTTAATAACATGGGCATCTGAAGAGCAAGGTATTCACTCCTTCGACGCGATAGTGACACAAGGAAACATCGGCTCGGAGAAAGTACTGACTAAGAACGGATTTTCTCTTAAAAAGGTCGTACCGGAAGCGTATAAGATTGGTGGGAAGTGGTACGCAGACCATATCTACAGTTACGAACATACGGCATGATAACGAAAACGGATTCGCAACGCATGGCATTGTTACCATGCGTTGCGTTAAACCATGATAGTTGGGTCAAAGTGCCCAATCGCTAATGATATCTACTTAAACTCTACATACGCCGAACCAATACCCGGGAAGCGTGCTTCAACGGTAGCCCCCTTGGTCACTTCGGGCATGCCGACATGAGTTCCAGTCGTGACCATCTGGCCTTTCTTGAAACCGCCATCGCGTTTTGAACGATGGTTACAGATCCAAACAACCAAGTGAGTGGGATCCACCGTTGGTAAACCGCCTTTCTTCTGAGTATGAAGTTCACCGTTGATCATGATTTGGGCCACTTGTTGGGCATAGTTTATTGACCGAACATCGGTTGTGCCATCGCCAAGGATGATACCACCGGACATGCTGTTATCACTGAGTAACCATGAATCCTCGGTATTGCTCCAATCTTTAAATCGAGTATCAATGATCTCAACCGCCACTCGAACCTTTGCTATTGCAGCCATGACTTCGGACTCTGTGTAATCACGACCAATGTCAGGCATATCCTGTCCAAATTCAAACACAAGCTCAGACTCTACTCCTATCATATGAAACTTGGAGGAGTCTAATTGAGCGCCTGTTTTGTGGACGAATGGGGAAGGGATTGGAGCCGCAAATGGTATTTCTTCTAACGTATTAGCGCCTGTTTTCCAGACGTTCTGACTCTCTTTACTATCGGTTAGCAACTCACTCACCAAGTCTTGAATCTGGTAGGCTTCTGTCTTACCCATCGGTAGCAAGTGAGTAACAGTGGATGAATCGATTTGTTTTCCATCAGTGTAAGCTGCAGTGATCAACTCGGCAGCGGCTTGTAATTTATTCTGGGGCATTCCCTCACTCCTTAAGTGAAAACATCATTTCGGGCCAAATCAGAAGGTGCTTCTCAAGGTAGGCGCTTGCCTTGAATGTGTTATGTTTTAAGCTTTGTGCTATTGAGTAATGCTCTTCATTACTCTGGGTGTAATTTCTTTTCATGAATAAGCGACTTAAAGAGACGCGGTCAGATACGTTTTGATATGAGGTGGTTAAAAACGGGTTACGCGCAGACTCAACAATGGCATGATGAAAGGAGCGGTCGAGATCTTCATATTCCTTCCAATTCTCATCTTCAATCGCTCTGTCCATTCCTTCGCAGATTCCCATCAAACGCTCATGCAACTGAAGGACATCACAACACTCACGCAACGCGCTTAGCTCTAGCATCCTTCTAAAAGACAACAGATTCTCAACCTCTTCATAGCTTGGGGTCCAGATCTTGTTACCACTCTTTGGAGCGGTAACAATCAATCCTTCTAGCTGAAGGCGCTTTAAGGCGTGTGATATCGGTGAGCGGCCAAAGTTAGTATCAAGAACAATGTCATTTATTGAAATTTTTTTCTCAAAAGGAATCGAACCACTCAGGATTCGAGCTTTCAATAACTCATAGACTTCATCACTAAGATTCTTCACTAACCTCTCTCCACTTAGATCTTAAGGGTGATATTCTTCACTCGTAAGTAATTCTCAATGCTCGCTAAGCCTTTCTCTCGGCCAAAGCCTGACATTTTAGTTCCACCAAACGGAGTATAGAAACCACCTGCATAATATTGATTAATCGTTACCTGACCGGCATCAATTTGACCAGCCATTGCTAGCGCTTTTGATGTGTCTTTGGAATAAACACAAGCTGCCAAACCAAAGTCAGTACAGTTTGCTGCATCCACACCATCATCGTCTGAATCGATGATCTGAATCGCCAGAACAGGCCCGAATATTTCCTTCTGAACGATGTCATCATCCATGGGGACATCATCAATGACAGTTGGCTCAAAATAGTAACCTTTATCTGTCAGTGGATGTACACGTGAAGACCCGCCACAACGAATTGTTAGGCCGCGTTCCTTCGCCGCGTCTACCATACCTTGTATCTTATCCAAATGAGCCTTGGAGGTAATTGAAGCGAGTCTTTTATCTTCCAAAGCGTGACCGAAATCTATTTTTTCTATATTAGACAGGAACTTACCCATAAACTCTTCGTGTATGTCACGATGAATGATCAAACGAGAACCCGCCGAGCAAACTTGACCTGAGTTGAAAAAAATCGCCCACATCATGTCGTCAGCGACGAGTTCAACATCAGCATCAGACAATGCTATCGCAGGAGATTTACCGCCAAGCTCAAGCGTCACACTGCTGATATTATTCGCCGCTGATCGCATGACGTTTTGACCTGTAGCCACAGAGCCTGTGAAAGTGACATGGCGTACATCTTTATGGGATGTCAGAGCATTGCCAATCTCTGAACCATAGCCGTTAACGACGTTCACAACACCATCAGGTAAGCCAGCTTCGGAGAAGATTTTTGCCATAAGCAGAGAACTTAAAGGGGTGATCTCTGAGGGTTTTACGATTGCAGAGCAACCCGCCGCCAGAGAAGGGGCAACTCCGCGAATCGCGGTCAGTAGCGGAAAGTTCCATGGTGCAACATGAACAGTGACACCCACAGGCTCCTTTGCATTGAATGACACAAACGAATCACCCAGCGGCACGGTATCGCCCGCGAACTTATCAGCCAAACCACCGTAATAGCGAAGTTGATCGGCCGAATTAATCACATCCCCATGTGCTTCGTTCAATGGCTTGCCTGAATCCATCGCTTCAATTACGGCCAGTGTATCAATGTGAGATTCTAGAGCATCGGCAAGCTTAAACATCATCTTAGCTCGCTCAGCTGGTGGCGTGGCGCGCCAAACTTTGAATCCTTTTTTGCTGGATTCTACGGCTGCTTCAACATCTTGGACGTTACCACGAGCGCATTGGGCAAAAACCAACTCCGAGCCCGGATCCTCAACATCAATGTATTCACCACTTGACGGTGGCACTTCGCGACCGGCGATGAATTGACCTGTTGGCAAATCAGAGAACAGATCGACCCGATCTTGGTTATTCTTACTCAGAATGGCCAATGGCCCTGACGTCTTTAGTAATGCTTTTAGTTTTTTCATTTTACAGTTCACTCACCTTGTAATCAGTCGTCGCCATCCAGTCCTCACGAATAGTCACCCCCCATCCAGGGCCGCTCGGAATGGCAACTTTGCCGTCTCTAGCGATTGGTACACCATCATAGATACCATCTTGCCACGGGTAGTAGTCCTCACCTTCGATAGAGAACTCAACATAAGGGCCAGCATTGGGAATCGCACCTTGCAAATGAAGCGTAAAGATGGTGACGAGAGACATATTGGCTGCATGTGGGGTGACGATCATATCGGCTTTCTTGGCAAGTTCGACCACTTCAAGTGTTCGGGTGATGCCCCCCATATAGCACACATCAGGTTGAAGAACATTAACCACTTTATCGCTGATCATTCGCTCCCAAGCAGGGATGTAGTGGTCTTGCTCACCACCAGTCACTTCTAGTTTCAGCGCCGCTGTTACTTCTTTTGTCCAATCCATCTTCCAGTAAGGACATGGTTCTTCGAAGTGATTGATGCCGTTATCTTCAAGCATGTGGCCAACTTCAATGGCTCGTTCCACGTTGAAGCAGCTGTTCGCATCGGCAAGTAAACTGACATCATCGCCCATTTGTTTGCGCATCAAGGGTATGATCTCTTCGGTTCTACCTTCCCACTCATCTTTGTTACGACCTGTTTCAGCTCCGACGCGGAATTTAAACGCATCGTAGCCATGAATGTCTTGAAGTTTTTTGAAGCGGTCTGCCTCTTGTTGAGGGGTGATATCGCGCTTCATACTGGAAGCGTAAACGCGAAGATCTCTAGGAGTGCCGCCTAGTAATTCACACACAGACTTCTGTTGCGATTTACCAAGCCAATCCCACAGTGCTGTTTCTACCCCACATAGAGCGCGATAAAGGTATGAGCCCAAGAATTTATGTTGCTTTTCTAGGACGAAGTCGACCATATCTTTAATGTCAGCTTGGTCATTAAAATCGTAATGCCTGATTAAAGGCGCGACTTGACGATGCATGATTTCAACGCTGATGTCAGCGTTATAGGTCGAAACTTGACCGAAACCGGTTGAGCCGTCTTCCATGGTGACTTTGACAATACCCACATCACAGTTAGTAAATGATTCGATTTTTCTGATTTTCATTGCTTAAGACCACTCTTCTAGAATTAGTTTCGATGCCTTTTCAGCCATCATCATTGTTGGTGCATTGGTGTTACCGGATGTGATCGTTGGGAAAACCGACGCATCCACAATTCGAAGCCCATTCATTCCGTGAACTTTGAAACTTGAGTCAACGACAGAGTCATGGGCGTTCTTCCCCATTTTGCAAGAGCCGCATAAGTGGTAAATCGACCCTGCATTTTGGATTATGACTTGGAGGATTTCTTCATCTGACAGTGATGAGTATTTCTCTGGGTTCGCAACACTTTTGCCAAGCGGGCCAGATACGGCGATCTCATTCACACGTTTAAACGCCTCAATCATGTCTTGCTGATCATCCTTATCACCTAGGAAATTACAGAAAATCTCAGGTGTATCGCTTAATTTAGGAGAAACCGCTTTTATATGACCTCTGCTTGCGGGGCGGCAAAGGTTATAAAAGAAAGAGAACTCAGACTTTTCGCTTAGCTTCAACTTAGCGCCTGGGTCTGTCGGCAGGGAGTAGGAAATAGGATTGAAGTACACCTGAACGTTCGGCTCTGGTTGAGCCTCATCTGAGCGTATGAAACCACCGACGCTTTTGACACCGTAGGCCAAGGGTCCGGAACGCTGGAATAGGTATTTGGCACCTTGACGAATCGCCGTAATAGGCTTGAGCATCGTGATGTTTAACGTCGGTGTTGTAGACTGGTAGTAAAGGCAACCACAAAGGTGATCCTGCAAATTTTTGCCCACCAGAGGTAAGGCGACCTTCGGAGTAATACCAGCCTCAGCGAGTTCTTCGGGACAACCTACGCCAGAGACTTGCAATAGGTGGGGTGAACCGACAGCGCCGGCCGAAAGTATGAGCTCATCGTTGATGGTGATCTCTTCTTCTTTGCCTTTAATTTCAACCAGTAACGAAACCGGTTTCTCACCTTTTAGGTTTATCTTTTTAACGTGACAGTGCTTAATAAGCGTCAGGTTTGGGCGAGCTAGAGCAGGTTTCAACATTGCTTTAGCACTGGAAGACCTAATGCCATTAGAAACATTCATATCATAGAAGCCAATGCCTTCAACAGAGCCATCCCCTCGGTTGAAGGAACCCACTTGGCTGTACCCTATGTCCATGCATGATTGCATGAAGTCACGACATAGTGCTGATTCATTCCCTTGAGTGGAAGTCACGCTAATGTGGTGTTCTTCATTGGTGTGGCCTTCGAGTTTGGAAAAGAACGGCATCACATTTTCAAAGTTGTACTGCTCATCATCGGTAACGCGCGCCCATTCTTCGAAGTCACTTCGTTGGCCTCGAACATAAATCATCGCATTAATAGAACCACTGCCGCCGACTATTTTCCCTCGAGGTTGGTAAACGCTCTGATTGTTCAGGTGGGGCTCATGAGCGCTGTAATACATGTAGTTGGTTTTAGGGTTATTGAAATTATTCACAAATCCTATTGGTATAGAAGTGGAAAGATTTCTCTCATACCTACCGGCCTCTAGCACAGCAATCGACTTGTCAGAGTATTTTGATAAGCGTTCAGCCAATACCGAGCCAGCCGAGCCAGAGCCCACAATTATAACATCGTAACTTCTATTCATTTTCGTCGCCTTCAACAAGCTGGATGCCAGTCTACATCTCCAATGTCCCTTTGGTTACTAAAATGTAACACGGATGTATTCTTGGTCTATCTGTAATGTTAGTTTTCATGTGTTGAGTCTCATAAATGCCCAAAATGTGATCATATTGGTATATTTGGTTATTAATTGCTCGTTTTTATCAAAGGTTGATGGAGATCTAAAAGTTTACATTGCGATTTGGGGAAAATAACTAAAACGCTAGATTAACAATAATGCAACATCTAGTATCTCTACTCGGTCAAATTACATCACCAGCAACAACAAAAACCACATCGAGAAAATTAGGTTAAAAGCCTTGGTAGCAACTCGAAAATAGTGCTGGGTATGGATGAATTGACGATGAGCCATGGTTTTCAGTCGACTGGATTAATAACAAAGCGGCAGCATAAACAGATTAAAAAACAAGCAACAGTATAGGGGCGCTTGATGAATTACCTAGAGATCCACAAGATTCATGTTAACGGTAAACTTGCCGAACTCATTAACACTGTGTTGAGGAACCAAAATATTGATAAGGAGGCTTTTTGGCGTTCTTTGTCTGAGGGTATTAACGAGCTTGGCGTCAAAAACCACGCTTTGATAGCGAAGCGTAAAGAGCTTCAAGCGCAAATTTCTCAATGGCACGAAAAACATAATGGTGATGATTTTTGCTTTGCGAAGTACCGTAAATTTCTTACGGATATCGGCTATCTAGTTGAGGAAAAACAACCGTTTATCATTAATTCTAATGATATTGACCCTGAAGTTAAAACCATGGCGGGACCGCAGCTCGTTGTTCCCATAAACAACGAACGATTTGCGCTCAATGCGGCCAATGCGCGTTGGGGAAGTCTATATGATGCCATGTATGGTACCGATGCAACGGGTTCGAAACCTCCAAGCAAAGAATTCAACGTAGCGCACGCAGAAAAAGCCATCCAACAGTCAATGCGCTTTCTCGATACTGCCATTCCCCTAATGTCTGGCTCTTACCAACAAGTCACTGCACTTAAGTTCGATGAGGGCAGTAAACGTTTAACGATTGAGTTGGAAGGTGGTCAAATCACGTCTCTAGCCAACGAAAGTCAGCTGATTGGGCAGAGAAGCGATGGTCAGACTGAGAAACTTCTTTTCAAAAACAATCAACTTCATATCGAGATCGGTATCGACGCAAACAGCCCAACAGGACGCTTGTCTAAAGCGGGCATTTCAGATGTCCAGTTGGAGTCAGCTCTAAGTACGATTATGGACTGTGAAGACTCTGTTGCTGCGGTCGACGCAGACGACAAACTTAAAGTCTATGAAAACTGGCTGGGCTTGATGAACGGTTCTCTTTCTTGCGCTTTACATAAAAATGGTCAGTGGATCGAGCGATCGCTGAATCCGGACCGAGTCTATAACAGTACGAACTCTGACAGTATTGTCAGCGTTGCTGGACGCAGCCTTTTGCTGGTGCGTAACGTGGGGCACCTCATGACGACTGATCTTATTCTAGATGAGAATGGGGATGAGGCGTATGAGGGAATAGTAGATGGATTCGTTACCGCTCTCATCGCACTCGAAAACAGAAACAGCACTTTCAAGAATGGTCAGCACGACAGTATCTACATTGTTAAGCCAAAGATGCATGGGCCAGAAGAGGTGGAATTCACTAACACTTTGTTCAACAAGATTGAAGACAGCCTCAACCTAAAACGTCATACGATTAAAGTCGGAGTCATGGATGAGGAACGCAGAACCTCAGCCAATCTGATGGAGTCTGTGCGGGCGGTTAAAGACCGAATTTTTTTCATCAATACCGGCTTTTTAGATCGCACTGGCGACGACATACACACCATCAGTGCCGCTGGCGTGGTACCCACAAAATCAGAGATGAAATCACAACCATGGCTGGAGGCATATGAGTCTGGGAATGTGAATACCGGATTGAAGCTGGGTTTTCTTGGCGGTGCTCAAATAGGTAAGGGCATGTGGGCGATGCCAGATGAGATGGCTAAAATGCTTGAGCAGAAAATCACCCACCCCAAAGCAGGCGCAACGTGCGCTTGGGTACCATCTCCGACCGCCGCGACGCTCCACGCAACACACTACCACCAACACTCTGTGTTGGAGACACAAAAATCAATGCTTGAGGCACTGAATACAAACAATCGATATGACCTTGAAAAGTTGCTAACGCCTTATGTGTATGCAAACAGCAAAACCTTAGCGACAGAAGCCATCCAAACTGAACTCGATAACAACATCCAGAGCATTCTTGGTTATGTGGTCCGTTGGATTGATCAAGGTATAGGGTGCTCAAAGGTCTTGGATATCAATAACGTCGGCCTAATGGAGGATAGAGCAACCTTGCGTATTTCTTCGCAACTTATCTCGAACTGGTTTGCGCACAGTGTCTGCTCGGAGGAGCAGATAAATGAAACTCTCTGGCGTATGGCTGGTGTCGTTGATGAGCAAAATAGCTCGGATCCTCACTATGTACCCATGCTCAGTAACTTTGAGAATAATCTGGCGGTTTTGGCTACCAGAGAATTGATCTTTCATGGAGCAAGTCAGCCTAACGGTTATACCGAGCCCGTTCTCCATCGATACAGGAAACTCAGTAAGAAACAGAATAGCTAATTGAATAGCAGTTTATAAATGAGGTTCGCCTCTTATCCAAACACAACGTGAAACGTGGAAATAATATGAATAATCAAGTCTTAGAGAATAAGAAAGGTGCGATAGATAAAGCGGTCTTCTGGCCAGCTACAATCTTAACATTGTCAATGGCGATATTCTTCTTGGTCGACCCGGTCGCAAGTGGAATTGTCATGGGCAAGTTGCATGCATTTACAACAGGGGAGTTGGGTTGGTTTTTCTTAGTGGCCACATTTGTCGTCGTGATCTTCTGTATTTATCTCGCAACGTCTCGTTATGGTGCAGTGGTGATGGGTGATAAAGGGCAGGGGCCCGAATTTTCAACAATCACATGGCTCGGCATGATCTTCACTTCGGGTACGGGGGGGAGTGTACTCTATCTCGGTGCGGTTGAGTGGATTTGGATAATGCAGTCGCCCCCCTTTGGTGTTGAGGCGGGTAGTGCTGAAGCGGCTCATTGGGCTTCGGCATACGGCATGTTTCACTGGGGACCGTCTGCTTGGGCTTGGTATATTGCGTGCGCAATCCCTATTGCTTATTGCTTTTATGTACGCAAAAAGCCAACGTTAAAAATCAGTGAGTTTGCGCGTCCTGTACTGGGAAAAAAGGTCGATGGTGTCTCTGGTCACACGATTAACTTCCTATACATGTTTGGCATGGTTGGTGGTGTTATGACCTCTCTGGCATTGGGTACGCCACTTATTTCAAGTGCCATTGTGTATGTGATGGGGTGGCAGTCAAGCAATGCCCTTTTAGATACTTTTGTTATCTTCCTATGGACTTTCATTCCTCTTGTCACCCTTGTTGCTGGACTTAAGAAAGGTGTGTCTGTACTGAGTGATTGGAACGTAAAGGCAGACGTAGTGATGCTGGTTGCCTTGTTGATCTGTGGCCCTACGGCTTATATCCTCAACTTGTCAGTGGATGGCCTGGGATTAATGCTGCAAAACTTTGTTTACATGAGTTTGGCGACAGACATCATCCGAGAAGGGGGATTCCCTCAAGCGTGGACCATCTTCTATTTTTCTTGGTGGGTGGTATACGCACTGCCATTTGGCTTGTTTATCGCCAAAATATCGAGAGGAAGAACGATTCGAGAAATTGTGATGGGCGGTCTGATAGCTGGCTCTTTGGGTTGCATGGTGTTCTACATGGTGCTTCCAAGTATGGGCATCCATATGCAAATGACAGGACAGGTGGATTTGATGTCGATTATGAACGAGCAGGGACGCGGTCCAGTTGTATACGCCATGCTCGAACAAATGCCGCTTGGAACACTTTTTGTGCTTGCCTTTGGGCTAATTACGCTTGTCTCATACATTACCGGCCACTGCGCTGTAGGGTATTCGCTGGCTGCTGCCACGCAAGACAAAATTGCGGAAGATGAAGACCCCGCTCATTGGAACATCGCTTTTTGGCTTATTTTGGCTGGCGTTGTGTCTTTGGCGCTTTACTTTATAAACCCTCAGAGTTTGAAGCCTCTTCAAACCGTTTCAATCTTAATGGGTTTCCCTCTATGTTTTGTGATTGGAATCATCGCTAGAGGTTTTATTAAGCAAATTAATATCGACTTCCCTGAAGGCTTTCCAGCAGCAGACTCAAAGGGTCGAATCTATCTGGATACGCCTATCGATCGAAACGTTGAAGATAGCGAAAAAAACTCAGAGCTTGAGCCTGTCATTGCTCAAAGGTAATCTGTAGCGACTGGCATTGAGCAATGAACTTGAACAGGTTTAAGCAAGCAAACGCTAAACGAGTGTCAAAGCCGATAAAAACGAAAAGACGTCCTAGGACGTCTTTTTTAAATCGTTCGATACATAACTCAAGGACTGGTCATTGCAAAGTGTTTTGTGTCAGTTAAGGCTTATAAGGAAAATCATGCAATTAGAATTAGATGGTTATTATTTACGTTCGTTGGATGTAGGAGACGCGGACAGTTTTTATCAGTGGTCTTGTGATCGTGAAGTCACGGTGTACAGCCTATCTTCATATGCTTACCCACAATCCAAATCAGATATAGAAAAATGGCTTTTATCCATTAACTCGAGTACAAAGACCGTCTCTTTTGGCATCTGTTGTAAAGAAAGTGATCGCCTTATTGGATATGCTGGCCTATCAGGCATCAGCACGTTAAATCGCAGTGGTGAGTATTTTATTCTGATTGGTGAAAAAAGTGACTGGGGTAAGGGCATCGGTTCGGCAGTGACGAAACGAGTAACGGATTACGCTATCGACACGCTTGGTCTGCACAGAGTGCAACTTACCGCAAGCGCTCTTAATGTAGGTGCCATTAAAGCTTATGAAAATGCTGGCTATCAACATGAGGGTGTGATGCGACAATCAGGTTTTCGCAATGGTCGATTTGTCGATAAAGTATTAATGTCAGTGCTCTCGACAGAGTGGCAAGGATGATATGAAGTTCTTTTTTGGTGTTATCGCTTTTATCCTTTGCCTAATCGTTCTCTATGCATTGAGTAGCTACGTCACGGAGAAACTGCGCAAGCAGTTAATGAGCAAATATAATGACAAAGAATTGGTTGAAAAATTGTTGATGCGAATGATTTGGCAAGGTCAGACTGAAGAGCAACTATTGGATGCGATTGGACAGCCTGCTCATTGTTTACAAGATGACGGCCAAACGAAAGTATTGCAATATGAGCCAGCTCGAAGTGGCCGTATTTCGTCGGTGTCTTTGCATCCCCAGCGCTTTAAGGTGACGCTTGAAAATGGAAAGGTGGTTGACTGGGACAGGAAGCAATAACTCACTAAGGGCGAGTCGTCTTCTCTGTCTTGTATGAGAGGAATAAAGTGTCATACTCGTTAACTTGGCCATCCGATAAAACACGTTTCTGGACAGAAATGTGCCAAAGGTTTTACTAACTTGGCTGAAAACGCATTATCAGAAATAGGGCAAACCTCTAATTGAATGACCAGTTTTTGTAGTCCACTACAGGCAAATATTTAAAGCAGTGGTCAATCCTATTGACCACAAAAAACACTTACAAATTTCCTACGCCCCCGTCAATCAGCAATTCAGAGCCAAGCATGTAAGCTGATTCATCAGAGGCGAGAAAAACCGCTGCTTTTGCCAGTTCTAGTGGTGTTCCCAAGCGCTTCAGAGGGACTAACTCTTTTACTTGGTTAATCAAAGCGGCTTGCTCACTTTCAGGCAAGCCAAATTTATCAAAAGCTTCTGTCTGTGTTGGTCCAGGACTCAAGGTATTAACTCGAACACCTAGGTGTTTCAGTTCTCCAGATAAGGTTCTAGCAAGGGATATTAGTCCAGCTTTACTCGCAGAATAAACGCTACTTTGAGGTAGACCAATTTGAGCGGAAACGCTTCCACATAGGATGATCGAGGCTGAGTCAGACAATATAGGCAATAAAGAACGAATGAGAAAGAAGGGGCCTTTTAAATTTGTATTTATGACACGATCAAAATCTTCCTCATCCCATTCGCCTAGTGATTTGTGTGTGACATCTCCAGCGTTAATATAAAGAACATCAAGCCTAGGAAATACAGATTTCACTTCTTCAGCTAACTTGTATTGTTGTTGGATATCAGAAGAATCACTTTGAATAAGGATTGCACTGTCTCCCAACTCTGCTCTTGCTTTCACTAACCCTTCTTTCCCGCGCCCTGTTACTGCAACGCACGCCCCTTCCAAGCCAAACTGCTTTGCAGTTTCCAGACCGATGCCCGCAGTACCTCCGGTTATTAAGGCATATTTATTATGTAATCTTAAAGGCATTATATCTCCTGTTGTTTTTTATATCATCGGAGGGCATTATTTGATAAATAGTTTCAATTGTATAGTAGGTTCCAAATGGATACTAAAGAGAAAAATAAAAATAATTTTTTAGATAATGGCTCTTCATGCCCTATGGTCGACTTTGTAAGTATTGTTTCAGGAAAATGGGCTATTCCAATTTTATATCGGTTGATTGTCACGGATGATGTTATACGTTTTGGTGAATTACAGAGAGCGATAGGCCAAATCACACAAAAAGAATTAACAAAACAATTGCGTGCTTTTGAAACCCTTGGACTTGTCAGTAGAACTGTCTACCCTGAAATGCCTCCTAGAGTCGAGTATTGTGTGACAGATCTGGGAGTTACATTAAAACCAACTCTCGATTCACTCGCTAATTGGATGACCCAACATCGAGATCAATTAATGGGTAAAGAAATATTTGAGAGTGAACGGAACAGTAAATAGGCTCGGGTCCAGAGTTTTGCCACGCATTACTTTTGATATATCAAAATTAGCTGGCTATATGCTATGTATTTAAAAACGTAACAAGCTTTGGGGCATAGACGACTTAGAAAAGGCAGCGTACCGATGTGAGCGCTGCCTTTTTAGTATGATTCTTTATTACTTGATTTCAGACTTTATTACTCTCCCATAACCCAATTTACAACCCTCCAAGGGGCTTAAGCCGCTCTTCGATAGGCGAAATACATACGTTCAATAGCAAACACGAAAGCCGTCCTAGGACGGCTTTTCAGAATCTAACGACTGTATCGGCAAATTAGTAACAATCGTGCGGCCAAGCTATTTGTTCTTGACGCACGCCTGCGTGTGATAATGAAATCATTCTTCGATACGGTCTGAGACACATGCCGCTAGGAAAGCAGACTCTTTTGAATAAGATGCTATGGATTTGTTTTCCATATACACGCCCAAGTATTCTCCGTTTTTATTGCCTTTGGTGGATGTCCAGTAATAGTAGTTGTTTGGCAACTGGGTTAGGATTTGTCTGCTATGTAGAAAATCAATTTCATCACTTCGTATTAAACGCCAGTTAGTGCGTCCTCCTAAATAGATACCGCTATACCTAACACACATTGCATCCGCTTGTTCCCACGTGAATACATAAAAACGATCGTTATCATGGCCCCACTTACCAGTAGTATAAAGAATATCACCATCACGGCTTAGGCCAAGCCTATCTAGGTAATCAACCGATGGGGTGCTGGCAAAAATCCTTCCATCTTCGTTGGGGATCTTAAAAAGAAAAATGCATTCACGTGCTAAACCATCACCGCCAATACTGTCTGGTGAACATACGTTCACATCCAAGCTCCTAAGAAAGCCATCTAGATGAGCGTTTAATAAGCCTGTTCCTACATTTTTGGGGATGAGTAAGTTGTATGCGAGTGTAAATGCACCACTAACAAGGCCCGTGTCATCATCTACAGGTAGAGACAACTTGACATCATCCGTGACATTGGCAGTGGTGCCATCACTGTATGTAGCGATGGCTGTGACATCATGTATTTGAATATTCGTATCAATAAGCTCTATGTTAGGCATGCCGATGAAGGGAGGCATTAAAGTGAGATCCGTCATGACCGCGTTGGTGATATCAACGTCAATGGTGTTGCTGGTGATATTGTCTTTTACCGCAGTTACCGTGGTGCTGCCGACTTCCACACCAGTGACTTGCCCTTCAGGCGTCACGGTGGCGGCACTGGTATCGACAGGGAGCCAAGTAACAGAGTCAGTCACATCTGAGGAGGTGTGATCACTGTAAATAGCAGTGGCGGTTAAGGGTTGGTGCTGCCCTTTGGCAACCTGTAGTGTGGTTGGTGTGACGCTAATATCGGTGATGACCGCGTCGTTGACCTCGACATCAACGGTGTGGCTTTCTACTCCGTCTTTGACCGCCGTGAGAGTCGTTGTGCCGATCTTGATGCCGGATAACACCGCGTTTGAGGTGATGGTGGCGACACTGGTATCAATCGGGACCCAAGTAGCGGAATTACTAATATTGGTTGAGGTGTTATCGCTATAAGTGGCTGTAGCTGTCAGCGTTTTTTCTTGCCCTTTTGCGATGGTGGCCAAGGCTGGGGTAACGCTTATACTGGTGATCACCGCGTCACTGACCACCACGCCCACCGAATGACTAGTAACGCCATCTTTAACGGCGGCAAGAGTCGTGGTACCGACGTCCACCCCGGAGACTTGTCCTTCGGGGTTGACGGTGGCGATACTCGTATTGACAGGGCGCCAACTGACGGAGTCAGTGATCTCTGATGAGGTGTTATCACTGTAGATAGCATTGGCGGTTAAGGTTTGGTGTTGTCCTTTCGCAACATGTACAACAGAGGGTATCACGCTAATGTCTGTGATCACCGCATCTGAGACATCGACGCTGACGCTATTGCTGGTGATACCATTTTTAACCGCGGAGAGGCTGGTGGCCCCGACGTTCACTCCAGTTAC
>NZ_JXXU01000005.1 GCF_000967495.1 Vibrio neptunius | reverse complement strand
ACTAAATCCATCCATAGACTTGATGATAGCGTTGCTCAGATTGATCCCCATATTATTCGTTCGATGAAAAACATCCAAAAAGGGATATATGGTGAGATTATTAGCGATCACCATATGAAAACGCGAGGCTTTATTAACTTGTTACCTGAAAACCGGCAGGTTAGGAAGATGACAGACAAACCTCGTGGACGTGGTATTGACGGGGTTTATCAAAATTCCAATCCGCCACCGCCCTATGTTGTTACTGAAACCAAGTACCGAACTGAAACTGGAAAATACGTTGATCGCGATGGTATCGCAAGAGATACCATGTTGACTACAACGAAAGGAAGCAAAGGTTATGAGTCTGCGAAACAGATGAGTGACAAATGGATCAAGCCAAGGGTAAGAGCAGAACTAAGCATGTCTCAAGCTGATGACGTGCTAGATTCCGATTATCAACGTTGGTTGATGATTGTTGATGAATCAGGAAAAGTGGTAAACATTACAAAATTAGATTGTTCAGCAAAGTCTATTGGGAAAATATTATTATGAATGAAAGCAGTTTAAAATTTGCGCAAAAAAGACGAGACCCTTTATTGGAGTTAGCTGAATTCGATGAACTAAATGCGTATTTCTTTGCAGATAAATCAATGCGTTATATGAAAGTGAATGATCTGACAAGAACTCTAGAAAAACGCTCAGGAATTAGTTGGGATATCACGCTTGCACGTTTTGAACATGCGATTTTGAGCTACTCTGGCGGATGTTTGATGCCGAATGTGATTGAACTTGCAGAACTTGCTCTAAAAGAGTTAGAAAGGCATAAAACAGACTTCACTAATGATAATTATCTCTTCTGGGAATCCGACTCCTTTCAATTCTTGCTATGGTGCTTAAGTTTTGTCGCGCTAACGGGCAAAACAGAATATCTATCAACCATTACTCGCCTATATGGCACATCACCGGAAGTAAGTGGCGAGGCTTGTATGGCGCAGTTGTTCCGCTTGTTTAATGTGCACGGTATCCCCGACAATACTGAAGAAGCATTGGTCTTCCCTAAAAGCTATCAGCATTTGTACAACGCGATAAAAACAGGGCCGCTCGAACCAAGCAAAAAAGAGCGTGAAGAAAGTGTAAAAGCTTACCTTCGTGGTTGGTATAAAGGCATGAAAGATTGCTATTGGTACGGTAGACACAAAAGACCTGTCGCTAATTTCTTTGGTTACTGGTCACTGGAAGCTGCCATGGTGACCTTGCTATTTGATTTAGACGATAGCAGTTACAGCCATTTGCCTTATTACCCTAAAGATTGGGTAGCAGAAGCACGCAAACAGGGCTTTGATAAAAGTCTATCGAAAGATAAGCTACCACCCATTTACATTGCTTTTCCTGAAACACCCTGCCCAGTTAGTGGGTTATGGCAATCTAACCTGACTTCGGACGTTATCTCTCTAAAACAAGGGGAAACAATGCCCGGGCCGATACAAGATGATAATGACACCGCTTATTTCTGGGTATTACAGACGTCTTGAATCCCCCCAATCTTATATTTTAATCTGTGGATGACGTGTTGACGTCATGTATTTATTTAGCCCTTGTTTGAAACAGTGAGGTGGGTATAGTCATCGGGTCTTGTTGTGTAAAGCCTATTACTCAATGTGGGGTAAGCTGTATTTTTATATTTAAATGTCTGCCTACAAAGTGTGATAGAACGGATTTTTACAGCAAATATTGAATACTCGTCTTGATGCATTAGTTAACATGATATAACATACTGTTTTTCATTGAATAATTGGTTGGAAAAATGACAAAGTTTACAGAATATAAAGTGGTTCACGTTGTAGAAGGCGGCTGTGGTACGGTACTACTAGGTGCAAGTGGATTGCCTGTACAAAAAATGGAAGCCGATCTAAATAAATATGTACAAGACGGTTGGCAGGTTGTATTTCAGGTCATTGAACAGAAGCGCTTTATGTTGTTTTGGAAGCGTGAGGCTGTGATTATTACTCTTGGCCGCTAAGCTTGCTTAAGTATATTTCTTTGACATTGATCCATCGCTATCAAGCGAGCGGTGGATCAAAGAAGTTGTTAAATATTGAATGTAATTTTGAGCCGACATGCTCTGAATACACAAAACAATGCATTGCAAAGTATGGGGCGATAAAAGGTTGGAAACTAGGTTTAGAAAGGATTAAACGATGCAACCAACCTGACCTCATTGAAAAAATACGTGATGAGGTGCCGTAATGCGCTTATTTGAGCCAATTGAACAGTTAGAAAAAAATGAAGAACTGCTAAGAAAGCAGGTGAATTCATTACCTGAAAACCAAAAAAAAGAATTCTTTGAGCGACAATCTAAGAAGCTTAAAGACCCAGACACTTATGCGACGTTGAACTGGTTTTTTCTAGGTGGTTTCCACCACTGCTACTTAGGTAAATATGCCTTGTTTGCACTTGAATTGATCTTGCTAACGGTCAGTATCATAGGTCTTTTTCTCGGCCACACAAGCGCGCTTTTTATCCTCGCATTACTCACCATCTATGAGCTTCCTCAACTCTTTTTCTCGCAGAAGATCGCTAGACAACACAATTATAAACTCTCCTGTGAAATCTTTAATGATGTACGAAGAGATTAGCGGGCAATTACCCAAAGCATGCCTCATCTAGGATTCTGATCTCAGAGATGTCAACGCGTAAGCGGCGTTAGCAGCCAGACTTTGACGTTCTATATTGTGTAAGGATAAGGTTTGTGTGTCTAGTGCACAAAAGCTGGCAAAAAATTGCCAGCTTAGACGTTGATAGCCTGCTTTAACAGGCTAAAAGGATGCGCGTTACTTCTTATTTGTGTCTTTTTTGGCGTCTTTCCAATATTGAATTCGGACACGATGAAGTTGCGCTCTTCTCATTTTCTTCATGATATTCCCTCACTTTTTATTGGCTTGCTCGTCTCTGAGCCTATGTGAATCAAGTTCCTCATGAACAAGATTTAATTTAGCGACCAAATTAGAACATCGCTAGGTTTTAGATCACATTTTCTTGTATGTACGCCATACCTTATTTATTAAAAGTGAACGTAAGCTCACTTTAATGGGATTGCAATGCAATTAAAATAAAATTGCAATACCGCCTTTATCTAATAGAAACAATACTTTAACGCGAATGTCATTTTAACTCTCTATCATCTGCTCGCTATTAATAAAAAACATACTCGAGCAAGGAGTCAGCAATGTGGAATCGCGATGAGCAAGATTCTCAATTCAGCCAAATGATCGAGGCGAGATTGTCTCGTCGTCGTTTTCTGGCTGGTACCGCAGCAGTGGGTGCAGGTGCATTTTTGTCGCTTAACCCAATTACCAAGGCATTTGCCGCAGGCAAGAAAAGCGCACTACTGAATTTTGACGCGGTTCCTGCCTCTACATCAGATGCGATTATTGTGCCAAAAGGCTATAAAGCCACACCTTTATTATCATGGGGCGATCCGATCTTTGCCGATGCGCCAGAGTTTGATCCAAGTGGTAAGCAAGACTCAAAAGCCCAACAGCGCCAGTTTGGTGATAATACGGATGGCATGAGCCTATTCCCAATCACGAAAGACCGTGCTGTCATTGCGGTCAACAATGAATACACCAACTACGAGTACCTATTTGATCATGGCGGTAAAGCGATGACCGCTGATGATGTGATGAAATCGCAGGCCGCTCACGGTGTGACTGTATTTGAAATCGTCAAGTCTGGTGGTGAGTGGAAGCTGGACAAAAATGGCAAACGTAACCGCAGAATTACGGCGGCGACCGAAATGAAGCTCACAGGTCCAGCGGCTGGTCACGATTTAATGAAAACCAAGCTAGATCCAACGGGTATGAAACCTTTAGGTACATTCAACAACTGTGCGAATGGTCAAACACCATGGGGTACCTACCTAACATGTGAAGAGAACTTCAATGGCTACTTTGGTACCAGCGGTAGCACAAAGGTCTCTGACGATCACGCACGTTATGGCGTTGCGCCCAAGCCTAGCAAATACCAGTGGCATGATACTGATGAACGCTTCGATGTGGCTAAACATCCTAATGAGCCACACCGCTTTGGTTGGGTGGTTGAGATCGACCCGAATGACCCGACCTCAACACCGCTTAAACGTACCGCGTTAGGCCGCTTCAAACATGAGAATGCTGCGCTGCTGATCAATAAAGACGGTCATGTCGTGGTTTACTTGGGTGATGATGAGCGTGGCGAGCACCTGTACAAATTTGTATCTAAGAACAAATATCAGCCAGGCAACAACACGGCAAATCGCGATCTACTGGAACAAGGGACACTGTATGTCGCCAAATTCGAGATGGATGACGCCGAACTGAAAGGTAAGGGCCAGTGGTTGGAGCTGACACATGGTAAAAATGGGTTAACCAAAGAAAATGGCTTCCATGATCAAGCCGAAGTGGTGACCTTTGCACGCCGAGCGGCAACTCAGGTTGGCGCAACCACAATGGACCGTCCAGAATGGGTTGCTGTCCATCCTGACAACCAGCATGTTTTCTGTACTTTGACCAATAACAAAAACCGTGGCGTCAAAGAAGGTCAGCCAGTGGGTGGACCTAACCCACGTAAAGAAAACCATTATGGTCAGATTGTTCGCTGGATACCACAAGGTGGCGATCATACCAGCGAAGGGTTTGAATGGGACTTGTACCTGATTGCGGGCAACCCAAGTGTACATAAAGGCAACCTTTATGCAGGTAGCGACAACATCCATGCAGACAACATGTTCAATAGCCCTGATGGTATTGGATTTGATAAAGCAGGACGTCTGTGGATTCAAACCGATGGGAACTACTCAAACAAAGGCGATTTTGCCGGTCAGGGCAACAACCAGATGTTGTGTGGTGACCCCATGACAGGTGAGGTTCGTCGTTTCTTAACGGGCCCAGTAGCATGTGAAATCACTGGCCTGACGTTCTCAGAGGACTACAAAACCATGTTTGTCGGTGTTCAGCATCCAGGTGAGAAAGGCGCACCTTCACATTTCCCGGCTGGTGGAAACAGCAAGCCGCGCTCGACAATCATGGCAATCACTCGCGAAGATGGCGGTGTGATTGGCGCATAGATAAACCTATTCCACTCAGGAATATTGCACTACTCAAGGGGCTATTTGCCCCTTTTTTTGCACTTTCAACCGACGTGCAAGAATAAATATGCGTAAATAGGCATAAAAACTGTGATCTTGTGGCCGCTAACCACTTAATGTTGTTGTTCGGTTTGTACGGTATAACTATAGTGGAAACGTACCCATATAATTGAAAGGTGTTGAGCCCCGAGTAAACTCACAGAGCTGATACGAAAAATTGTCCGTAAACGGTATGCATGTCTCAGTGATGTTATTACTGACAATCAATCGAAAGCGTCGAAGAATAAAGTATTTACAAAGGCCCTTTAGCTCATCGCTCCGGCGACGCCACACCTTAAGTTATCGGTACGTATGTTGATAACCAAGGAGGAGGTTTGGCTATGATTGTTCTCGGTTTTGTTACTCTGGGTATCCTTGTTTTCTTTGCTTGTTGGGTCTGCCAACATGGCCTGCCTTTGTTTGGTATGCATTTGGATGAAACGGATCAGCTTCTTCTAGCAGAAGTCGCTGGAAAAGACGTATTAGAAGCATAACTGCCATCCATTGATAGATATCGCATAAAAAAGGAGCCTACGGCTCCTTTTTTGATGTCAGAAATGGACAATAGAGTTAGTCTGAGCGACCACGCCCCGCTATCTTCCATTTATCGACAATCTCACCTTTTTTCACTACGTACAAATAGTCGAAGTTGTTCAGCGTTGTATCGCAGTGACTTGGAGTTAAAACGAGCGTTTCACCGATGTTCAGTGGATTGCCGTCACTAAGATGAACAATACCATGTTCATCTCCACCACACTGATAGGTGAGATCGGGACGAGAATCGACAATTGGCATTCCGAGATCAATGGAAAGTGATTTCATACCCGCATCGATGACAGCGCGTTGCGGTGTTGGTTGACTAATCACAGTGCTTAACACTTTGAGTGCCGAGTTGAACTGTTGATTGAGATGGGCATCTTGCTCATCGCCAATATTGCGATAAGCGTTATCCATAAACACGTAAGAGCCCGCTTGGATTTCAGTGTACGCTAGCCCTTGATAAGCTTGATAGGTGCCAGTCCCCCCGCCACTGATGATTGCGGGGACAAGATCACGAGGTTTTAATTGGTTGTCGATAAAATCAAACAGCTCAGAGACAGCAGAACGCGCTTGCTGTTGGCGCTGTTCAAAGCCTTTCATGAGCTGTAAGTGGCCGCTGTACGCTTGAATACCCGCATAATGGACCCCTTGAGTTTGGACGACTTTCTCTATCATGGCGAGTAACTGCGGTCCTACTGCCACTCCGCATCGTTGTTGGCCACTCTCTACTTCAATCAGAAGATTGACGCTGATACCAGCCTGTTGCGCAAGTTCTGCGATCGATTCTATATGCTGTGGGTGGTCGATTACTTGATAGAGGGTCGCTTGGGGGTATTGGATATGAAGATCAATCAGGCGTTGATACTTAGTCTGACCTGCAATAGGCGTTGTGATAAGGATGTCGCTGATACCACCTTGAAGCATGACCTCTGCCTCACCCAGTTTTGAGGTACAGATGCCTTGTGCCCCATATTCAATTTGCTTGTGGGCCAGTTGTGGGATTTTATGTGCCTTTGTATGGGGGCGTAGGGTTAAGCCGAGCTGATTTATTCTGCGTTGCATCTCCGCCAAGTTATGTTCGACAGTGTCGAGGTCGATAAACAAAGCAGGTGTATTGATGTGTTCTAGTTTCATTGTTTCACACTTGTTGTTTTGTTGAACGGCTTCAGGGTAACACCCTGGCAATTAGATTGATTAAAAAAATTGTTAAATATGGCGAGGTTAGGGCGATTAGCAAAATGAAAATGAGCGACCAACATTTGTTGTGTTTTGCATTTCATATTGAGAATCAGATTGTGCTCTGATTTTGCCAGTTTCTATCATAATGAATTTTATGCACTTTTATGCTTATCTCTATTTCCTATTTTTTGGCACGTGGTTTGCGTTATTCAATGACCAGGCTTGATTCAAACTGCGTTCTAATTTGACAAGCGTAATCAAAGAAAATAGGAGAAGGTTATGGCTCACTCAACTCACACACATCGTTCTAGAGGCGCTGTAAACCATACAGATTCTTATACTTTGACTACCGACGTCAATCTGTCTCGTGCCCAAAGAACAGCAGCAATTCACCTCGGCTCACAGCCACTGTTGTCGATTCTTCCTCAAGAGGTAAGAGATAGGCTCAGTCAAATGCTCAGTATGCGATCGGAAGAAGTAGTGTCTGAGTATGCGGAGGAGGACCAATCGCTTTCAGCCAAGGCTCTCTCTCCGTTATTGATGGATTCTGGGCGGCTTCTGATCTCAAGTGGATACCGTCGTCAGACTCAGTTCGATCCAAACAGTGTGAGCGCAGGTAAGGATACGCTCGGTTCGCTCAGTATTGATAAGTCTGGCTACTGGGACTATTCAGTCTACAACATTAAGACGCAATTTCTACTGCAGGGCGAACGTAAGCTTGAGCGCTTCTCCCTATACTCTGATGCGGGCGACCCTATCACTATTACACTCACTTTGATTGGCGTCGAGGGTGGTGCTGTGATTGATGAATTAGCCACAGAAATCACGGTTGGTTAGTCGGGGTGAAAGTGACTCGCAATCTCTTTCATAATGGTGGTGAAGCGTTGCGGTAACTGACGATGTCTTTTCGTTAGGAAGTATAAGGTTTCTACCACTTCATGACTCGCATGATAGATGGCAATATCGTCCCTGTCTGGAAATGAATCGAGAGCACTCTTTGGCAAGACGGTAAAGCCGAGCCCTTTGGCGACAGGCAACAGTATCTGGCTTAACTGATTGACGTACCCTGTGACTGGCAGCTCGTCTATGTTGATCTTCTCTAGCAAAGGTTCCCCGCATTGGGCAAAGTAAAGAGAGAGATAGTGGAAAGCATCAGGATGCTTAATCAACCCCATCGCTTTCAAATCCTCTGGGGTGGCATTTTTTATTGAACGGCTGGCAGGTAGCATCAGGCAAAGAGGTTCAATACCTAGTGTTTCTGATTCAAAGCGAGAGTCGGAAGGAATATGAGTGACAATCCCTATATCACACTCGCCAGAGAGTACATCAGCCAAAATTTTATGGTGTGGAGCGGCTTCGAGTTTCGCAACCAGTGTTGGGTGTTTACATTGTAAATTAAGCAGAGGCGGGTAGAGCAGCAATGCCAAAGCGCCTGAACAGGAAAGCGACACACTACCAGAATAAGGGTCCTCAATATTCAGTGAATCAATCAGCTCAGCCTGCTGGTGTTCGATTTGTCGAGCATAGTGATAGACAGATTGCCCAGCTTCTGTGATTTCAAAAGTCTTGTGATGCCGGGCGATAAGCGTATGGCCGCATGCTCGCTCAAGCTTTTTAATATGCTGACTCACCCCTGGCTGTGTCATAAACAGCCTTTCAGCGGTTTTAGTGAAGTGACCAGTGTCGATGAGTGTTTGAAAGGTTTTCAGCCACAGCGGATTTAGCATCGTCATCTTTTAATAACAAAAAATTATTACTAGTAGTCTAAGTGATAACGTGAAATTTGGGTAGTGTGAGTAAAATAGCGAGGTACATTCCCTCGCTATTCGCGGGCTAAGCAGCATTGAGTTGAGTGGCGAGATCCCTACCGTTTCCACGAAACTTATCTATGGTTGGTGCAAAGGTGGCGGATACATGAAGTAAGCGAGAGTCTGGATGCTCTGCCAGATAGCGCGCTTTGGCGTCATCGCTGTCTAGTTGATCCCAATCGCGGTGTATCGAGCGGGCAAAGTGCAGTGTGGTTGCCATTTTGGGAGAGAGCTCTGCGTTCCTAGGATCGTGATAATTAGCAATCGCGTCTACCATTGGGTCTGGGAACTTCCAAGTCTTCGCTAATTTAGCGCCCAGTGTCGGGGCGCCAATATCCAAGATTTCTTCTTGCACCGAAATCGCGTCTTCTCCTGCCTCCGCACGTTGATGTATTTTGACCGCTGCATCTGGCACCAAGGTATGAATCATCAGCTCGCCTATATTATGAAGAATGCCGGTAGTGAACACTTCATTGGCATCCATCCCCGTTTCGTCAGCAATCTTGCTGGCAATAACGGAAACCTCGAAGGTGTCTTCCCAATACTGATCCATATCTAGTGTTTTGATTTTAGGGAAAGCACCAGAAAGTACCGATGCGACCACCAGAGTTCTAACTGGCCCTGTACCGACACGAAGCAAGGCTTCGTTAACTGAAGAGACGGTTTTGTTGCCGCCAAAATGGGCAGAATTCGCCATACGGAGCAATCGAGCACTCAATACCTGATCGGTAGCGATTTTTCTCGATAGCTCGCCAAAATCAACCTCGTCCTGATTGACCATATCAAGCAGTTCTTGGAGTACTTTCTGAATTCTAGGTAACTCGTTAAGACGAGAAATTAGCGCCGCCTGACTCATGGCACTCTCCTTTTTTGTTGATGAGTTTAGATACTATAGAACAGTAAATTAGTTTCATACAAAGTTGGAAACCAAGAAGTTTGGAAAATATATTAATAATAAAAAATTATTAAAATAAAAATAATTGATAATTTTTTATTTATCTTGTTTTTGCCTAATATGGATTTCAACAAAGCGGGAACGTCCGCGATCCAAAAAGCAAAAAAGAGGTCTACATGTCTACTCCCTATCCACGTAATTTTTCTCATATCGGCATTTCTGTACCAGATCTAGAAGCCGCGGTTAAATTCTACACTGAAGTACTAGGTTGGTACCTGATTATGGAACCCACAGAAATTGTCGAAGACGATTCTGCCATTGGTGAAATGTGCACTGACGTGTTTGGTGCAGGGTGGGAACGTTTCCGTATTGCGCATCTTTCAACAGGCGATCGTATCGGGGTTGAACTGTTTGAATTCAAGAATCAGGAAAATCCAGAGGACAATTTTGAATACTGGAAAACAGGAATTTTTCACTTTTGTGTTCAGGACCCTAATGTCGAAGAGCTGGCAGAGAAAATCGTTGCCGCAGGCGGTAAGAAGCGTATGAAAGCTCCTCGTTACTATTACCCTGGTGAGAAGCCTTACCGTATGATCTACATGGAAGACCCGTTCGGCAACATTCTAGAAATCTATTCTCACAGTTACGAACTGCATTACTCAGCAGGCGCTTATCAGTAAGTGAATGAGTGACATGAGCTGAACCCGCAATAGACGATGGGTTCACTTTCATGGTTTATTGAGCAAGGGACGATTTCATCGTTGATGTGAGGTCGTCCTGATTGACCAGTTTAGGCGAGAAATCAAGAACAGCGATTAGCTTCGCTCTGTCAGTACCATCTCCTACCACAAATGATGCATATCCCCCTGTATAACCTCTCGGAAAACTAGGCGCTCGTAACGTCATGAGGTTGCATGTCTGCGAACGCGTTGTCAGACAGCAAGCGTCAACCAGTTGCGAGTCGCAATAGGCAAGTTTCGTCAAACATTTTGTTTTGCGTTTAAAGTTCACCTTGCTTTGTTAGCAATACGATTAACTCCTTGGTTAATCATACAGGTGGCTGGTTACTTAGGGCCGATTTTACCTATTGTACTCAAAATGCGTCTTCCGAATATCACTGATGGTTATGTCATTTATTTTTTGATAAAAAACTAGCGGTTCCCATCTTCTTCTGACTGAGTGATTTATTGTAAGAAATTGTTATTATAAATAATCAACAACCTTTACATTTCATTTTCAAAATTTAGGACCTAAATCATATTTTTGGGTGTTTTTAATGATTTGTATGTTTAATTTTAAAACAAACAGTAGTTGGGTGGTTATTATTATTTAACGGAATGAAAATGGTAAGATGTCTTATTTAAGTGTTTGATTTTAAATGTAATTTACAGTTCTTATAATGGCTTGCTGATCACGATAAGTTTTTTTTACTATTAAACCATGCTAGGTTATTACCTCATAGTCTAAAGTAACCCATAAACAATGGCTCGACTATCGATCTATTCTTATAGAAATAGATGAATGTTGTTTATGAACGTTTGCATTTATTAGAGTCTTTATACTTTTGCTTATTAATGGCGCAATTTGCTATGTGCTAGATACAAGCATTAACCCAACATAGAAGTATCGATTAGATAAGGAATAAACAATGGAAATTGGTGGTTACGATGAATATCGTTATGAGCAATTAAGGTCTGTCGGAGTCGGGAATCTAGCCAAGAGACTCAAATACCTGAAAATCAACGAAGCTGCAGAGAAAGAGTGTATGGATGCTCTTTTGCAAATGGCGATGAATATAACCCAGGCTTCATATAGACAGCATTGCCGTAACAACAGTCCTACTGAGTGGATCAATATGTTGAGAGGCTTTGTCAACCAGTTTAAAGTTGCGCAAAGTATGCGTCATACTTGGTCTCTACCTCAGAGTATCCGCTCGAAAGTCAACCAACATGAAGCGCAGGCTTTGGTGAGACAAATGGAGATGGTGACAGCACTTTCTTTTTATACGTTCAACTCCAGTTCTCTTAATACAGGAATGACGGGTTACACCACGAAAGGAAAAAGGCTCGATGACAGTGCGGTTAATGTCTGGAACTCTTATAAAGAGTGGAGACAAAACTCAACATCACATGTAGACGTGCCCGTTTATCGTCAAATTACTGTACCAAATCCTCAAAATTCTGCTTGGTGGAAGTATGCCAATGATATTGTCAATGGTAGAAACCCTAAAGGGCCTGCGGGCACTATTAAAAGCAGTCGTTACTTATCATGCAGTTTTCACAAAGGCTTTATAGAGGGCGCTTGTTTCCCTGTTTACAAAAACACCGAGGGTATTCTGAACTTTATTATTCGTCGTGCTCAAGGTGTCAATATCAGTGCCTTTAGTGGCTACAATAGTACCAACCTCGCGAGTCGATTAGATAATACTGCCGTCAGGACGTTGAACATCACCGACACTTCGGTCAAAACGGTTTCTGACTATGAGAAAAAGTACGTTAATGAAGTGATCGAGCAAAGTAAAACCCTCATTTTTGAATACCGCCGTATCAATAAGATGAAGCAAGGGTATGAAAATTTGGCAAAACTAATGGGGCTCAAAAGCAATGATTCTGCGATTGCGGTTCAAGCAGAATTTTTATTGCCTCCTTCTGCGCAGCTGTCCGTGGATAGGATAGTGAAAAAACCAGCCTATCCAGGTGCTGCCAATGTTCCAGTATTGGAAGTGCATTGTACGTATGTAAGAAGCACAGAAAAATCCAATGGTTTACCTCAAGTACTGGCACCAAGTGATCAGTCGATGTTCTTGGGACCAATCAACCTTTACCCTGCTCAGCAAGTTCACTAGAGTGTTGCGAGCGTCTTCAGCAGATTGAGGGCGTTTATCGTCTCTTCGTGGTTCCGTTAATCCTCGCCCGAGCTGGGCGGGGATCCCATATCTAAGGTGTGACAGCAGTATGGTCTGGCTTTCCACACCATCTCTCAACTTTTCCTCACTGCATTACCAGCAATGCAGGAGCGTGGCATCAGCACTATAGACTCCGCAATCGGATTACCTTGCAAGATGAATAACATCAAACCTGTCATCGCCATTCAACAGTCAGATTCGAACAGGTAACAGAGGATCCAACTAGCCATGATAGCGCTTTTTGTTAATTAACAAGTGCATTCGCTTTTCAATTACTGTTATCATCATGGGCAAATAGTCGGGGGGCCCTTAGGGCTGAGATCGCATTGCGAGACCCGTAGAACCTGATTCAGTTAGCACTGACGTAGGGAACTATTCGCACCAATGCTTGAGTATGCTCATTCTGGTGCACTCGCTTTTTATGATTCGATCTTCCCTTTATTGATCACTTCATGTTTGGCTGAGAGTTCCTGTACGTCTTGTAATAGGAGCACCCATGCCACAATCACAAGACACACCACCCATAGTATTAACCATCGCAGGATCTGATAGCGGTGGTGGCGCTGGTATTCAAGCGGACATTAAAGCCATATCTGCGACTGGCAGTTACGCGTGTTCTGTCATTACGGCCATTACCTCACAAAATACGCTTGGCGTAAGCGCAATTCACCCGATTCCTCTGGAGCATATTGAAAGTCAGCTTGACGCCGTGTTTACCGATCTCAATGTGGTTGCGGTTAAAGTCGGAATGTTGGCTGACGCGCGGATCATTAAGGTCGTTGCGGACAAAATTAGACAGTACAAGCCTGCTCATCTGGTGGTTGATCCTGTGATGGTCGCCACCAGTGGTGATCTTCTGCTGGAGCAGTCGGCGATTAGCACATTAAAAGAGCAACTGATCCCGATGGCGGATCTGATCACCCCCAACCTTCCTGAAGGGGCGGCTTTGATTGATGGTGTTGTGCCGGAAAATGAAGATCAGATGGGTAATATGATCGAAGCATTGCGCGCGCTCGGTGCCAAAGCGGTTTTGCTGAAAGGGGGGCATCTAGAAAAAGATGACAACAGTAATGATTTGCTGATCTTAGCGCAAACGAGTGAGCTTTTGAGTGCCAAAAGATTCCCGACGAAAAACACTCATGGAACAGGCTGCACCTTATCTTCAGCGATTGCCTCTTATCTTGCGCAGGGCAATAGGCTGCACAAAGCCGTGTATCTAGGTAAACAATACATCTCCCAGGCCATCGCTCATGCTGATGAACTCAATGTTGGTAGGGGGCATGGGCCGGTCCATCACTTTTTCTGTGGCCACATCAATGTTCGCTGAGCCGATTGGGATCGAGATTCAACGTGCAAGCTTGCAGTACACGGATAATCTGGCTCCGACATTGGCGCACTTTTCTATGTCGATACCTGCTGGGCAGTGGACGTGTATTTTGGGGCGCAGTGGCTGCGGGAAAACTACCTTGCTGCGCTATCTGGCAGGTCTGTTGAACGACAAAGCGCACTGGACCGGAGAACTGACTCTCAGTCATAACCATGCGCTGCAAGGCCAGATCGCTTACATGGCACAACAAGACCTGCTGCTACCATGGCTCAATGTCCTGGATAATGTTTGCCTGAGTAGTAAGTTTGGCAGCGCTCAACCTGACAGGAATCGAGCGCTGCGGTTGCTGAAGCAAGTCGGGTTATCGGATCAAGCGGCGGCTATGCCTCTACAGTTGTCAGGTGGTATGCGTCAACGTGTGGCGTTGGCTCGTACGTTAATGCAAGACAAACTCGTGGTACTCATGGATGAGCCTTTTTCTGCGCTAGATGCAGTGACGAGACATAAATTGCAGACATTGGCCGCTGAGCTATTGCGTGGCAAAACGGTGGTGCTGATCACCCATGACCCGCAAGAAGCGATTCGACTGGCCGACGCTCTGTACATCCTCCGCGGCCAACCTGCTTATGCTGAATCACATGAGGTTCCAACCACTCAGCCGCCTCGTGTCATAGATGCAGAATGTGCGCAATTGCAGCAGAACATTCTCAATTCGTTGGAGGATGATTATGAGTGATATGGCTCAGTTTGACGCCATTCAGCGCGACGTAGTGAAAAAGGAGCGTCTGACACACCCTGCGCTCCGGTTGACGATCAGTGCTGCGATTATTGTCGGGCTTTGGCAGTTAGTGGTGGTGGTGTTTGATATGCCAAGCTTTATTCTCCCTGCGCCGCTTGACGTGTTTGAGCGCCTCATCAGCCGCTTTGATGTATTGATGAAACATACGCTAGTGACTGGTCAAGAAATTGTGTTGGGTCTGTTACTTGGCTTGTCGATGGGGCTGTTCTTTGCTTTACAGATGCTGTTGTTTAAACCGCTCAAGCGTTGGTTATTGCCGATTCTGATTGCCAGTCAGGCGATTCCTGTGTTCGCGATTGCACCTGTCCTGATGCTGTGGCTTGGCTACGGTATCGCATCAAAGGTCGTGATGGCGGCGATCATTATTTTCTTCCCCGTGACCACGTGTTGCTACGACGGTTTGAGAAACACGCCGACAGGCTATCTCGACCTGGCGAAAACGATGGGGGCGAGCAAATGGCAAATGCTGAAACACATTCAACTCCCAGCGGCTCTACCCATTTTGGCTTCCGGTATACGTCTCGCTGTGGTCATTGCACCTATTGGCGCGGTTGTCGGAGAGTGGGTGGGTTCCAGTGAAGGTCTGGGTTACCTGATGCTGCAAGCTAACGCGCGCATGATCATTGATGAGATGTTTGCGGCGCTGTTTATTCTGGCTTTGTTGTCTGTCTCGCTCTACTTCATCACCGATAAATTACTTAAGAAACTGATTCCTTGGGAAAATCAATAAAAGAAAGGACACTCCCGTGAAAACAAAAAAAATACTCAGTGCAGTGGCACTACTTTGCTCAACATTTTCTGCTCAATCGCTGGCGGAAGAGAAAAAACTCACTCTGATGCTGGATTGGTTTGTTAACCCGAACCATGGCCCAATCGTGATTGCGAAAGAGCGCGGCTACTTCAAGCAGCAAGGCATTGACGTCGATATTCAAGAACCCGCAGACCCAAGCACGCCACCTAAGCTGGTGGCTGCTGGCAAAGTCGATCTGGCGATCTCTTATCAACCAAGTCTGACTATCGATGTTGCTGCAGGTTTGCCGCTTATTCGTTCTGCAACGCTAATCGCGACGCCACTCAACACGCTGATGGTGTTAGATAACGGTAAGAACGACAATCTGGCCGACCTGAAAGGTAAGAAAATCGGTATTGCCATCGCAGGCAATGAAGAAGCCACTATTGGTACTATGCTGGCGCAAGACGGTGTGAAGTTCGCCGATGTGGATATCATCAATGTGGGCTGGGCGCTCTCTTCTTCTCTGGCATCAGGAAAAGTCGATGCGATCTGGGGTGGTCTACGCAACTTTGAAACCAACCAGCTCGCGCTTGAAGGCTACAAAGCGAAAGCCTTTTTCCCTGAAGAACACGGTGTTCCGGCTTACGACGAACTGGTGTTTGTGGCCAATGCCAAAACTCATGATGCAGAGGCTATCAAAGCTTTCAACAAAGCGCTTGAGCAAGCCACAACTTACATAGTCAATCACCCACAAGCGTCGTGGAAGGAGTTTGTTGCTTACGCGCCAGACACCCTCAACAATGAACTTAATCAACGAGCTTGGAACGATACGTTAACTCGTTTTGCACTGCGTCCTTCTGCGGTTGACCTCAAGCGCTACGACGATTACGCCCAATTTATGTATTCACAAAAGATCATTGAAACTCTGCCTAAAGCCGCAGACTATGTGCCGGAGTTTAACTAATGAAATATCAGGATCTTATCCAAGCGTGTCAGTCGGACTGGCAGGAGTACACACAGCATGCTTTTGTGCAGCAGCTAGCAAAAGGCACTTTAGATCAGCACAGTTTTCTTCACTATCTGAAGCAGGATTTTCTGTTTCTCAAACAGTATGCGCGTGCTTATGCGTTAGCCATCTATAAAGCGCGCACGCTGGAAGACATGCGTCGTGCCTTGCCGAGTGTGCATGCTCTGCTAGATTCCGAAATTGGTCATCATGTGACGTATTGTGGTCAATGGGGGCTGACGGAATCTGATTTAGAAAACGAACCTGAAGATTTTGGAACCGTTGCTTACACACGCTATGTGCTTGATGCAGGCATGACAGGTGATTTAGTTGATCTGTACGCCGCGCTGGCGCCGTGTTCGATTGGCTATGCGGTGATTGGTAAAGCGTTGATTGAAAGCAATGACACTGTACTGGAAGGAAATCCTTACGCAAGTTGGATTGAGCTCTATGGTGGTGAGGAATTCCAGAGTGGAGTGGCACAAGGAGCGGAGCATTTTAACCAACTCTTAGAAGAGATTGATCTTCATAGCCAGCGGGGACAAAACCTGATTGAAGTGTTCAGAACCGCGACTCGAATGGAAGTGGCGTTCTGGCAGCAGGGACTGGATGTTAAAAGCTTAGAAGGCCGTGATGGCTAAAACAATGGGCCATGATATTGGAGGTGGTCGGGTACGTTTTGGGCTGCCTTTTGTCATGGCTCTTCGATTTAAGATGGCGGTCAAAAGAGTCTTGTTTATTTGTTTTGGAAATGTGTGAAATTAGGTTATTTGTGGGGTAAATGGCTGATTGTGAAGCTGGCTCGATCTTTCATCAAATTGACATTGAGTTGATAAATTTTCCACCTTGGGTCGACTAATATTCTGCATCTTACAGATTCAGTGCGGGACAACACGGTGAAGAATTTTCTGATCGAGAAGCAGTATGGTATTGGTCTTTTGGTTGCATTTCTTGTGATTATTGCGCCAATGAGTTTACTGGTCAGCCATATTGATTTGCTGAGTAGCGTGTCTGATACAACGGGTTTGGCCTTTACTCTCCTGACGGATTCAGCAGGTTCGAAAGGTTTTCTTTTGACCTTGTTCGTTTTGGTGGCGATTAGTTGGAAAGTGTTACCGAACCGAATTGAATGGTTGGGCAAGATGGCTCAGCTCGGGCTCATTCTTCTGATAGGGTTTGTCAGCAAGACCGGCCTGAAACAAATGACGGAGAGTCCACGTCCATACACTGAACTGCTGACCCAACAACTTCTGATCCCACAACCCTCTCACTTCTATAACCTGAATACGGTTCAGCAACAGCATGTAATTGACGATATTTCGCATCGTGTTAGTGTTTGGCGCACCCGCCACTGGCAAGGCGAAAAAGACTACTCCTTTCCTTCAGGCCACACTATTTTCGCGGCCATATGTCTTGCCTTTTTTGGCAATCTGTTTATTCAGAATCGACATTACGCTTTAGCGATGGTTTTGGGGGGATGGGCGCTGGGTCTGGCATACAGTCGCCTTTGGCTCGGAATGCATCGACCGATTGATTTGGTTGGATCGGTATTATTTGTTCTGATGCTGTATATGTTGGCACCGCAATTTGATCGCATTACAGAAAAGCTTTTTCATCGCTGGACCCAAATAACAACCTGATTCTAGTTTACCTAACTGCCCTTAGCCCTGTGAGTAACGTCCTTACTTGCGGGGCTTTTTTATATTCTCAGTCATATGTTGTTGTTAACCACCAGATTATTGTGTTTTTTGAAGATAAGCCAGCAAGACAGACCACATAATTGATAAATCTCGTTATTATTCGTCTTATTTATGTAATTGTCATTTTTGGCGCAAAAAATTTATGTGTCGTTATTGTATGGGCAGAGGTTTACATGCAGATAAAACTATTAAAACGTCTGATTAAAGACAAAATGTTTGGTAAGACAAAAAATACAGCACTGGGCGTGCAGGTTGCACAGATGGCCGATGCTCGCATGGGAGCAATGTACATGCTGGCCAGTACCGAAATTACCAAAGTGGCGAAGATTTCTAATGCGCATTTTTTTGAAGCTTTTGTGGTCGGAACTGAGCCCTTTGTAGACTTTAAAGATGCTGCGATGGGCTTGTTGAATAAGACTGAGACCATGAGCAAGATAAAAAGCAGTAAAATTGTGCTCAAAGCGTCTAGGGCTAAAGCCAAAGTCGGTGAGATGACATCTGCGATAACAACAAAGCTTAAGAAGCTGTTTTGTGATTTCTTTCGTGGTTTGTTGAACAAGGTAAAAAACGTTTATGGCGACCTGCTGCATGGTATTGAGTGGCTTGCGGAAGTCGGCACGTGGCTAGCCAGCGAATTTGCTGGGACCTTCTCTAATCTTATTCCCGGCTGGGGGTATGTGCAAAGTGCATCGGGGCTTTATTCTGCGGCGAAAAAGTCGGTAATGAAATCCAAAGATCTGATTTCACAAATTTACCGTGGTCGTGGGGTGGAGCTGTTAGGTGGTCATCCTAGTATTATCGCCAATGCGCTGGCTCTGCATTCTGCTAAAGGTGCGTTAGGAGGGATCAAATCTTTCACTATGGGGGTGGCAGGCATAGGTTTGCAAGCCGCAGGTGATGTTGCAGCCGGAGTGGGCTCATTGGTCAGCATGATCACCAATATTCTGGAGCGTATCATCAAGTTAGTCGATTTCTTTGTACAACGTAGCCTGCTTGATAAAGTAACCAAACGTGCCAAGAAAGAATGGCACAACCGAACTGCTCCAGCCAGTCTAGTCAATGATCACAAGATGTTTTCTGAGTGGTTTCAGAATGTGGTGATCACAACACCAATTGTCGCAGCGCTTGTGATGGGCAGTGGTTTTGTCGGTCACCCCTATAAATTTGCCCAGCTTCTAACGCCTAAACTTGAAGTGGTATCGCAAGGAGACTACGACAAAGCCGTTGTCTATATCGATAAGCTGAAGTCACTGTCGAGCAAGTACGTTCAAGAGTACGTTGGCAGTTATAAGATAGACTTTACTAGCAGAGATGGTGTGGTCAACGCGCGCCTGAATGAATTGAAGAGAGGCAAAGGGCTGTTGGATGGCCATGAGATTGCCGTCAAATCCGCCGTGCCAACGCGCATTACAGTGTAATCTATTCATACTAAGAATCGGGCCGAAAACGGCCCTTTTTTATCTGATAATAGGGTGCTTAAGCGGTCTATCATTTTGATGATATGTTGAAGCGTTAACCATGAATTACCTGTTGTAAGTATTCGTTTTTTTGCGTTACGGTCGCGCGCCCTAGCATTGATATCTAGTTAAATATCACACTTTTATACTCAACTACTCATCAATAGCTTTCAAACTAAGCAAGATGACGGCTGAGTGCTAAGCTGATAGTTAACTATCTTTAAAGAGCTACACTGGATGAAAGAGCCTGATTTTCCTAACGACGAAGTACAACGAATAAAAGACCTTCATTCTCTTGATATTCTCGACACCGAACCGGAAGAACGTTTTGATCGGATCACTCGTGTTGCTCAGCATCTTTTTGATGTCCCGATTGCTGTGGTGAGTTTAGTTGATATGCAGCGACAGTGGTTTAAGTCCTGTATTGGTCTTCCTGTTCGCGAAACCGCAAGAAATGTCTCCTTTTGTGGACACGCGATCAATGGTGAAGAGCCTTTTATCATCAATGATGCAACTAAGGATCCTCGTTTTCTTGATAATCCGTTGGTTATGGGAGAGCCACATATTCGATTCTATGCAGGCATACCTTTGGTTTATCACAACAAAAGTAAGCTCGGTACATTGTGTATCATAGACACAAAACCGCGTGAGTTGACCATGCAGCAAATGGCCGATCTGGTTGATTTGGCAAAGGTGGCGGAACAAGAGTTGGAGTCAACAATTCAAGCTACTCTTGATCCGCTAACGCAGATTTCTAACCGCCGCGGTTTCTTCGAACTCACAGAGAAGTCGATGCAGTACTGCCGAATGGGCGGGTTTTGTGTCGCGCTGGCGTATTTTGACCTGAATGACTTTAAGGCCATCAATGATGAGTTAGGCCACAAAGTGGGTGATGCTGTTCTGCAGCAGTTTGCCGACTTAATGGCAACTTCATTTAGCGATTCGGATGTGTTTGCCAGAATAGGTGGTGATGAGTTTGTTGTCTTTATGTCTGGCCTGACCGAAAAAGTAGCCACCGTCGCCATTGAGCGTTTTAGAAAATCGGTCGAACGCTTTAACCAGGAAGAAGATCGAGGGTATGAGATCAAATTCAGCGTCGGTATTGCGGTTGCCAAGCCTTCGCAAGAGGTATCAATTGATACTTTATTAGAGATGGCCGATGAGAAAATGTATCAGGAAAAGTGTGCGAAAAAGTAAACACTTCTCCTGATAAGCTTGTTTCATAAATCACGCATTAAGATCTCGTATTCTTCGTTAGCTTCTGAGATTAGGTGGTGCAGCTCTGTTGCATCTTTGTCGTCGAGATCTAATTGCCACTGATGCTGTTCTTCTTTACCTTTAATGCGCGTTTTACCATTCAGCTTTTCAAAACTGATATCACACAACTCTGTTTGGTGGTGCTCATTTTTTTCAATAATATCAACATCTAATAACCCAGATGGGTTGACTTCTATATGAGCGTGGAAGTGGTTTTTATCTTGTAATTCGTAATCCCTGAATGTTGAAATCATGTTGTTCTCCTTAGTAGTTAACCGACGCGTTTTTCAAGTGTAGGACACACTTTTTGAACAGTGGGTGAAATTATCATGAAGCTTGATCTTGGTTCTACATCTGTTCAAAAAACCGTCACGGATTTCAGTCTTTGTTCGATCACTGCTATCGCTCTGGTGACTGAAATTGGGGGAGATTTAGAGTACGGGTGCAGAGCATACACATTGTTGGATAGTAACTGCTGGTGTTTAAAACAAGGTTCTAAATCTGAGAACTGGTTCAGCATAAACTCCGGAAGTAAGCCAATGCCCATATCATGACGAATGAGGCTCGCGACCTGACTGACGGTATTGACTCTATGGTGGGCCGTGTAAATTAGCGTCTTTGATTGCGCCCCGTCGGCAGCGAAAAGAGGGTGTGTGATGGTTTTAGGTTGCCAGTGATTAGCGATGTATTTAGCGGTTTCAGGAGCGTGGCGAGTCGTGGCTGACTGACACAACACGTCACGAAACTGACCAATGCGCTTTTGTTTTACATTACTGTCTGGCGACTCACCGACTCGAATGGCTAAATCAATATCGTGTTGCATTAAGTCTAGCTGCTTATCTTCAGCGACTACATTGAGTGATACATCGGGAAAAGGAGCAAAAGCATCACTCAGCGCAGGGACGACAATACTCTCCATTAAAGCAATGGGCGCGGTGATAGACAGTTTGCCGCTGGGCTGTTTTTGCAATTGACGAATGTCATCCCAGGCTGTCGACATAACATCGTTCATCGTGATGCAGTGTTGATAGAACCTTTCGCCCGCAGGAGTGAGTGATTGCTTACGTGTGGTGCGTTTTATTAGAGTGGTGGCGAGCTCACTCTCCAGCTGTTTAAGGTGAGTACTCAGGACTGATTTCGACAACTCCAATTTGTCAGCTGCCTTCGAAATAGAACCTGCTTCTACTATCGCTTTGAAGACCATCATTTGTTTATGTTTATTCATTTTTGTTCTCTTTACCCAAACAGTCATTTCTAATTTATCTGTTTTTCTTAGTTAATCCTAGACCTAAACTTCTCCCCATCAGACAAGAAGGAGAAACACAATGAGTCAATTAGTATTAGAAGCGTGTCAGGCAGGTATCGAAGCGTGGAAAGCAGCATTTAACCGTCAGGATGCAAAAGGATGTGCAGAGAAATATGCCGAAGGCACAACCATGATCGCTAAGCCATTTGGTACGTTTGAAGGTCGCGAGCAAATTCAGGCGTTTTGGCAAAACATCATTGACCAAGGCTTTAGCGATGTATCTTACACAGATACAAAGTGGGAAAAAGTCGATGACAATAACTATATCTTGTCGTCAAAGTGGACGATGAACAAAGCATTCGGTGTGGTACATAAAGAAGTGTGGACACTGCAGGAAGACGGTAAAGCCCGCCTAACTTACGATGAGTTCGAAGTGCTGGGCGAACGATAACAAAAAGGGGATACGCATAGCGTGTCCCCTTTTTGATTTCCCTTTGTCTCATTAAGCAAATAGGTAGCTGTATAGGAATCCAGCGCCGATCGCCATGCTCAGGATGACCGTCAGGAATGCGGCTATCATCTGATTCTTAAAGATGGATTTGAGCAAAATCACTTCTGTTAAACTTGCGCCCGCGCTGCCGATGATCAGTGCCATCACAGAACCCAGAGCCATCCCTTTTTGTACTAGTGCAGCACTGAGAGGAATCACCGCTTCAGCACGAATATAAAGTGGGATACCAATGATAGCGGCGACTGGAATCGCATACCACTTACCCGCTCCTGCGTATTCTGCAATCAAGTCTGTTGGAATAAATCCGTAAATAAGTGAGCCGATCGCAATACCCAGCAGTAGGTATGGGAATACTTGTTTGAAGTCTTTCCAAGTCGAGTGCCAGATTTTCACCCAGAGATTTGGTTTACGTTCTTCCACTAAAGTCGCGGTGACGCTGCCATCTGCTGAGCAACTTGCAATACCGACTGATGGTTTTGCACTTGCGCCGCAGCTGGATTCCTTTGCCATTGCTGGCGCTGGTTCGCCACAGCTCGACGTCCCACATGAGCTCTCTTTCTTCGGTGTAGATTTGCTTTCCCCACAGCTTGTATCGCAACTGCTGACTTCTGCCGCCTGATACGCCTCCGGTTTTACGTAACGTTCAAAACCGAGTTTCTCTAGTGCGTAGCCCGCAACAACAGAAACAACCATAGCGATCATGAAGTAGAACAATGCAACTTTCCAACCAAAGGTTACGACAAACAAGCCAATGATCACCGGGTTAAGTAGCGGGCTGCCAAACAGGAAGACCATCATAGGGCCGAATCCTGCACGTGCTCGAAGCAGGCCTTTTAGGAAAGGAATGGTTGAGCAAGAACAAAAAGGCGTGATAGCGCCCAGCAGAGCTGCGACGACATAGCCTTTACCATTACGTGAGCTAAGGATCGACTGAATCTTTTCTGGTGTCAGAAACGCTTGCAATACACCAACGATATAGCTGATGGCAAGAAACAGGATGATCAGCTCAGTTACGAGAAAGGCAAACATATTGAACGCTTCACTGGCCATAGATATAAATTCATTGTTCATAAGGTGGCTCCAAATTCGAGTGTTATGAATCTGAATATTTTTCAAATTCATTTCTATTTTTCTCGAATTATAGAAATAAAGAGCAAATGATCAAGAAATTTATTTCGATAAAAATCGAAATAATTAGCATGTCTAATAATATCAATTGCTTAACAGGAGTGTTTTTTCGCTAACCAGTAACTTTGTTGGCAAACACATGTGCCTCTGTTGAAACGATCGCTCCGACTTCATTAATCAGCCATTTCAGTGCTCGGTTATGCTGATTTCGTCGGTGCCAAGCGATGGAAATCGTGGGGGGTGGGACAGTAATGGGCATTGGCTTTTGCACCAGTCTCCCTTTCTCTATTGATTTGCTGGCCACGGTAAAAGGCAGAACGCTGATAAGATTGGACTCTTCCAACAAGTCCATAGCCCCTGAAAAACTATTGACGGTCATGGCGACGCGTCGCTGGAGTCCTTTTAGAGCCAGTGTTGAGTCCACAGCGCCACTTGGATCACCAGAAAGTGAGACCAGCAAATGGTCTGCGCCGCAAAAATCTTCCAGAGAAAGAAAACGGTCTGCGAGTGGGTGTTCAGGTCGCATTACGCAGGTAAAGTGATTCTCATACAAGTGTCGAACTGAAATTTGCTCATGTGTTGTTGGATAGTAATCCAGTACCAGATCGACTTCCGCTTCTAGTAACAGCTGTTGCCCATTTCCTTTGAAGGGGACGGCATATAAATCCATAGCTCGAGCTCTTTCCTCGATGATCGCTCGCAATCTAGGCCAGAAAAGACAGCTGGTACCATCTGTTAACGCCACTCTAAGCTGTGTGGAGGAGGTCATAGGATCAAACTTAGGTGGAGAGACGGAATGGCTAATTTTATTGAGAGGTTCCGAGACTTCATGCCACAGCTGCTTTGCGTATGGAGTGGGAGTAATGCCTCTTCCATGTTTGATAAACAGAGGATCTTTCCATGCATAGCGCATTCGAGAGACGGCTTTCGATACCGAAGGCTGAGTCATCGCTAATTGCTCTGCTGCGATGGTAATGGACTGCTCTCGCATGATTGCGTCAAAGATAACGATCAGATTTAAGTCAATTTTAGCCATACAATTCATTCCTGTGTGGAATAACGTTTATATCAACTATTAATTAGAAGAAATAGGTTATTGATTGAATACTAAATCTGTTCTCATCACAGATAAGGAAGAAAATTATGAAAGCAGCATTTATAAAACATTATGGAAACGTGGCTCAGCTCAATGTAGGTCAATTGGAAAAGCCAGCACCATCCGCCCATCAGCTACTGATAAAGGTCGTGGCATCAGGTGTAAACCCGGTCGATTTTCATATTCGCAATGGCATGATGGCCGATACTGATACCCATACATTGCCGCTTGTATTAGGTTGGGATTGTTCAGGGGTTATTGAGCAAGTTGGTGATGATGTGAATGGGTTTAAACCGGGTGACAAGGTACTCTCATTCACCCCCATTTCAGGACAGGGCACTAATGCCGAATACATTGCTGTCAATGCGGATCTGGTTGTGAAAAAGCCAGAAAAAATGAGTTTTATCGATGGAGCGGCTTTGCCACTGGCTTCTATTACTGCGTGGCAAGGTTTGCATTCCCAAGGTCATATCAGGCAAGGGCAAACTGTTCTCATTCATAATGCTTCCGGCGGTGTTGGTTCATTTGCGGTGCAAATAGCCAAGGCTGCAGGAGCGTACGTCGTAGCGACGGCCTCTCAAGCTAAGCTAGATTACGTAAAAACATTGGGGGCAGATGAAGTGCACGATGAAAGCCAGACAGATTGGCATTCGACCATGAGATACGACTTGGCTTTTGTTGCGAAAGCGGGTGCTTATTTGCTTCATCGTACGGTCTCCTGTGTTAAATCAGGAGGCCGAATAGTGTCCACTTTTGATGAGCTTTCTGAAGGTGAGGTGGGTATCCACGGTATTTCGTTCACAAGAATGTGGGTCGAGAACAGCGCTGAGGATCTTGATAAAGTGCTCGACCTATTCAATAAAAATCAGTTAATCATCCCAATAGATACGGTATATCCACTTGAGGATATCCAGCGTGCTCACCAGCGTTCTGAGCAATATAAAGCGGTCGGAAAGATAGTGCTGACTATTGACCCGACACTGAAATACTAGAGACCACTTGCCGATCTTTTGAGCTGCTTTTTTAGTAACGGCGTTTTAACTGCCTAGTTGGTATTGGCTAGTCATTTTTGTCTTAAGGCAAACAGGTTGCATATTTTTGATGGTTTTATAAAATCTGCGCTTTGATCAAATGGTAGGCATCAGTCTTGCGAATATATGGAAATTTCGAGAGTCAAGGAGTTGGCTTATTAAACAAGGGCGCTTCGTTGCCCAAGAGTGACAATTGGTTTTACCTTCAACGGATAGAAAAACCGTGGACGAAGCGAGCAGAGGTAAAGTACTGATGGCAACGTTACTCCCTTTTATCTATTTGCTTATTGGATTCCTTGTTGGCAAAGGGCAGCTAAACGTTAAAAGGTTTTCATCCCTTTTACTTACTAAGCTGGTGATCCCTGTCATTATCATCTGGAATATCTCCCTTCATTCAGAGGAAATGATAGGGGTTATCGTATTGACGATGATGTCTATGTTAGCGATATTTTCCTGCCGACACTGGATGGGAAAAGATGCGATTCGAAGTTTATGTTTTTGTTATCTCAATATAGGTTGGTTGGGTTTGCCCGTTGCTCACGCTTTGCTGGGCGATGAAGCGGCTAGATTTATGTTAGCAGCGTACATCGGAAGCTCTATTGTTGGTAATTCAATTGGCGCAAACTATTTAAAGAAAGAGGCATTCTCAATTCTGAAGATTCTGGCTTCGCCGCCAGTGATTGCGTTACTGATTGGTGGTTTGTTGATTCCAGTTGGACGAGGCATTGAAGTTTACGGACACACTCTATATGTCGTGTCTAAATTCTTAATGAGCTTTCTGGGTATGATGATACTTGGAATCTGGCTTGCTGAAACAAGTTTAAAGAAAAGCGATGTATTGCTTTACACTCGAACTTATGTCCTAAGAATTGTGACGTTGAGTACAATGGTTCTAGTCGTTTTTGGCATTAGCCAGATAGCAAACTCAGAGATGTTGTATCATCAACTGCCGTGGCTGCTTTTAATTTGCCTGCTGCCGCCTGCTGCCAATATCATCGTACTGGAAACTTCCTACCTGGGTACAGGAACAAGTGCAGCAAGAATTTCCGTAGAAACCATGGCAAGTATTGTGGTGATTGCGGTTTACGCCATAGTGCTACGCTCGCTGAGCTGGTAACGCTATTACCTGTGTTTGTTGCCGGTATCAATGTATTTAAGTATGAGTAAAGGCATTAAAGCCAATAGATAGAGGCCCATAGATGAAACCAGCTCCAATCAAAGACTTGATAACATACGACGATTTTGCCAAGTTGGATATCCGAGTCGGCACTATTACAGAGGTCTGCGAGGTTGAAAAATCGGATAAGCTGATGAAACTCATGGTCGACTTTGGTGATCATACGCGTTCAATTTTGGCAGGGATTAAGCAGGAACGAGAAAATCCGCGTGACATTGAAGGCAAGCAAGCGTTGTTTGTGGTTAACCTTGCTGATAGAACAATGGCTGGTGAAATATCTCAAGGTATGCTGTTTGATATTGGTTACGAAGATAAGATAACGCCTTGCCTAGCTATGCCAGAGTCTGAAGTGCCAAATGGCAGTCGTGCGGGGTGAAGCCCGCGAGGGACATGTAAAAGCAGCGAACATCGCGCTGCTTTTGTATTGGTCGAATCGTGGTCAAAAAAGTGGGGAAATTGAACCCTAGACAAGCCATGAACTTACATGAAGCAGACCTACCGTTATTACCTCCTAATACCCAGGTTCAAAGATGACTGTTGTTGGAAGATGTTTCTAACGCAGGGTGAACAACATTGAATCGAGTTCGCCATTCAAAAACATGTTTGATGAAGGCGTCGACCCTTGCTGGGCGTTTGTCTCGGTCGCGATACATGATGTAAACTTCACGATCTGCTGACTTCCATTCAGGTAACACCTCCTCAAGATACTGCTCTTCAGCAAAATAATAGGGCGGGATCCAAGCGATGCCTAACCCTCGAATTGCTGCATCTCTTATAAGAAGCACATCATTTGATGAGAAATCAAATGTGTCGTTGTACGAGAACGTCTCCCCAGTGTTTTGATTGTGCATTTTCCAGTGGCGATCAGTGTGGACAGTCAGCAGGCGATGCTTTGCGAGATCCGACGGATGCAATATTGGCTCGCTCTTATCTAAGTATGATCGTGAGGCGCATAGTGAAAATGGCAATTGCCATAGCTTTCTCGCGATCCAGTCCATTTCAATTAAATCGCCAATTCGAAAGGTCACATCAACTTGGTGAGAGACCAAATCAATTTTTTCGTTTTGAATCTCTAGTTCAATACGGATATCGGGGTGTTTTTCTGCGAACTCATAGATGCAGTGCTTCAACCACACCTGAGTCATATTAATTGGAGCAGATATCTTCATGTTTCCCGACAGCGATTGCCTATCCATCGATAAGCGCTCAGTGACCCTATCTAAACCTACTATCAGTGGTTCACACAATTGCTGGTACTTTTTACCATCAGGCGTAAGAGAAAATTTATGGGTACCGCGATCGAGCAAACGACAATTTAGCTGGTTTTCAAGTCTGGTCAGACGTCGACTAAGGGTGGCAAGTGGCACATCAAGTTGTTCAGATGCCTGTGTGAGGCTGCGATACTTTGACGACAAGACAAACAGTTGCAAGTCATCCAATGAATGTTCTTTCATTTTTGAAATACTGCCTATTAAAAAAGACGATTAAATTTCATTACTGGAATATATACCCTTTTGTCTCGTAAGTTAACTCATCGAGATCAATATGAATAAACACAATTCCGTACTACTAGGCGTTGTCGTAGCCATCTTTTTTTGGGCTAGTAATTTTAACGCAGTACAAGCTATGAATCCTGAACTATCCCCATTTCTGGCTGCCGGTTTAAGGTTTGCGGTGGCTGCGATCCTTCTTCTCATCCTGAGAACAACTCGTGAACAAAAGTATAGTGTTACCTTAAGCCGTAGGGACTTGGTGTATTTATTTATCATCGCGAGTGTCGGTGTTACGGTCCAGAATTTTTCAATCTTTGCTGCAATGAGGTATACCTCACCGACTAATGCTTCAATCATTATGGCTAATGTCCCACTGACTGGCGTGTTGCTGTCTGCAATGATTTTAAAGTCGAACATTACCAGGTTAAACATTGTCGGTTCTTTGATCAGTGTAGTGGGTGTGATACTCGTGATTACTCATGGTGAGCTCTCTTCAGTATCGTTCAATCTAGGAGATATACTCATGGTTCTAGCTCTTCTGAGTGGGTGTTTGTACACGATACTCTTGAAGCTCTGGTCGCAACATATACCCGTAGAACAACAATTACGTTGGGTAATGTGCCTAGGGGCGGTTCAATTGTTTGTTATTGCTGCTGTCGAAGGTGATTTAATATTGGATATGACTCGACTCACCTTCCAAGATGCATTACTCGTGCTATACATGGGGCTGTTTGGAACGCTTTTGTCGTACTATTTTTGGATGAAAGGAGCGATAGTACTAGGGCCTAAAAAAACAACCAGTTTATTTAACGCGTTACCAGTGTTTAGTTTACTGATTTCTCTGTTTATGGGCGCCACTATCTTTTGGATTCAGCTTGTTGGTGTAGCCGTAGTGGCATTGGGCTTTTTTGTTGGCAATATCTCGCCTGCTGGCCAACGACAAATAGCAATAAAGCGAGCTTGAATAATCTATGTTTTACAGCCGGCTTAACTTAGTCGGCTTGTTTAAATAACAATCTTCCTAGGTTAATCTCGCTTATAGAATAAATTTTTCCGCTTTATTGCTTAGTGTCATTAGCTTTCATCGTCTAAAAATATTAAGAGTTTGGTTTTTTATTCTATTAAAAATAAATTTTCTTGACGATAAAAATTATTTGTTTCACATGTAATTACTATTCAGTCAATTTTCTATGGCTAAATTATTAGTATTCAATAATAAGAGGCTTACAATGAAAATACTGTCTAATATCATTAACAAAGAAGTGTCTCAAAGTCGAAGAGATTTTATTACTTATTCCTCTCTGAGCTTAATTGGTGCTGCTGCCGCTACGGTTTTCCCTTCCCCCGTTATTGCCAGCATGTTATCTCCTTCAGGTGCAAACTTTGAAGAGCTCGATTCCCTTAATTTTTATGTCAATAGGACCACATATAACGTGAGCGGTGTACCTCCCGTGACGTTTGAATCAAAAACCGATGAAGCGCAATATTTAGCTCAAGTGATTTACCAAGAATTGTTTAAGTATCAGTTTAATCAAGATAACACCTATTTAAGCGGGCGTTTTGGGCAAGGCATGAAAACCAATGGTACTATTTTAGCGTTAAGCGCCGGAGAATCAAACTCTGTAAACAGTGTCTATAATGTCCACCGCCATTTCTTTCAGGAAAACATGATAGAGTATGTGAGTGCTATTCTGCAAAATGCTTACAGTACTCAAGATGGGATTCCTCATCATATAAGGCGGTCTTACAACTCATGGGATATGATTGCGATTAACCAGTCGATAGAAACCATTGAGAAAGGGGATGATTATAAAAAAATCATAGATAAGCTGTATGTTATCGCAGCGGCGCATTGCCAAGAGGAAAAATTGACGCGATATATACACACCGCTGTTGATGCAGAATCTTGGATGAGAAAGCTGGTTGAACATTACAAACGTCAAGATACACTGCAAAAGTTGGTGGATGACACCAAGATTCAACAAAACACGTCGTCTTTCGAAACGGTATCTCATCGAGTCTACAACACCATCAATAAAGTTAGAGCGCTAAACACGCTCGCTCAAAATCCTTTAAACAAAGATGAATTGCATCAGTTCGAGCGTACGCTGATAGGTGCTCTTTATTCTGGATTTGCAATAAGTATGAAGTGGGGAAGTACCAATCAAAAAGAGGCTTATTCCGTTCGTAATAATAAGCACAACTACGATGCGGTGGTCAGTACGCTAAAGGGGACAAAGGGCAAGCAAGGTACATTCTGGAACAGCTTCTTCAATAAGTATGGGAATGACGGGCTTTGGGATACATTGCGTTACGCTAATATTGAAAACTACACTATACAGGACTCACAGGTTCACACGCTAATCACTAAGCAGTACCCCGAATTGGCAGGAGGATCCACTGGGTTATCTAAAGCGAATTTTTCCCCCGATTCACTCGTTGCTGTCTTTACATTCTTATTAGCCATAGGTCAGTTTTCTTGGGCCACTGCTACTGACAGAGAGGCGATCAATAGCCCTCAATTATGGACTGACTTAGGTATGGCGTTGGCCGATGGGACGCTTAATCTTATCCAATTGTCGACATTATTTGATACGGTAGCGAGTTTTATTTTTGGTAACGGGAAAACCGTTTCCCAGGTCACCGCGTCGTACATGAACCAATTCTCTCAATTTGTCCTTGAGTTAATACCGAAAGGAAAGGTTCTCACGAATAACACACAACAGATGGTATTGACTCAACTTTATAAGCTCTCAGGCACGGCGTTAGTTGATGTTATCAATGTATGTTTTATTGGTTTAGCCGCTTTAGGGGCCGCGCTTGCCGCCTATAACCTGTACCAAGCCGTACAAGGAGGAGATATTGGCGACATTATATTTGCCTCCATTAACATGCTTGTCGCCACAGTCACACTGGCAGTAACGGTGGCTGCGTATATGGGTTTAGCGATAGCAGGACCTCTTGGTATTGTTGTTGCCGTAGTTGGTATTATTGTCGCTATTGCAGGGTGGATTTACACGTTGCTTAAAAAGCAAGATTTGCCTCCTGAGCCGGTGATTGAATTCACCAACACGTACATAAAAAATAGGTTCGAGTATCAGGGCCAATGGTCTTATATTTGTCGCGCTAGGACGTACGAACAAGGCAATCGATTGCATCAATTTAATGCCAACACTATGGATACCGATTGGAATAATATGGCACAAGCTATTGATGACCGAAATTCAGAAAAGTACAAGTACCCAGGGGCCTTAGTCTCCTCTAAAGATGGCAATATTTACAACTTTTCCGATTTAAAGAAAGTGACCTATTGTAAAAAAAATGACTTCTTTACAAACGGTACTGGTACTAACCAACGTTTGGAGGGTTTCTATACCGGTTATGCTGATAAACATTGTGCTCATGCGGTTGAAAGTACAGACCGTTATGGACGTTCTCAAGCGGTCTTTCTTGCGGCTGAACCGGGTAGTCGCTGGGAAGCATATCTAACTCATGGCTTGACTCAAGCCCCTGGTGATGTGTTGTTCACATTGGACTGGCTCAATGGAGGATATGATAGTTGTGTAGACGTTGTGGCGATCAACGGCCTCAGTTCACCTACTTTTATTATTTTTACTAGAAGGCACATTTATCAAGTGATTAATGGCTCGGTTGAAAAAATCATCTCCAATTTTAATGGAAGCCAAGGAGTGTGGGAAGGACAATTGACCGCATTAACAATGGGAAAAGAAGTCCATGTATTTTACAGCTCTGCGGGGTTGGACAGCGAGCGTAAGACCTATCATTATAAACTTTCTCAAGATGAAAATGAGAACTACACACAATTAGAGGTGCAGAGAGAAATTCCCTATTTAGGAGATAGCGCCAACTCCATTGTTGGTAGGCTGTTAGAGGGGAACGGCTACGATAGACAAGGAAGAATGGATTTTATATGTCGTACTGCAACGTACTATCAGCGCTTTGGTGCACGCTTGAACAGTAATAAAGGTACCGCATTCTCTTATCATAATGGGGTTAAGTTCACAGCGAAAGATGACGGCTTTTTCTGTTTCTTCAAAAATGCCATCGTACAATAGCATAGAGGGATAGTGCCTCGTTAAATACGTTTCCTAGCAATAGGAAACGTATTTGAGCTGTTTAGGGTAATGCTATTTGTAGCGTTCTAGTATGTTTTTATCTCGCCCTTGCGAACGAAACGTTAACATTTTCTCGGAAAACTCCTCAGAGATATGGTTAAACGGCGACAATTTGGAAATACAAAGTGAGAATGAGACCGTCGCTAGGGTGATGGGAATTTCCTCTACTAGACTACGTTTATCGTATTTAGACAATAGATAATCTGCCACTATCCTGTCAGTGGCGACCACGTCTCCTCTTTTTTTGGCAAGCATTCTCAAAGCGCTGGAGAGGTCGGATTGTAGAATTCGAGTGTAACTGTCTGGTGGGAAATGAGACTGTCCCCAACCGTTCCCTACATAATCGAGAATCGTATAGGCTTTAAGGTCTTCGATACCTGAAATTTTTTCCAATTGTTGCTTATTGGGGTGATTTCTATAGGTGAACAAGGTTATTGGTCCAATAACAACGGGGACAGCAGCGGCATTAACATACTCGAGTCTCTCTGTTGTCGGGACAGAAATAAAAGCGTCAGCTTGACCGTTAAACACCATCCTTTGCGCTCTTCCCCAAGGATACCCTTGGTGAGAGACGGTTAATCCCATGTTCTTTTCCAGCACTTCCGTGGCAATGTCAACCAAGATCCCTTCCATCTGGCCGCTCGAATTTTTATAGGAGTATGGCGGGAAAGAGTCATAGTACACAATGTTAAGTGTTTCTTTACCATAAGAAATACAACTCACAAAATACAAAGATAAAACAGTCAGTATTCGTATCATCACCCATACCTCCTATATTATTATTTTTGTTAATAGTAGGGTATGTAGAGGTAACTTGCCAAAGTGCTGAAGAAGTCGTTAGCGGCTGTGGTTTCAGCTCGAAGTTTGTGAGTTTTAGAGCTGAACGAATGATAGTGACGATGTACTCTTAACCCAATTGCGCTTTGCCCAGCGGCTAGATTTCCATGAGCTAACCAGCTTAAGCGACTCGTTTTTTGTCGCTCGAACCCAAATGAAAATATAAGGTGAGATAAAACATAAGTTAAGCGTATAGTAGAGGTTATCAAAAATAGTAACAAAGCTTAAAGAGGTGGAAATGGATTTCAAAAGCCTGGCTGGTGTCTTTCTCGTTGTTTTGATATGGGGGCTAAACTTCTCTGTTATTAAGTTTGGTCTTGAAGAGATCCCACCCATTTTGTTCTCTGGCCTGAGATTTCTTGTGGTTGCGATACCCGCAGTGTTTTTTGTTCCATTCCCTAAAACCTCTGTATGGAATGTCATTGGTGTTGGCGTGTTTTTAGGAGTTCTTAAGTTTAGCTTCCTATTTGTGGCGATGGAGTCTGATGTTTCAGCGGGGCTCTCCTCATTATTACTGCAAGCACAAGTGGTATTTACTATTTTGCTCAGCGTCGTGTTGTGGAAAGAATCAATGAACCGATACCAACTGGTTGGCATGGGACTCGCCTGCATTGGATTCAGTCTGTTTTTCTATACCGCGGGAGGCAATGCAACCGCTTTAGGAATAACGCTTATTTTATGTGCTGCGGCCTTTTGGGCAGTCTCAAATCTGATTATGAAAAAAATAGGTGATGTGAATTTATTGCATTTCATGATTTGGGTTAGCCTGATCCCTCCTCTTCCATTATTCTTGGTGTCTTGGCACTTCGAAACCAATCAGGCTTTGACTTTGTTATTGGCAACAACAGAAAAATCTTGGCTGTCTTTACTGTATGTCAGCTACATCTCTACTTTGGCAGCTTTCGCTTTGTGGGGTTGGCTGCTTAAAAATCATCCAGCTGCTGTTGTTACGCCTTTTGCTCTGTTGATACCTGTAGTGGGTATTGTCGGCTCGAATCTGCTTTTAAATGAGCAGTTAACCCATTTAGAGATGCTTGGCGGGGGATTGATTTTATTTGGATTATCCGTGTCCGTTTTAGGTCTACGCCTTTATCACTTCATATCTCAGCGCCAGCGTTTGAATAGCGCCATATAGTGATTGTCATCTTCTTGGTATACGGATTTTTATTGTTGTTATAGCCAGCGTTTTTAGGCTCTGGCTATAACAAAACACGTTATTTACTCTTCAGCGGTAGCTTCATGAATGGCTTGTTTGGTGTCGTCCCATACTTTTGAAGAGTCATCTTTAACGCCTTGCCATGTGTTAGAACAGCCACCAATCAGCAGAGCAATCGCCGTCGCAATCAATGAAAGTCTCATGTTTTACTCCTTAATTCGCACGTTATCTGGTGACTATATCAGAAGTGTAAAGGGCTAATGTGAAATTCCCTTCAGAATTTCACCTTGAACATAAAACGCAATCACCAAGGGTTACCTTGTGATATTGAGTCAGTCAAAGCGCTATGCCCTTCTTAAGAAGTCCTGCTGGGCAAGTTGCAAAATATAAATACTTCGATTATCTTGGAAATGTTTTTTGAGTTAGGAGTGATTGATGGAACTTGAAGTTGTCGCGAAAGCGTTGAAAGAATTGGGCCACCCAACGCGTCTTTCCATCTATAAAAGTGTTGTCAAGGCAGGGTTTCAGGGGATCACCGTAGGCGCGATTCAGGACCAGTTGGATATTCCCGGCTCAACGTTGTCTCATCATATCTCCAGTTTGGCTTCGGCCAATCTAATCAGCCAGCGCCGCGAAGGCCGCACGCTTTATTGCGTTGCCGAATATCAGTGTCTTGAAGCTGTGATTGGTTTCTTACAAGATGAGTGTTGTGCGGATGAGCGCTGCTAATCCTACTTTAAAGCTTGAAGAAACATCTATCAGTTTCTGTCTGAGCAGACTTTCCTAGGCACAGGTTAACATTGTCTTGCCAATTCAGGTTATGGCACTCATTGCTGTTAATAATTATGACTTGAGTTTGTTTGTCCCACTCATAAGTGGGGCGTTGTCATGGATTTTCTCCATAACTTCTGAAATTATTCTCTACAATAATCAGAGTAACAAGGAGAAATACTTATGATTACAGCGCTTTACGCGTCGGTGTTAGCCACATTGATGATATGGCTGTCGATAGAGGTCATTAAACAGCGTCGCAGTGCCAAGGTTGCTTATGCTGATGGTGGAGTCAATGCCCTTCAGGTTGCCCGCAGTGCGCAAGGCAATGCCATGGACTATATTCCAATCACTTTGTTCTTGATGGCGATGGTTGAATATAACGGAGCCAGCCCTTGGATGATCCATCTAGCCGGTATTGTGTTTGTCATTGGCCGACTTATGCACGCTAAGGCGGTATTAGCTGAGAAGTTAAAAGGCCGTATTACTGGTATGAAATTAACCTTTCTAACGATGGTGGCACTGATTGTTCTTAACCTAGTTTATCTGCCGTTTGGAAAGCTATGGTAATGCCTTTCAAAGTTCCGCCTGCTTGGTCTCTAGTATTGGTTGGGCTAGTTCTCAACATTCTTGCGATTGTAATGTCGAGTGTGGTGTTAGACAGGTTAAGTGCGGAACTCTCGACTCTGGCAGAACAGAAAGACGAAAATATCTATTCGATTCAGCTCGCATGGAGCAGTGTCGAAACCTTGGAGCGTAAACGCGAGGCTATGTTGCTACACCTTAGTCAAGCGGATGATGATGAGATTGATGATGCGCTGCAAACTGTGCTTCAAGGTCAACTCAGTGCTTGGTTAGGCGGAAGTGTTCCGCAGATCAGCCGTGAAAATTTGAGCCCATTAATGATGCAGATTAATCAGGCTCAGGAGGGTTATCGTAATCAGATTGATGACTACTACCTCAACAACCTTACCATTACCGAAGTAATGGCGGCTTTGAATGAAAAAATCGCCTGGTACAAAAATATCGGTCTATTTTTGCAAGTCTTTGGCCTGGCTTTGATTCTCGCGCGTGATTTGGCTAGAAAGCCTTAGAATATCGGGACACACACCTAGAATATCGGGACACACACCTATAAGTACCTATAAGTAAATTGGACACACACCAGTAAATCGGAAGCAAAACTCACCAAATCATCTCAGG